>NZ_JBEZHQ010000012.1:0-204073 GCF_040650675.1 Streptomyces sp. NPDC048637
CGGCCCCCCGCACCGCGGGCCCGGGGTGCGGGCTGCCGGCACCTCGGCCCGGGGCCCGGCCGGGCTCAGGCGGCGAGGCGCTCGGCGAGGGCCTTGGCCTTGGCCGCCGCGTCCTCGTGGGCCTTGTCGCGGGAGGTCTCGTACAGCGGGACCAGCTCGGCCATCGCCGGGTTGTTCGGGGCCATGGTCAGCTCGGGGACGATGAAGTCGACCTCGAGGCCCAGCCCGCCGTTCAGCACGGCCTCCAGGTAGTTCTGGACGTACTCGAAGGGCTCACGGGGCGTGCCCGGCGCGTAGGAACCGCCGCGGCTGGCGACGACGGTGACCGGGGTGCCCTTGGCCGACGGCTGCTCACCCGCCGTGCGGCCCATGATGATCACCTGGTCGAGCCACGCCTTGAGCGTGGAGGGGATCGTGAAGTTGTACATCGGCGCGCCTATGACGATCGCGTCGGCCTGCTCCAGCTCCTCGGCGAGCTTGACGCGCAGTGCGAAGGCCGCCTGCTGCTCGGGGGTGTGGGTGGCCGGGTCGGAGAAGCCGGCGGCGGCGGCGACGCCGTCGAGGTGCGGCAGCGGATCGGCGGCCAGGTCGCGGTGGATCACGGTGCCGTCGGGGTGCTGCTCCTCCCAGGCCTTGCGGAAGGCCGTGGTGACCGAGCGGGAGGCGGAGCCGCCCTCGGGGAAGACGGAGGAGTCGATGAGCAGAAGCGTGGCCATGGGGATCGGTCCTTCGACGGGCGGCCGGGCGGTGCTCGACCACTGATTGAATTCCGTACGTCCCTATTGATAGCACAGGAACTTACTTTTCCGCAGTACCCAACGGGAAGGCGGTACTCTGGGTGTATGGCGGACCACGGCGAGGCGATGTGCAGGCAGGTCGACGGCGGTATGACGCGCGTCTTCGAGCTGTTCGGGAAGCGCTGGACGGGGTTGATCGTCGCCACCCTGATGCCGGGCCCGGTGCACTTCGCCGATCTGCGGCGGGCCATTCCCGGGATCAGTGAGCGGATGCTCTCCGACCGCCTCATGGAGCTGGCGGCGACCGGTCTGGTCGTCCGCGAGGTGGATGCGGGGCCGCCGCTGCGCGTCTCCTACCGGCTGACGGAGGCCGGTCTGGCGATGGAGCCGGCGCTCCAGGAGCTGGGGCGCTGGGCGGAGACCTATCTCGCCGACGGCGGGCAGTGTCCGGAGCGGTTCCGGAAGTAGGCGCCGGGGGCCGGGAGTGCCGGCGGGCCGTGCGGCGGCCTCCGCTTCTGGGCGCGTGTTCGGGTGGGTGTGTGGGTGTCTTAGCCCAGCCGTTCCTGGGCGGCGTTGTAGCGGCGCAGGTAGCTCGCAAAGCGGTCGAGATCGTCCTCGTCCCAGTCGGCCAGCCGCTCGTGGAACGCCTGGCGGCGGCTGGCGGTGACATTGGCGAGTACCTGGGCGCCCTTCTCGGTGGGGTGCAGCACCTGCACGCGGTGGTCCTCGGGGTCCAGGCGGCGCTCGACGAAGCCGAGCTTCTCCAGTGCGGCGATCTGCCGGCTGACCGTGGACTTGTCCAGGAAGTAGTGCGCCGCGAGATCCGTGGCGCGGCATCCCTGCTGGTCGTCGAGGTGCGCAAGCAGGGTGTAGGAGACCAGTGACAGCTCGGGATGCATCCGGGCGGCGGTCGCGCGGGCCCGGCGGGCGAACGCGGTCATCTCCTGCTGGATGGTCTCGACGGAGTCCTCGCGGTGAGCCACGGGTTGCCTTTCGTAGAGGTAGTTGTATAGTACAACGTGGTTTGAGAGTTGTAATAGCCAACTACGGCTTCCGGCCACCTGGTGGCCACAGCTGATCCGACGAGCCGAGAAGGCCTGGCCCATGAGTACGGTCCGACGTCCCGACCACCGAAGCGAGCACCGTTCCGCGCGCGGCGCCCACGCCGCCGGGCTGCGTCACGTTCTGACGCAGCTGATCACCCCGCTGCTGATGTGTATCGGGATGGGACTGGCGTATCTGGGTGCCTTCGCGCACCCCGCGCCGCACCATCTGCCCGTCGCGGTCGTCGGATCGGGCCGAAGCGCCCAGCTGCTCGCCCAGTCGATCAACGACAAAGCGGGCGGCGACCTGCAGGTACGGACCGTCGGTGACCGGTCGGCGGCGGTCGACCGGCTCAGGCACCAGGACATCTTCGGCGCGTATGTGATCCCTGCGCCTGGTGCGAAGGGTGCGAAGGGTGCGGCGGGCTCGGCGGATGCGTCGGTTTCGACGGGTGCTTCGAGCGGGGCGGATGGAGCTGGTGAGGCGGGTGCTTCGCGTGCGGCGGCGGGCAGGTCCGGTGCAGGCGGGGCGGCTGCCCCGGGGAAGCCGGCGCCGGAGCTGCTGGTGGCGACGGCCGGTTCCGACACCAGCGCAACCGTCGTCCAGAAGGTCTTCACCCCGATCGCGGCGCAACAGGGCGCTCCGCTGACGGTCACGGATGTGGCGCCGACCACCGAGGACGACCCGACCGGGCAGGGCATCTTCTTCCTGCTGGTCGCGATCAGCATCGGCTCGTACGCTTCGGTGGCGGTGATCGGCGGTGCCGGAGCCGCGCTGCCGCTCCGGCTGCGGGCGGCGCTGGCCCTCGGCACCTCCTTCGTCGTCGGCCTCATCGGGACGGCGTTCGCCGGTCCGGTCTTCCACCTCGTCGACCACGGTCTCGGCGGACTGTGGAGCATGGCCTGGCTCTACTCCGCGGGCGTTCTGCTGATCGGCACCGGTTTGCACACCTTCCTCAAGCGCTGGACGACGCTCGGTGTGATGACTCTCTTCGTGATGCTCAACTTCACGTCCTCCGGCGGGATCTTCCGCCCCGAGATGCAGAACGGGTTCTTCGCGGCGCTGCACTCCTTCTGGAACGGTGCGGGCTTCGTGGAGGGCACCCGCAGCCATGTCTACTTCGACGGCTACGGGCTGTCGGGACACGTCTGGACGCTGGTGTGGTGGCTGGTCGCCGGCCTGGTGACGATCGGTGTGGCGGCCCTGGCCGAGAAGCGGCGGCGTGCCGCGGAGGCGGAGGCGGCGGCCCATGCCGCGGCGGTGGCGGCGGCCGCGGTGGCGGCGACGGTGCCGGAACCGGCTCAGGAACGGGGCCGTCGGCGGATGCGGACGGCAGGGGGAGCGGGCCACGGGGCCGTGGATGCAGCCGCGGCGTCGGAGGAGGAGAGGGAGAGGCGGTGGGCGTATAGCGGTCCGGAGAGTTATCCACAGGCTCTGCGGGCCGCGCCGGGACCTCGGTAACGTCATGTGCGTCGGCAGGCCGGAACCGCCCGGCGCGCGGACGAACGCAGAGCACAGAGACACTGAAGCGCAGAGACACTGAAGCGCAGAGACATCAAGAACAACAGGTCGTGAAGGGGGAGGTGGCCCGCTATGCCGCGTGTGCCGTACGTACCGGGGTTTGCCCATCCGGATGCCCAGGGGCCGTCGCCCAAGGCCGTCGGCCGGGCGCTGCGGGAGCGCCTTCCGCGTTCCGAGCAGGCCGTGCTGTCGATCGCGGACGGGCGGCCGGATGCGGCCGCGGCGGTTGAGGAGTCCAACGCCGGCCGGCTGCCCGAGCTGACGCCGATACGGGTGGGGCGGATGGCCGCGAGCCCCTTCGCCTTCCTCCGCGGCTCCGCGGGCCTGATGGCGTACGACCTGGCCGCCGGCCCGGTGACCGGTATCGGCACGCAGATATGCGGAGATGCGCACGCCGCCAACTTCGGCCTCTACGGCGACGTCCGCGGCGGCCTCGTTATCGACCTCAACGACTTCGACGAGACCCTGCACGGGCCGTGGGAGTGGGATGTGAAGCGGCTCGCGACATCGATCGTGCTGGCCGGCCGGGAGGCCGGCGCCGATGAGGACGACTGCCGCAAGGCGGCGCGCGACGCGGTGGGCTCCTACCGGCGCACGATGCGGCTGCTGGCCAAGCTGCCGGCCATCGAGGCGTGGAATGCGATCGCCGACGAGGAGTTGGTCTCGCACGCCGACGCCCGGGATCTGCTGGGGACGCTGGAGCGGGTCGCGGAGAAGGCCCGCAAGAACACCAGCGCACGGTTCGCGGCCAAGGCGACGGAGCCGACGGCGGACGGCGGCCGCCGGTTCGTGGATGCACAGCCGGTGCTGCGGCGGGTACCGGATGCGGAGGCGGCAGCCGTCGCCGCGTCCCTCACCGGCTATCTGGACACGGTCACCGAGCACCGGTTGCCCCTGCTGGCCCGGTACGCGGTGCACGATGTGGCCTTCCGCGTGGTCGGCACGGGCAGTGTGGGCCTGCGGTCGTATGTGGTGCTGCTGCAGGACCACCGGGGCGAGCCGCTGGTCCTGCAGGTGAAGGAGGCCCGCAGTTCGGTGCTGGCGCCCTTCGCGGAGAAGGCCGGCTTCCCGGTGCCGTCGGTGGTGCACGAGGGCCGCCGGGTGGTGCTCGGGCAGCGCCGGATGCAGGTGGTCAGCGACATCCTGCTGGGCTGGACGACGGTGCAGGGCGTGGCGTCGTCGGCCACGGGTGGCGCCGCCTCGGGCAGCGGTCCACAGGAAGGGCTGCCCTTCCAGGTCCGCCAGTTCAGAAACCGCAAGGGCAGCGTGGACCCGACGCAGCTGTCCGGCGACCAGATGGACGACTACGCCCGGATGACCGGCGCCCTCCTGGCCCGAGCACACTCCCACAGCGCCGACCCGCGCCTGCTGGCCGGCTACTGCGGCAAGAACGAAGAACTGGACGAGTCCATAGCGGCCTTCGCGGTGTCCTACGCGGACCGCACGGAAGCAGACCACGCGGCACTGACCGCAGCGGTGAAGAGCGGACGGATCGAGGCAGAGATGGGGGTGTGAGGAGGGGAGGGGGCGGACGGGGGGCTCTGGGGCCGGGGCTGGCGTGGGGCGTCGGCGGGGCCGGGCCGGTGGGGCCACGGGCTGGCGGGCCGAGGCTGGCGGGGCCGGGATGGGTGGTCGGGGGTGCTCTGGCAGGTCCGGGGATTGGCGGTCGGGGGGACTGGCTTCGCTGGCCGGGGCTCGGTGGTCGGGTTCGGCGGCGCGGTGGGGCGTGTGTTGGGTCGGGTTGAGTCCGGGGCTCCGTTGGGGGCGTGGGGTCGGTTGAGTCGTGGAGTTGGCCGGGGTGTGGGGGCCGGTGTGGGTGGGAGGCAGGAGGGGTGGGTGGGCTGGGGGGGGGAGGGGCCCCAAGCGCAGTAGGAAGCGACCGAATGGCCATGGCGGGCCGCGCTCGGCGGGGCCGTACGCTGGCCGGGTGACGAACTCGCACGCGGAGAACGCGCAGGACGGCCAGCACCGACCGGACGTACCGGGCACCCCGGACGCCCAGGCCGACCCGCAGGCACCGGACGCCCGCGGCGGCGGGCAGGACGCTCAGCTCGGGCACGGCGGCGGCCCGGAAGATCAGGTCGCGGGCCCGGAGGGGCCGGACGTCGGCCGCGTGGCCCGGACCGATCCACCCGTGGGTCAGGCCGCAGCAGAGCCTGACCCGGGCGTCGGTCAGGCCGCGGAAGGGGCCGATCCGGGCGGGGCGCCGAGCGAGCAGGCGACCGCGGCGCAGGACGAGGCGACCCGGCGGCTCGCGAAGGCAGTACTGGCCGCGGAACAGGCGCTGATCGAGTTCGAGATCGCGGTGGAGACCTTCCGGGTGGAGGTGGAGAACTTCTCCCGTCTGCACCACCAGCGGCTCGGCCCCATGTATGCACGGCTGGACGAGCTGGACGCGCAGATCGCCGAGGCGGTGGCGGCACGGACGGGCGATCCCGCGGACATCCGTAAGGCGCGGGAGGCGCGGGCGTCGGTGCTGCCGATGCCGGAGGTCGAGGAGCTCTTCCACGGCTGGATGGGTTCGGACGGGCTGTATCCCGAGGCTCAGGCGATGCTCACCGAGCAGTCGGTGCGGCCGCCGCAGAAGGTGCGGCCCAGCGAAGAGACCCGCAAGGTCTACCGCGACCTGGTGCGCAAGGCCCACCCGGACCTGGCGCGGGACGACGCGGAGCGGGCGCGGCGGGATGCGTTCATCGCACGGGTCAACTCGGCGTACGCCCGGGGCGACGAGACGGTGCTGCGCGAGCTGGCGCGGGAGTGGGAGGCCGGCCCCGCGCCGGTCGAGGAGCGGCTCAGCGAGAGCGAGGAGCTCTACGCGCGGCTGGAGTGGCTGGCCGAGCGCAAGGAGCTGCTGGCCGCCATGGCAGCCGAGCTGGAGGAGAGCGCGATCGGCGCGATGATCAAGATGGCACCGGAGGACCCGGACGCGCTGTTGGACGAGATCGCCGAGAAGCTGCTCGCCGATGTCGCGGAACGCGAGACGTACCTCGCGCAGCTGGTCGGGTAGCGTCGAGACCATGCAATTTGGTTCTGTGCCCACGGTCGGTGTCGACGCTCTCACGTCGGAGGATTTCCTCCTGGATGTGCGCGAGGACGACGAGTGGGAGGCGGGGCATGCCGAGGGCGCGCTGCACATCCCGATGAGTGAATTCGTCGCCCGCTACGGGGAGTTGACCGAGGCGGCTCCCGAGGCCGGCAAGGTGTACGTGCTGTGCCGGGTCGGCGGGCGCTCGGCGCAGGTGGCGCAGTACCTGGTCCAGCAGGGCGTTGACGCGGTGAACGTCGCGGGCGGCATGCAGGCATGGGAGGCGGCCGGCCGTCCCGTCTCGGACGGCAAGGGCGGCTCGGGGTCGGTCATCTAGGCGGAGCGCCGGAGCGCCGGAGAGCTGGGGAGTCGGGCTGCCGGGCGGTCGGGCGGTCGGTTAGCTGGAGGTCGTCCCGTCGTGCGGCCGTCAAGCGCCCCCGGGGACAGCCGTCAGCGCCCGAACAGTCGTCAGTCGCCTCCTCCCGGAGGGGCGGCGGAGGCCGCACGGGGTGATCGTCCGGGGTGTCGAAGGAGTAGGGGGCAACCGCAGGCCGCCGGCGCTACCGGGACGAGCGGCGGCCGTGGCCAGAGCCCTGAAACCCGGCGCCGGCACGGCGACCCGACCGACGCGCCCCGCCCCGCCCTGGCCCGGCACAGGCGCCGGCCCGGCTCCGGCTTGCACTCGACTCAGCCCAGCGGGTGTGCCGCGAGCAGCTCGCCGAGGGACTCCTCGTGGGCGGCGGCGGGGCCGAGGGACAGCTCGAGCTGTTTGGCCCAGGCGTGGTAGCGGTGCAGCGGGTAGTCGGTGTCGGCGCCGAAGCCACCGTGTAGATGCTGGGCGGTCTGGACGACGCGGCGTACGCCCTCGGAGGCCCAGATCTTGGCGACCGCGACATCTCCGGCGAGCGGTAGCGGGCCGGTCGCTTCGGTGGTGAGGCGCCAGGCGGCCTGCCAGAGTGTGGCCTCCATCGCGCACAGGTCGATGAAGCGATCGGCGGTCTGGCAGGCGACGGCCTGGAAGGTGGCCACGGGGAACCCGAACTGTTCGCGCTTGCCGGTGTAGTCGCTCGTCATGGCCAGTACGCGCTCCCCGAGCCCCAGGGCGAGTGCGCAGGTGCCGGTGGTCAGAATGTTGCGCAGTGAGTCCCAGGCGGCGGGATCGGTGATCGTTTCCCGGGCGCTGATACGTACGGAATCCAGCTGGACCTCGGCGTGCGGTTCTCCGCTGGTCGACACCTGGTCGTCGAGCCTGATGCCCGGGTGGGAGCGGGGGACGAGGGCGAGGACGGTGTGGCCTTCGGAGGTGTGGGCGGGGAGCAGGATCCGGTCCGTGGTCCGGGCCCAGGGCACAGCGGTCTGTACGCCGTCGAGGACCCATTCGGGGCCCTCCTGACGGGCTTCCACGGCGAGCTCGGCCGGTTCGTGCCCGGTGCGGCCGTGGGCGCCGACGGTCACGACGAGGTTCCCGGCGCCGATCCGGGGGAGCACCTCCGCACAGAGCTCGTCGGTCGCATAACGCTGCATGGTGAGCGCGGCGGCTCCGGACTCCAGCAGTGGTACCCGTGCCAGCACTTTGGCCGACTCGCGGAGTACGAGGCAGAGTGCGATCGGGTCCAGGCCTGCGCCGCCGTGCTCGGGCGCGATCGGCAGGCTCAGCAGGTCGGCGTCGGCGAGCTTGTGCCAGAGCGCGCGGTCGAAGTCGTCGGCGACCGCACCGGGGGCGATCGCCGGGCTGGGCACACTGTCCGGAGCGACCCCCGAGAAGACGGCCCTCGCCGCTTCGACGGCGGCCTGCTGCTCCTCGGTGAAGGTGAAGTCCACTGCTCTGTCCTCCCACGCGGCGCCTCGATCTGACGAAGCGTCAAGGTAGAACAGGTTGCAGGAATTGGGAATGGCGGAGGCGGTGCAAGGGGGAGGGAGTTGGGGCGGGCGGGGAGCGACCCGGGGAGCGGGTGGCCGTGCTTGCGGGGTTCGGCCGGCACCGGCTTCGGGACCGCCTCGGTGCCGGTTCCTGCCGGAACGAAGCCGAGAGCCGAGAGCCGAAGCCGATGGCGATGGCGATGCCGACGCGGAAGCTGGTGCCGGTGCCGGTTGCTGACGTCGGGGCCTTGGGCACGTGGAACCTTGGGCATGTGGATCAGCGGCGGGTCTTCGGCGGTGAAGGCGGGGCCTTGTGGTGGCGAAGTGGCTCGGGCAGCGTCCCGGATTCAGCTGGGCACGGCTCCGAGGGGCGCCCGGGGCTGTGGCGCCGCCCTGAGGGGCCGGGGCGGCGCCTGGGGCGGCGCCGCGCCCGGTGCGTGGGGCCGCTTCGCTCGGGTCGGTCCTATCGGTCGAAGTCCAGCTCGACCTTCTCCGTGACCGGGTGGGACTGGCAGGCCAGCACATAACCCGCGTCGACCTCGTCGGATTCCAGGGCGAAGTTGCGGTCCATGCGGACCTCGCCCGAGACCAGGAAGGCGCGGCAGGTGCCGCAGACGCCGCCCTTGCAGGCGTACGGGGCGTCCGCGCGGTTGCGCAGGACTGCTTCGAGCAGCGATTCGCTGTCGTGGACCGGCCAGCTGCCGGAGCGGCCGTCGAGGGTGGCGGTCACGGTGCTGTGCGCGGGGGTGGCGGCTGCGGGGGCGGTCGGGGTGCCGTTGTCGACGTGGAAGATCTCTTCGTGGATGTGGGTGCGGGGCACATCGAGGGCGCGCAGGGCGCGTTCGGCGCCCTGGACCAGGCCGTAGGGGCCACAGAGGTACCAGCCGTCGACGGCGTCGATCTTCAGGAGCGCGGGCAGGAGGGAGCGGAGGCGGGTCTCGTCCAGGCGGCCGGAGGGCAGGCCGGCCTGTTGTTCCTCGCGGGAGAGGGTGTGGATGAGCTGGAAGCGCTGGGGATGGCGGTCCTTGAGATCGGCCACCTCCTCCAGAAACATCGTCGATGCCGCCGTGCGGTCACTGCGGATGAGGCAGAAGCGGGCGTCCGGCTGCTGGGCGAGCAGGGTGGCGGCGATGGACAGCACGGGGGTGATGCCGCTGCCGCCGACGATTCCGACGAAGTGGCCGGGGCGCGGTTCGAGGGTGAACCGGCCTGCCGGGGCCATGACCTCCACCGTGTCACCGACCGCCAGTTCCTTGAGCGCGTACGTCGAGAACGCACCGTCCTCGACCAGCCGGATGCCTACACGCAGTACCGGCTGGTCGGTGGCCGGGGTGCAGATGGAGTACGTACGGCGGATCTCCTGGCCGTCGACCGATCTGCGCAGCGCGATGTGCTGCCCGGGGGTGTGCCGGAAGGTCGTGCGCAGCTCGGGCGGGACCGCGAAGGTGACGGCCACCGCGTCGTCCGTGAGCCGCTCGATCTCCCGGACCTGGAGCGGGTGGAACATCACAACTCCTTGAAGTGGTCGAAGGGTTCGCGGCAGGACTCACAGCGGCGCAGTGCTTTGCACGCCGTGGAGGAGAACCGGCTCAGCAGGGTGGTGTCGGTCGATCCGCAGTGGGGGCAGCGGATGGTGAGGTCGACGGTGACCGGTCCGCCGGCCGGTCCCGTGGGGCGTGGCGGTGCGATACCGAATTCGGCGAGCTTGCGGCGGCCCTCGGCGGTGATCGCGTCCGTGGTCCACGGCGGGCTGAGGACCGTACGGACCTCGACCTCGGGTATGCCGTGGTCGTGCAGCACCCGCTCGATGTCGGCCGACATCGCCTCGATGGCGGGGCAGCCGGTGTACGTCGGGGTGAGCTGCACCTCGACCCGGCCGGGGGCCGTGAGCTGCACACCGCGCAGCACGCCCAGCTCGGCGAGGGTGAGCACCGGCAGCTCGGGGTCGGGAACGGAGCCGGCCAGCGCCAGCAGTTCCTCTTCGAGGGCGGTGGTGGTCACCATGTCGCCCCCGGGTGGCTGCGGTGGAGGTGCTGCATCTCGGCGAGCAGCCGTCCGAACGATTCGGTGTGCAGGCCCTGGCGGCCCGCGCCGGCCCTCCAGGCGCCGTGCCGGGGGCCTTCGGGGACGGTGAGGGTGGCTTGCTCCAGGGTGGCGGTGATGCGGGTGGTCCAGGTGTCGTGCAGGGCCGCCCAGGGCACCGTTTCCAGTCCGTCCACCGGCTCGAAGAGTTCGCCGGTGAACTGCCACAGGGAATCCAGGGCGCGTTGCATCCGGGCGTGGCTCTCGTCCGTGCCGTCGCCCAGGCGCAGCGTCCACTGGTGGGCGTGGTCGCGGTGGTAGGCGACCTCCTTGACGGCCTTCCCGGCCAGTGGTGCCAACTCGCTCTCGGTTGCGGCGAGATGGTCGAACAGCAGCTCCTGGTAGGTGGAGAAGTAGAGCTGGCGGGCGATGGTGTGGGCGAAGTCGCCGTTGGGCTGTTCCACGAGCTGGAGATTGCGGAACTGCCGCTCCTCGCGCAGATAGGCCAGCTCGTCCTCGTCACCGGCCAGGGAGAGCAGCACGCGGGCTTGGCCGAGCAGGTCCAGCGCGATATTGGCCAGGGCGACCTCCTCCTCCAGGACCGGGGCGTGGCCTGCCCACTCGCCCAGGCGGTGGGAGAGGATCAGGGCGTCGTCCCCGAGGGGCAGGGCCGGGGTGGCGGTGATGTTCCTCAAAGGTGATGCACCCCGTCCGGGATCTCGTAGAAGGTCGGGTGGCGGTAGGGCTTGTCGCCGGCCGGCTCGAAGAAGGCGTCCTTCTCGTCCGGCGAAGAGGCGGTGACCTGCGCCGAGGGCACCACCCAGATGGAGACGCCTTCGGAGCGGCGGGTGTAGAGGTCGCGGGCGTTGCGCAGTGCCATCTCGGCGTCCGGTGCGTGCAGGCTGCCGGCGTGGGTGTGCGAGAGACCGCGGCGGCTGCGGACGAAGACCTCCCACAGGGGCCAGTCGGTGGGCGCTGCGGCGGTGGCGGCGGTTTCGGCGGGGCGTGGTGTCGTCATCGGGTGGCCTTCCCGTGCTTGGCCGCGTGGGCGGCGGCTGCGTCGCGCACCCAGGCGCCTTCCTCATGGGCCTGTCGACGGCGGCTGATCCGTTGTTCGTTGCAGGGGCCGTTGCCCTTGAGGACCTCGCGGAACTCGGCCCAGTCGATCGGGCCGAAATCCCAGTGGCCGCGCTCTTCGTTCCACGTCAGATCCGGGTCGGGGAGCGTCAGTCCGAGGGCCTCGGCCTGGGGGACGCAGATGTCCACGAAGCGCTGGCGCAGCTCGTCGTTGGAGTGCCGCTTGATCTTCCAGGCCATGGACTGCGCGGAGTGCGACGACTCGTCGTCCGGCGGGCCGAACATCATCAGGGACGGCCACCACCAGCGGTCCACCGCGTCCTGCGCCATGGCGTGCTGTGCCTCGGTGCCGCGGCTGAGGGTCAGCAGGAGTTCGTAGCCCTGGCGCTGGTGGAAGGACTCCTCCTTGCAGATGCGGACCATGGCGCGGGCGTAGGGACCGTACGAACACCGGCACAGCGGGACTTGGTTGGTGATCGCCGCGCCGTCGACCAGCCAGCCGATGGCGCCGACGTCGGCCCAGGTCAGGGTCGGGTAGTTGAAGATCGAGGAGTACTTCTGGCGGCCGGAGTGCAGCTTGTCCAGCAGCTCGTCGCGGCCGGTGCCCAGGGTCTCGGCGGCGCTGTAGAGATACAGGCCGTGGCCGGCCTCGTCCTGCACCTTCGCCATCAGGATCGCCTTGCGGCGCAGGGACGGCGCCCGGGTGATCCAGTTGGCCTCCGGCTGCATGCCGATGATCTCGGAGTGGGCGTGCTGCGCTATCTGCCGCACGAGTGTCGAGCGGTAGGCGTCCGGCATCCAGTCCCGCGGCTCGATGCGCTCTTCCGCGGCCACGGTGGCGTCGAATACGGCCTCTCGGGCCGTCTCTTCCGGCGCGATCGTCGTCATGTGGTGCCCCCTCGCTGCTCCCGACCGACCGATCGTTCGGTTCAATGGTGAGTGGGCGGACCTCGGGTGTCAAGCCTGTGGATAACCCGGGGAAGGTGTGCCCGGCGGGGTCCGCATAGGTACGGTTCCGAAGCGGAGTCAGCCGCATGGATTCTGGGAACGGGGCGGGAATGGAGTCATACGGGGACGAATCGCGGTCACTGGCCGCGCTCTCGCTGCCCTCGCGGATCGTTATAGGAGTGGCGGCCTGTGCCATCGCGGTCATCGTCGCGATTCATCTCGCCATGATGTTCCTGCATGTCGCGCCGTCGAACACGCTCAGCAAGCAGCAGGGCGCCCTGATCAGCGACTATGTCTATCCCGAGTACGAGCAGAACTGGAAGCTGTTCGCACCCAATCCCCTCCAGCAGAACAGCGACGTCCAGGTCCGCGCACAGCTGCGCACCGAGGACGGCGCCGTGCGGACCACCGGCTGGACCGATCTGACCGCCCGCGACGGCCAGGCCATCCTCCACAACCCGATGCCCAGCCATACCCAGCAGAACCAGCTGCGCCGCGGGTGGGAACTCTTCCTCAACACCCACAACGCGCAGAACCGCCCGGTCGGCCTGCGCGGTGAGCTGTCCGAGCGCTACATCCGGCGGATCGTGCTGCTGCGGATGGACGGTGAGTGGACCAGGAGCGGCGGCCGGGTCGAGCGGATTCAGGTCCGCTCGCAGACGACGGCGGTCCGCCCGCCGCCGTGGAGCTCCGAGAAGATCAGCGACAAGCCCGTGTTCCGCGTGCTGCCCTGGTGGCAGGTCACCGCAGACGACCTGCCCGAGGGAGCGAACCACCAGTGACGTCACCGACGCCCCAGCAGCCTCAGCAGACGCCCGGCACACAGCATTCCGCGCACCCCACGGAGCCGACCGAAGTGCCCCAGCATGCGCAGGCACCGCAGGCACCGCAGGCACCGCAGGCACCGCAGGCACCGCAGGCACCGCAGGCACCGCAGGCGCCCCAGGAGTCCGCCCCCTACGAAGAGACCCGTATCGAGCGCGCCATCGGCCGGGGCTTCCGGTATGCCACCGATCGGGTGCTGGCCCCGTACCAGACCGCCGTGATCCGGATCGGCTTCTCGGCGACCTGGCTCCTGTTCCTGCTGCGGGAATGGCCGCACCGCGCGGTTCTCTACGGGCCCGACAGCCCCTGGAGCCTGGACATGGCGCGCCGGTTGCTGGACGGCAACCACGCCTTCTCCGTGCTGCCCTGGTCCGACGGCCGCGGCTGGTTCGAGTGCATCTATCTGCTGGCCATCGTGGCCGGCGCACTGCTGATGCTCGGCTGGCGCACCCGCACCATGTCGGTGCTCTTCATGGTCGGCGTGATCTCGCTGCAGAACCGCAGCATCTTCATAGGGGACGGCGGCGACAACGTCATCCACCTGATGTCGATGTATCTCGTGCTGACCCGGTGCGGGCAGGTCTGGTCGCTGGACGCACGCCGCGCGAAGCGGGCCGCGGCCGCCGCGGACGAGACCGGCGGCGCTCCCACCGGCTCCCGCGATCTGCCCGGCGTCATCCTGTGGGCCGTGCTCGGCCTCGCCCTGGCCGTCGCCCAGCTGGGCGGCAACTACGGCCTCAGCTGGTTCGAGAACGGTCCGTTCCCGCACATCGGCTGGAGCCTGGTGCTGTGGGGACTGTGGGCGACGCACGGTCTGTGGTGGGCGGTGCAGCGGTACGCGCCCGGCGAGCCGCGCGTCGTACTGGACACCCTCGCCAAGCTCGCCCACAACGGCGCCCTGCTGGTGATCATGGTCGAGGTCTGCCTGATCTACGCCACCGCGGGTTGGTACAAGATCCAGGGCAGCCGCTGGCAGGACGGCACCGCGGTCTACTTCCCGATGCACCTGGACTACTTCTCCCCCTGGCCGGCGCTGTCCGAGCTGCTGGGCAGCAACGGCGTGATGATCATGCTGATCACCTACGGCACAGTGATCGTGCAGGTCGCCTTCCCGTTCACGCTCTTCAACCGCCGGCTGAAGAATGTGCTGCTGGTCGCGATGATCTGTGAGCACCTCTCCATCGCGTTCCTGCTGGGGCTGCCGTTCTTCTCGCTCGCGATGATCACCGCGGACGCGGTCTTCCTGCCGACGAACTTCCTGACCTGGCTCTCCGGGCGCATCTCCGGCCTGCGCAAACGGCTCTTCTCGCGCGGCGGACCGGCCCGCTCGGCCACCGGATCCGGCGGCGGTGAGCCGGACACCCGTACGGAGCACAGCGGCGGTGGCCATACGCTCGTGGGGTGAGCAGCGAGAAAACCGCCCCCGCCGAGCCCCTCCAGTACGACGAGGGGTACGGGCCCCAGATCGGCGTCGGACCGCATCCGCAGCCCTGGCCGCAGGGCGAGCGGTTCGACCCCGAGCTGCTCGCGCACGGTGACCGCCGCAATGTCGTCGACCGGTACCGCTACTGGACGCGCGAGGCGATCATCGCCGACCTCGACACCCGCCGCCATGACTTCCATGTGGCCGTCGAGAACTGGGGCCACGACTTCAACATCGGCTCGGTCGTCCGGACCGCGAACGCGTTCCTGGCCAAGGAGATCCATATCGTCGGGCAGCGCCGCTGGAACCGCCGCGGCGCGATGGTGACCGACCGCTACCAGCACGTCCGCCACCACCCGGACACCGCCGACCTCACCGCCTGGGCGGCGGCCGAGGAGCTGCCGATCATCGGGATCGACAATCTCCCCGGCTCCGTACCGCTGGAGACGACCGAGCTGCCGCGCCGCTGTGTGCTGCTGTTCGGCCAGGAGGGGCCGGGGCTGACTGAGGAAGCGCGCCGGCACACCTCGCTGGTCTGCTCGATCGCGCAGTTCGGCTCGACGCGCTCGATCAACGCGGGGGCCGCGGCCGCCATCGCGATGCACGCCTGGATCGGCCGCCATGCGCGGATCGAGGGGCCGGGCGCCCTCTGACAGGCCTGGCCCCGTCTGCGGCCCGGCGGGGCCCAGGACAGGTCCCGGGCCCGGGGCCGGCCCCGACGCCGGTCACGCCGGCCGGCGCACCTCCACCGTCCGGAAGCGGTTCGCCACAAAGGCGCCGTCGCACAGCGCCGCATTGGCCGCCGGGTTGCCGCCCGAGCCATGGAAGTCCGAGAACGCCGCGGTCTGGTTCACATAGACGCCGCCGGTGAGATTCAGCGACAGCTGGGCGCACTCCTCCAGGCAGGCCTCCTCCACCAGCTGCTCGACCTCGGGCGAGGTGGTGTACGCGCCGACCGTCATGGCGCCCTTGTCGCGGACAGTACGCCGCAGCAGATCCACCGCGTCGGCCGCGGAGTCGACGGCCACCGCGAACGACACCGGGCCGAAGCACTCCGACAGATAGGCCGCCTCGTCGTCCGGCTTGGCGCCGTCCAGCTTGACGATCACCGGAGTACGGACCGTGGCCCCGGGGAATTCGGGGTTGGCCACCTCACGGGAGGGCAGCGCCACCTCGCCGAGCCCGACAGCCGCGTCGATCCGCTCCTTGACCTGCGGATTGACGATGGCGCCCAGCAGGGCGTTGGCCCGTGCGTCATCGCCCAGCAGGCCGCTCACCGCGCCCGCGAGATCGCTGACGACCTCGTCGTACGACTTCGGTCCGGCGTCCGTGCTGATGCCGTCGCGCGGGATCAGCAGATTCTGCGGGGTGGTGCACATCTGGCCGCTGTAGAGCGACAGCGAGAAAGCGAGGTTGCTGAGCATGCCCTTGTAGTCGTCGGTGGAGTCGATGACGACGGTGTTGACGCCGGCCTTCTCCGTGAAGACCTGCGCCTGCCGGGCGTGCGTCTCCAGCCAGTCGCCGAAGGCGGTCGAGCCGGTGTAGTCGATGATCCGGACCTCGGGACGGACGGCCAGCGTCTTGGCCAGGCCTTCACCCGGCTTGTCCACGGCCAGGCACACGAGATCGGCGGGGAAGCCGGCCTCGGTGAGCACCTCGCGGGCCACCTTGACGGTCAGCGCCAGCGGCAGCACGGCGCGCGGATGCGGCTTGACCAGCACCGGGTTGCCGGTCGCCAGAGAGGCGAACAGGCCCGGATAGCCGTTCCACGTCGGGAAGGTGTTGCAGCCGATCACCAGGGCGACACCGCGCGGCACGGCCGTGAAGCTCTTGGTCAGTTCGAGCGGGTCACGCTTGCCCTGCGGCTTGGACCACGGCGCCTGCTCCGGGATGCGGACCTGCTCGGCGTACGCATACGCCACCGCCTCCAGGCCACGGTCCTGGGCATGCGGCCCGCCCGCCTGGAACGCCATCATGAAGGCCTGGCCGCTGGTGTGCATCACGGCCTGCGCGAACTCATGGGTACGGGCACTGATCCGGGCCAGGATCTCCAGGCACACCGCCGCCCGCGTCTCGGGACCGGCGTCCCGCCAGACGGGGAGGGCGGCGCGCATGGCCGGCAGCAGCTCGTCCACATCCGGATGCGGATAGCTGATGCCCAACTCCGGGCCGTACGGCGAGACTTCCCCGCCCGTCCAGTCGTCCGTGCCGGGCTGGTCGAGCTCGAACCGCTTGCCGCGCAGCGCCTCGAAGGCGGCCATCCCGTCGGGTGCGGCGGTCTCGCCGTACGCCTTCGGGTGCTCGGGGTGCGGGGACCAGTACGCGCGGGTGCGGATCGCCTCCAGCGTCTGGTCGAGGGTCGGGCGGTGCTTCTCGATCAACTGCGCTGCGGTCATTTCGGCGGCCATCGATGACCAACTCCTCGTCGAGCCGGGCGGAGAGTGGATGCGGAGAGCGGATAAGGGCTGGGAGCGGACAAGGCAACGGAGTTAGAGTAACCGAACGATCGGTCGGGGCAAGAGGGCCCGGCCAGCCTGTGGAAAAGTCGGTCGGGGAGGATCAGCAGGCATGACGGCAATCGGGACCAGCAGCACCGTGGCAGTGGTGGGCACCGGCACCATGGGACAGGGCATCGCGCAGGTGGCGCTCGTCGCCGGCCATCGCGTACGCCTCTATGACACCGCCCCCGGGCGCGCCGGGCAGGCCGCCGAGGAGATCGGGCGGCGGCTGGACCGGCTCGTTGAAAAAGGCCGGATCTCGGCGGACGGGCGGGACGACGCCCGCGCGCGCCTCTCCCCCGCCACCGCCCTCGCGGAGCTGGCCGACGCCGCGCTGGTCATCGAGGCGATCCTGGAGCAACTTCCCGCCAAGCAGGAGCTGTTCACCGCCCTGGAGGACATCGTGGCGGCGGACTGCCTGCTGGCCACCAACACCTCCTCGCTGTCGGTGACCGCGGTCGCGGGCCGGCTGCGCCACCCCGGCCGCTGCGTGGGCCTGCACTTCTTCAACCCCGCGCCGCTGCTCCCCCTGGTCGAGGTGATCAGCGGCTTCGCCACCGACGAGGCGTCCGCCACCACGGCGTACGACACCGCCGCGGCCTGGGGGAAACAGCCGGTGCGCTGCGCCGACACCCCCGGTTTCATCGTCAACCGCATCGCCCGCCCCTTCTACTCCGAAGCCCTGCGGGCCTACGAGGAACGGGTCGCCGACCCCGCCACCATCGATGCGGTGCTGCGGGACGGCGCCGGATTCAAGATGGGGCCCTTCGAGCTGACCGACCTCATCGGGCAGGACGTGAACGAGGCGGTCACCCACTCCGTGTGGCAGGCCTTCTTCCAGGACCCGAAGTTCACCCCCTCCCTGGCGCAGCGCCGGCTGGTCGAGTCCGGGCTGCACGGCCGTAAGGCGGGGCGGGGATGGTTCGATTACTCCGAGGGCGCCCGCCGGCCGGAACCGCGGACCGCGGAGCCCTGCCCGGCACCCGTGTCCGTCGGTCTGCACGGGAAGCTGCCCGGCCCCGCGGTGCTGCTGCGCGAGCTCATCGAGGAGGCCGGCATCAAGGTCACCCGCGACCGCACGCCGGGGGTGCCGGAGGGCTTCATCCGGCTTCCCGGCGGGGCCTGTCTGGCGCTGACCAACGACAGTCCGGCCACGACCCCGGTCCATGGGAACTGCATCCGCTTCGACCTGTCCCTGGACTACCGTGCCGCGACCCGGATCGCCCTGGCGGCCTCGGCGGCGGTCTCCGAGGAGGACCTCGCGGAGGCTGTCGGGCTGTTCCAGGCGCTGGGCAAGCAGGTCAGCGTGGTCGAGGACGTGCCGGGAATGATCGTCGCCCGGACGATCGCGATGATCATCGACTTCGCCGTGGACGCCGCGGCCCGCGGAGTCGCGACCCCTGAGGACATCGACACGGCCATGCGGCTCGGCGTGAACTACCCCGGCGGCCCCATGGAGTGGGTCGAGCGGCTCGGAGCCCATTGGGTGCGGGATCTGCTGGACTCGATGCACCACCAGAACGCCGGCGGACGGTACGCACCGTCCTGGGCGCTGCGGCGCCGTGCAGACCTCGAGGAATGGGTGCTCTAATCATGACCATGGCCAAGCGAGACACCTATACGCCCGATTCGCTGCTCGCGGTCGCCGTCGAGGTGTTCATCGAGCGCGGCTACGACGGCACGTCCATGGAGCACCTCTCCAAGGCGGCCGGTATCTCGAAGTCCTCGATCTACCACCATGTGCGCAGCAAGGAAGAGCTGCTGCACCGCGCCATAAGCCGGGCGCTGGACGGGCTGTTCGGCGTGCTGGAGGAACCGGGCGCCCGCCAGGGACGGGCGATCGAGCGGCTGGAGCATGTCACCCGGCGGGTGGCCGAGGTGCTGATGGACGAATTGCCCTATGTGACGCTGCTGTTGCGGGTGCGCGGAAACACGGACACCGAGCGGTGGGCCATGGAGCGCCGCCGGGAGTTCGACCACGAGGTGTCCGACCTGCTCAAGCAGGCCGCCGCCGACGGCGACCTACGGGACGACGTGGACATCCGGCTGGCCACCCGGCTGCTCTTCGGCATGATCAACTCGATTGTGGAGTGGTACCGGCCGGGGCGCGGTGGCGCGGTGAGCCGTGACGAGGTCGCCGAGGCCGTGGTGCGTACGGCGTTCGCGGGGCTGCGCAAGCAATGATCCGCGCCCTCGCCGGCCCCTGAGAACCATGGTCCGGGAGCGGGGTTCCGGCATTTTCCGAGGGGCCCGTGCCCGGCGAGGGCCCGTGCCCGGCGAGGGCTCACTCCAGCGGCGGCCGGGCCGGTCATTCCTCTTCGGGGCCGAGGTCGGTCTCCTCGAAGACCAGCAGGGTGCGGGTGCTCAGTACTTCCGGTATCGACTGGATACGGGTGAGGACCAGCTCGCGCAGCTCGCGGTTGTCCTTGGTGTGGACCAGCAGCAGCACATCGAAATCGCCGCTGACCAGTGCGATATGTGTGGCGCCCGGCAGGGCCGTGAGCTGCTTGCGCACGGTCCGCCAGGAATTCTGCACGATCTTCAGCGTGATGTAGGCGGAGGCACCCTGACCTGCCCGTTCCTGGTCGATAAGGGCGCTGAAGCCGCGGATCACACCGTCGTCGATCAGCCGGTTGATCCGGGCGTAGGCATTGGCGCGCGAGACATGCACCCGCTCTGCCACGGAGCGTATCGAGGCCCTGCCGTCGGTCTGCAGCATGCGCAGGATCGAGCGGTCGATGGTGTCCAGCGGGCGCGCGGCCGGCGCGGGCGGGGATGCCGTCGGCGGCGGGCCGGCTGCTGTTGCAGGTTGCCCACCGGAATTGGCCATCTGTTCGTCCGGCATATGGTCCCGCCTCCCCTTTGTGGACGCCCTGGCTTCATCTCAAGCTGTGGAGAACCGTTTGTCCACAGGCTGAGCCCGCCTGTAGCCAAAATGCATCAGCGACCGAACAATCGGTAGGGCAGGGCGTACCCGCCCTGGCCGATTCCATCCTGCCCACCCGCCGTCCGCCCACCACCCCTATGAGGCGCCTCGCGCCACCCCCTTCGATCCGAGGAGGTGCTCGACATGACGGTCCTTGAGCAGCCCGGCAGCAGCAGGAACAAGAGCAGCCTGGCCGGCCCGCCGCCCGCCTGGCAGCCGCGCGTCGACCCCGCGCCCCTCCTGCCCGACGCGGAGCCGTACCGCCTCTTGGGTACGGACGCCGCGGCCAGGCTCGACTCCGGACTACTGACCCGGCTGTACACCCAGCTGGTCCGCGGCCGCCGGTACAACGCCCAGGCCACGGCCCTGACCCGGCAGGGGCGCCTGGCGGTCTACCCGTCCTCCACCGGGCAGGAGGCCTGCGAGGTCGCCGCGGCGCTGGCTCTGGAAGACCGGGACTGGCTCTTCCCCAGCTATCGCGACACCCTCGCCGCCGTGGCCCGCGGCCTCGACCCCGTACAGGCCCTGACCCTGCTGCGCGGCGACTGGCACAACGGCTACGACCCCCACGAACACCGCATCGCCCCCCTGTGCACCCCGCTCGCCACCCAGCTCCCGCATGCCGTGGGCCTGGCGCACGCCGCCCGCCTCAAGGGCGACGAGGTGGTCGCGCTGGCCATGGTCGGCGACGGCGGCACGAGTGAGGGCGACTTCCACGAGGCGCTGAATTTCGCGGCGGTCTGGCAGGCACCGGTCGTCTTCCTCGTCCAGAACAACGGCTTCGCGATCTCCGTGCCGCTCGCCAAGCAGACCGCCGCGCCGTCCCTCGCCCACAAGGCGGTCGGATACGGCATGCCGGGCCGCCTGGTCGACGGCAATGACGCCCCCGCGATGCACGAGGTGCTCAGCGAGGCCGTGGAGCGGGCCCGCAGGGGCGGCGGCCCCACCCTGATCGAGGCCGTCACCTACCGCATCGAGGCGCACACCAACGCCGACGACGCCACCCGCTACCGCAGTGACGCCGAGGTCGAGACCTGGAAGGCACACGACCCGATAGCCCTGCTGGAGCGTGAGCTGGCCGCCCGCGATCTGCTGACCGACGCCTTCGTCAGCGCCACCCGGGACGGTGCCGAGCAAATGGCGGCCGATCTCCGTGAGCGGATGAACGCCGACCCGGAGGTGGACCCGATGGACCTGTTCACCCATGTATTCGCCGAGCAGACCAGCCAACTGCGGGCACAGGCCGCACAGTTGCGCGCCGAGCTGGACGCCGAGGCCGCCGGACACACCGAGGACGCAGCGGGCACCGACGGGTCCGCCGAGGAGGCCAGGCCATGACGACCACCGCTCCGGCGACCGCGCGCAAGCCCGCCACCATGGCGCAGGCGCTGACCCGCGCACTGCACGACGCCATGGCCGACGACCCGTCCGTGCATGTCATGGGCGAGGACGTCGGCGCCCTGGGCGGCGTCTTCCGGGTCACCGACGGCCTCGCCAAGGAATTCGGCGAGGACCGCTGCACGGACACCGCGCTCGCCGAGGCCGGCATCCTGGGCACCGCCGTCGGCATGGCGATGTACGGGCTGCGGCCGGTCGTCGAGATGCAGTTCGACGCGTTCGCCTACCCGGCGTTCGAGCAGCTGATCAGCCATGTCGCCCGGATGCGCAACCGCACCCGCGGCGCGCTGACGATGCCGCTGACCATCCGGGTCCCCTACGGAGGCGGGATCGGCGGGGTCGAGCACCACAGCGACTCCTCCGAGGCGTACTACCTCGCCACCCCGGGGCTCCAGGTCGTCACCCCGGCGACCGTCGAGGACGCCTACGGACTGCTGCGTGCCGCGATCGCCTCCGACGACCCGGTCGTCTTCCTCGAACCCAAGCGGCTGTACTGGTCCAAGGCCGACTGGTCGCCCGATGCACCCACCGAGGTCGCCCCCCTGGGCCGCGCCGCGATCCGGCGCCGCGGCAGCAGCGCCACGCTGATCACCTACGGTCCGTCGCTCCCGGTCTGCATGGAGGCCGCCGAGGCCGCCCGCGCCGAGGGCTGGGACCTGGAAGTGGTCGATCTGCGGTCCCTGATGCCGTTCGACGACGAGACGGTCTGCGCCTCGGTGCGGCGGACCGGGCGGGCCGTGGTCGTCCATGAGTCCAACGGGTTCGGCGGCCCCGGCGGCGAGATCGCCGCCCGGATCACCGAACGCTGCTTCCACCACCTGGAAGCGCCGGTGCTGCGCGTCGCCGGCTTCGACATCCCCTATCCGCCGCCGATGCTGGAGCGGCACCACCTTCCGGGCGTGGACCGGATTCTGGACACCGTCGCCCGCCTCCAGTGGGAGTCGGACTGGACCGAGGGACGTGGTGAGTGATGGCCGTGGTCCGCGAATTCACCCTGCCCGACCTGGGGGAGGGCCTCACCGAGGCGACGATCGTGCACTGGCTCGTCGAGGTCGGTGAGGTGGTGGCCATCGACCAGCCGGTGGTGGAGGTAGAGACCGCCAAGGCGATGGTGGAGGTGCCGTGCCCGTACGGGGGCGTGGTGACCGCCCGCTTCGGCGAGGAGGGGGCCGAAGTCCCGGTGGGGGCCCCGCTGGTGACGGTCGCCGTGGGAGCCGTGCCGGATGATCTGGCGGGGGACGGTCCCGGGACGGGTCCGGGCTTTGGGGCGGGTGCGGAAGGTGAGGCGCCCGCGGACGGCGCGGCGGATTCCGGGTCCGGGAATGTGCTCGTCGGGTACGGCACGAGTGCGGCGGCGGCACGGCGGCGCCGTATCCGGCCGGGGCCGGGAGCGGGCCCCGTGGCGGGAGTGCCACGGCCGCCCGGCCGGGTGGCGGACGGTTCGGCCGGTGCCGGAGCGGCCGAGGGGGCGCCTGGCGGTTCAGGGGCGGTTGCCGCCGGGGCGACGGCCCTTGGGGCGGTCGGCGTCACCGGAGCAGCCGGGACCTCCGGGGCGGACGGTCCGGCGAGGGCGGACGGTTCGGCCAGGGCCGGTGCGGTGGAGGACGACAGCCGTACGGTGGCCGTCATTTCGCCGCTGGTGCGCCGGATGGCGCGGGAGAACGGCCTGGACCTGCGGGAGTTGACGGGGTCCGGACGGGACGGGCTGATCCTCCGTACGGACGTCGAGTGCGCGCTCCGGGCGCGGCGGGAGCGGGAGACGGCCGGTGCCGCCGGAGCAGCCCCCACGGCCGGGGCCGGTGAGCTGACCGGTGCCGGTGTGACGGGCGTGGCGGGAGCCGGGGCCGTGACGGCCGTTGGATCCGCGGCCCGGGCCGGTGCCATGGCGGGTGAGGAGCGGATCCCGCTGAAGGGGATGCTCGGTGCGGCCGCCGAGAAATTCAGCCGCAGCCGCCGGGAGATCCCGGAGGCGACCTGCTGGGTGGAGGCCGATGCCACCGAACTCCTCGCCGCCCGTAAGGCGATGAATGTGCCGGGCGCCCCCAAGGTGTCGCTGCTCGCCCTGCTGGCCCGGATCTGTACGGCCGCGCTCGCCCGGTTCCCCGCGCTCAACTCCACCGTCGACACCAAGGCCCAGGAGATCGTCCGGCTGCCCGCCGTCCATCTGGGCTTTGCGGCGCAGACCGACCGCGGCCTGGTGGTGCCGGTCGTACGGGACGCCCATGCCCGCACGGTCGAGGGGCTGTCCGCCGAGATCGTCCGGCTCACCGAAACCGCCAGGGCCGGCGGGCTCTCCCTGGCCGAGCTGACCCACGGCACCTTCACCCTCAACAACTACGGCGTCTTCGGCGTCGACGGCTCCACGCCGATCATCAACCACCCGGAGGCGGCGATGCTCGGCGTCGGCCGGATATCTGCCAAACCCTGGGTGCACGAAGGTGAGTTGGCCGTCCGGCAGGTCGTCCAGCTCTCGCTCACCTTCGATCACCGGGTGTGCGACGGTGGCACCGCCGGCGGCTTCCTCCGGTTCGTGGCCGACTGTGTGGAACAGCCCGCGCTGTTGCTCCGGACGCTGTGACGGGGAGTGCGGCGGGTGGCGGCGACGCCGGGGCAGCCGCCCCGGCTGCGCCCGCTGTGGTGGAGATGACATCTGCTGCCGCTCCGGCAGCGGTGTGATTCCGGCGCCCCCGGCGATACTCAAGGGGTGAACGAGCTCACCGACCACGACGCCATCGTGCTGGCCGGCGGCGCGGCCCGGCGGCTCGGCGGGGCGGACAAACCCGCCCTGCCCGTCGGTGGCCGCCCGCTGCTGGACCGGGTGCTCGCCGCCTGCCCCGATGCGGCGACCACCGTCGTCGTCGGCCCGGCCCGCCCGACCACCCGCGCCGTCGTCCACGCCCTGGAGGACCCGCCCGGCGGCGGCCCGCTCGCCGCACTGGACGCCGGTCTGCGGCACACCACCGCCCCTACGGTGCTCGTCCTCTCCGCCGACCTCCCGTTCCTGACGGCCGCGACCGTACGGAGCCTCCTGGCGGCGGCGACGCGAACGGCAGGCGGTGCCGGACCGGGCGAGGGCTCCGCGCCTCGTGACGGGGCGATGCTCCGGGACGCCTCGGGGCGGGACCAGCCGCTGGTGGCCGCCTACCGGGCCGAGCCGCTGCGCCGTGAACTGGCGCGGTTGCGGGCCGCACACGGCAGTCCGGCCGGACTGCCGCTGCGTGCGCTGCTGGCCGAGTTGGTGCTCGAACGGGTTCCGGACGCCACCTCCACGGCCTCCTTCGACTGCGACACCTGGGAAGACATCAGCGTGGCACGCGCCCGTATCAGGGAGCATGGGAGTGTGTTGGATGAATGGATCACCGCAGTCAAGGCCGAACTGGGCATCGAGCTCGATGTCGACACGGTGGCGCTTCTCGATCTCGCGCGGGACGCGGCACATGGCGTGGCCCGCCCCGCCGCGCCGCTGACGACCTTCCTGATCGGTTATGCGGCGGGCCGCCAGGACCGGGATGTGAAGGAACTGGCCGATGTGGCCGCCGCGCTGGCCCATCGCTGGGCGGCCGAGGCCGGGGGCGCGTCCGACGCCGGCGGCGCCCCGGGTGCCGAAGCGAAGCCCGCGGAATGACCGACGGGGAGTGCGGCGGGAGGCCCGGCGGCGTGGCGGGCGGGCCGTGGGGCGGCCCCTCGGCCGAGGGGCGCGGCGACCCCTTCGACGATGCGCTCGCGCTGGCCAACGGCACGGCGCCGACGCGGGTACGCCCCGGGGCCGGGTCCGAGGCCACGACCGCAACGGCGCCGTACACCGCCGGCGGGGCCGCGGCCGCCACCTCCTCGGCGACCGACAGCGGCGGCGACGCCCCCTACACACCGGACGACCCGTTCTCCCCTGACGACCCCGCCGCTGTCCGGAGCGGCCCCTCCGGCCCCGCTGGCCCCGTACCTCCCACCGGCCCCGGCCCGCGCACCACCCCGGCCGCCGTCCCCTGGCACACCGCCCGCGAGCGCGCCGAGCGCGCCGTACCCGGGCCGCCCGCGCCCGAGACCTCGGCGTTCGGCGAGGCGCTCGGCCGTGCGCTCGTCGCCCCCCTCACCGCGCTCACCGATCTGCCGTCGTTCGACACCTCGGCGATGGACGGCTGGGCGGTCTCCGGCCCCGGCCCCTGGCGCCTGGAAAAGCCCGCCGACGCCCCCGAGGCGGGCCCCCCGTCCGGCATCCTCGCCGGTCACGCCCCCACCGAGGCGCTCCTCGACGGCCATGCGATCCCGATCGCCACCGGCGCGCGCGTACCGTCCGGCGCCACCGCCGTACTGCGCAGCGAGCACGGCGAGGTCCGTGAGCTGAGCGACGGCGGACGACGGCTGTACGCACCACGGCCCGCGCCGCCCGGCCAGGACATCCGCCCGCGCGGCCAGGAGTGCCGCCGCGGCGACCAACTGCTGCCCGCGGGCGCCCTGGTGACCCCCGCCGTCCTCGGCCTGGCCGCGGCGGCCGGCTACGACGAGCTGACCGCCTACCGCCGGCCGCGGGCCGAAGTGTTCGTCCTGGGCGATGAGCTGCTGGACCACGGGCTGCCGCAGGAGGGCCGGATCCGCGATGCCCTCGGCCCGATGCTCGCCCCCTGGCTGCAGGCGCTGGGCGTCGAGGCGGCGCCGCCGCGCCGTCTCGCCGACGACGCCGACACCTTGTACGCCGCCCTGGTGGAGTCCACCGCCGACGTGGTGATCACTACGGGCGGTACCGCCTCGGGCCCCGTCGACCATGTGCACCCCACCCTGCGCCGGCTCGGCGCGGAGGTGCTGGTGGACGGAGTGGCGGTACGCCCCGGGCACCCCATGCTGCTGGCCCGCCTGGCCCCGCGCCGGCATCTCGTCGGCCTGCCGGGCAACCCCCTCGCCGCCGTCTCCGGCCTGCTCACCCTCGCCGAACCGCTGCTCCGTACGCTCGCCGCCCGCCGGCCCGCCGCGCCGTACCGCACGCCGCTGGCCGCCGCGGTCCCCGGGCATCCGCACGACACCCGGCTCGTTCCGGTGGCCTACCGCGACGACGAGCGGCACGGCCTGATGGCGGTACCGTTGCGCTTCCACGGCCCGGCCATGCTGCGCGGGATCGCCTCCGCCGATGCGCTGGCCGTCGTCCCGCCCGGTGGCGCGGAGCGCGGCACCGAGCTCGAAATCCTGGAATTCCCCTGGTCAGCGGGCTGGTCGGGGGGATGGACGCCCGGCTGGGCGGCCCCCGGGGGCCCGTACGACCCCACTGAAGCCACCGGAGGCAGTGCGTGAAGCTCCCGTCCCAGGACGCCGCGGCGCGTGAGGTGCCCGAGGAGCGTTCGCACCGGGTGCTGCTGCCGCGCCGCGCCCCCATGCCGCCGCTGCGGCAGGTCGCCCGCCGGCTGCTGATGGCGCTGTTCGTCCTGCTCGCGACGGTCTTCATCGTCTGGATCGACCGCAACGAGTACCACGACAACGCCGACGGCCGGGTCGACCTGCTCGACTGCTTCTACTACGCGACCGTCACGCTCTCGACCACGGGATACGGCGACATCGTCCCGTACGGCGACAGTGCGCGGCTGCTGAACATCCTGCTCATCACGCCGCTCCGCGTGCTGTTCCTGATCATCCTGGTCGGCACCACACTGGAAGTGCTGACCGAGCGCACCCGCGAGCAGTGGCAACTGAAACGCTGGAGAAACGCCTTGCGCGACCACACCGTCATCGTCGGCTTCGGGACGAAGGGCCGTTCCGCCGCCCAGACCCTGTGTGCGACGGGCCTGAACCGCGACCGCGTCGTCATCGTCGACCCCAGCAGCAAAGTGATCGACGCGGCGGTGGCCGACGGGTTCGCGGGGGTGGTCGGCGATGCGACCCGCAGCGATGTGCTCCTCCGGGCCGAGGTTCAGCGCGCCCACCAGGTCGTGATCGCCACGCAGCGCGATGACACCGCCGTGCTGGTCTCGTTGACCGCCCGTCAGCTCAACAAGAGGGCGAACATCGTCGCGGCGGTGCGGGAGGAGGAGAACGCCCCGCTGCTGCGGCAGTCCGGCGCCGATGCCGTGATCACTTCGGCCAGCGCGGCCGGCCGGCTGCTGGGGCTCTCCGTCCACAGCCCCAGCGCGGGCACCGTCATGGAAGATCTGATCCAGCAGGGCAGCGGCCTCGACCTGGTGGAACGCACGGTGGTGAAGGCGGAGGTCGGCAAGTCCGTACGGGAGACCAACGACTTGGTCGTGTCCGTGCTGCGTGGCCACCGGCTCCTCGGTTACGACGATCCGGAGGCCAGCCCGCTGCAGATCACGGACCGTCTGATCACCATTGTGCGGGCGGCCCCGACGGAGGCGGTGGACCACTCCGGCAAGCAGCCCGCGAAGCCGACCCTCCCCGGCACCGGCGTCGCCCCGATGCGCCGGGCGGATGAATAACCGCACGTCGTGCGGGGGCAACCGGCCGACCCGGCGGTAGTTTTCGGCGCCCGCACCTTCGCCCCGTGCGCGGACGGCGAGTAGCCTCGCGCCATGCGAGCGATCACTATCCCGGAGCCCGGTGGCCCCGAAGCACTTGTCTGGGCGGACGTCCCCGATCCGCAGCCCGCCGAGGGCGAGGTCCTGATCGAGGTCGCGGCCAGCGCCGTGAACCGCGCCGATCTGCTCCAGCGCCAGGGCTTCTACGACCCGCCGCCCGGCTCCTCCCCCTATCCGGGTCTGGAGTGCGCGGGGCGGATCAGCGCGCTCGGCCCCGGCGTGCACGGCTGGGCCGTCGGTGACGAGGTGTGTGCGCTGCTGGCGGGCGGCGGATACGCGGAGAAGGTCGCCGTCCCGGCCGGACAGGTGCTGCCGGTGCCGGCCGGCGTGGACCTGGTCACGGCCGCCGCGCTGCCCGAGGTGACCTGCACGGTCTGGTCGAACGTCTTCATGATCGCGCACCTGCGGCCCGGTGAGACGCTGCTGGTCCACGGTGGTGCCAGCGGCATCGGCACGATGGCGATCCAGCTCGCCAAGGCCGTCGGCGCACGGGTCGCGGTGACCGCGGGCGGTCCCGAGAAGCTGGCCCGCTGCGCCGAGCTGGGCGCGGACATCCTCATCGACTACCGCGAACAGGACTTCGTCCAGGAGATCCGCAAGGCCACCGACGGCACGGGCGCGGATGTCATCCTCGACATCATCGGCGCCAAGTATCTGCAGCGGAACGTCAAGGCGCTGGCGGTCAGCGGACGGCTGGCGATCATCGGCCTGCAGGGCGGGGTGAAGGCGGAGCTGAATCTCGCCGCCCTGATGGCCAAGCGCGCCGCGATCACCGGTGCCGGGCTGCGCGCCCGCCCGCTGAACGAGAAGGCGGCCATCGTCGCCGCGGTACGGGAACACGTCTGGCCGCTGATCGCCAACGGTCAGGTCCGGCCGATCGTGGACCGCACGCTCCCGATGGCGGACGCCGCCGAGGCGCACCGGGTCGTGGACGCGAGTGCGCATGTCGGCAAGGTCGTGCTGACGGTCTGAGCCGACGGCCGCCCCCTCCGTAAGCCGCGCCGTCCGCGCCCGCCCCTCCCGCATATCGCCCGGTAACCCGGCCGACATGTCCAAGATGCCGTGAATCTCATCACATGTGACGCTGAACAGGTCACTCGACGGCTCGGCACGGGAGGGGCACTGTGGTCGCTCCAGGATTCCGTTCGCGCATCGCCACCGGCTTGTTGGTGGCTGCCGTCGTCCTGCCCGTTCCGATAGGAGCCACCTCCGCGGCGGCTGCCGACCGGCGGGCCACACCGGTCGACCGTCCCCCGCATCTGGCCCGCCCGGGCGATCCGCCCGACGGCGTCCCGGGTGATGCCGGCGCCGACGGTTTCGGTCTCGACGGATACGGCGCCGACGACTTTGCGGCCGGCCCGCCACCGGTCGAGGGGCCTGGGGACGGAGCGGGCCGGGCGCGCGCCGGGCACCCCGGTCACCCGGGGGCCCCGGCACGTGTCCCGGAGCTGCCGGACCGCTTCCCCGGCCTGCCGTACGGCCTTCCGGGCTTCCCGCACCGGCCGCATCACCACTTCGGGGGGCTCCGCGGGCACGGACGGTGGCACCACCACCCGCGTCACCCGTTCGGCCCTGCGTTCTCCGTACCGGGCCCGCCGTACTCCGTCCCGGGGTCCGATGGCGGACGATCCGACCTCCCGAGGCCCGGCAGGCACGGGCCCCCCGCCGCGACGGGCTCGCCCGACACCGACCGTGCGCACCCGCGGCCCGGTCGGCGTGCCCCGAAGCCGAAGCACCGCAAGCCTTCGGCGTCCGAATCCTCCGCGGCAGCGGCCACCCCGCCACGGCCCGCCCCTTCGCGCCGCTTCGATGTCGCGGACCGGTTCACCCGGCGCTCCTACGAGGCATTGCCGCCACTCCCGACGCCCGCCCCGGAGGAGTCCCGCTCCGCACCGGGGAGCACGGACGACGACTCGGCGGCAACGGCGACCCCGTACGCCATGGAGACCCCCGGGGCCCCGGTCGAGCGGGTTCTGCCGATGGGTGCCGGCCTTGCTCTCACCGGCCTGGGGCTGGCCTTCTTCGCCCTGCGGCTGCGCCGGAACTGATGATTTCCGTGGTTTCACGTGAAACGGCGAGAATCCGCTGTTTCACGTGAAACAGCGGCAGCCGGATCCGTTCGGAACGGTGGATCACGTTCTCCCAGGGGCACCACTTGTCAGGAGCCCACGTACGAGAGAATGGCGGCATGGATATGCCGATGAACGAACGGTCGCAGGAGAATCCGCACGTCCTGGTTGTCGGCCCGGACGGCATGGCGCTCGGTGGCGGCGGCTCCGGCGGCGGGGACGACGGCGAAGAATCCCGGGAGACCCCCTTGACGGACATGGTCGAACAGCCTGCGAAGGTCATGCGCATCGGCAGCATGATCAAGCAGCTGCTGGAGGAGGTGAAGGCCGCTCCTCTGGACGAGGCGAGCCGGGTCCGGCTCAAGGAGATCCACTCCAGCTCGGTCAAGGAGCTGGAGGACGGCCTGGCGCCCGAGCTGGTCGAGGAGCTGGAGCGGCTGTCGCTGCCGTTCACCGAGGAATCGGTGCCGACGGAGGCGGAGTTGCGGATCGCCCAGGCCCAGCTGGTCGGCTGGCTGGAGGGGCTCTTCCACGGCATCCAGACCGCACTGTTCGCCCAGCAGATGGCGGCCCGTGCCCAGCTGGAGTCGATGCGCCGTGCGCTGCCGCCCGGTGCCGTTCCGATGGACGGCGAGGAGGGCACGCCCGGTCACGGGGGCGCCCGCTCGGGCCCGTACCTCTGAGCCTCCGCCCGGTATCTGCGCGGCAGGCCGGAGCGCACCGAGGAGCCACAAGCAACCGGACAGACGGAAGGGGCCGGCACGCGGAATGCGTGCCGGCCCCTTCCGTCTGTCCAGGAGGCCCGTGGGCCGTATGCCGTCAGCCGCTCCGGCCGGTCGAGACGGTCAGCTCGATGGTCTCGCCGTCACTCGGATCCCACCGCCCGAACGGGTCCGGGGACTGGTCCGTGACGGTGTTCTTACCCCAGAGCGCGCTGTCCTCGTGCTCGATCTTGTACTTCCAGCCGGCCGCCGCGATGCACTTCTTCACCGAGTCCAGATTCTTCAAGCGGAACGAAGGCATATAGATCTTGCCTTCATCGCCGTAGACCTTGGACGGGTTGGTGCACTCGGAGGTCAGGATCGTCGCCGTCTTGTCCTCGGGCCGGACGCTCTCGGTGGTGTCGGGCAACGCCGACGTCGGGAGAATGTCCTCGTCGTTGCTGCCGCTGGAGCCGGCGCTCAGACCGATGCCGATCGCGATCGCGGTGACCACGATGACGCCGACGATCGCCGAGACGACGATCACCGGGGTGTTGTTCTTCCGGCGGGCGGGGCCGCCGACCGGCGACATCGAGGACGTCACCGGAGGCGGGGTGTACGCCGGGGGCTGGTAGCCACCCGTGTTGAACGGCGCCGGGCCCGGAACGGGGCCCGGAATGGGGCCCGGCGCGGGCGTCGGGTAGGTGTTGTTCGGCGGCGGGGGTGTCGAGGGGCCGAAGGCGGCCGCCTGAGTCGGCTGGTACGGCTGCTGCACGTTCGGCGGGGCCGGGGTGTGCGGGTTGCCGGAGGCGGTGGGAAAGACCGCGGAGGAGACCGACGCCCCGCTGGTACGCGCCCGCGGGCCCTCGCCGATGATCAGCGGCGTCGCACCGGACTGCCCGGACCCGACGATCCGCAGACACTCGTCCCGCATCGCCTCGGCGGTGGGGAAGCGTTCGTTGGGGTTCTTCTTCAGCGCACGGGCCACCAGCGCGTCCACGGCCGGCGGCAGCGAGCTGTTGATGCTCGACGGGACCGGGGGCTCTTCCTGGACATGGGCGTAGGCGATGGCGAGCGGGGAGTCCGCGTCGAACGGCAGCTGGCCGGTCAGCAGCTCGAAGAGCATGATGCCGACGGAGTAGAGGTCGGAGCGGGCGTCCACACTGCGGCCCAGGGCCTGCTCGGGCGACAGATACTGCGGGGTGCCGACGACCATGCCGGTCTGCGTCATGGACGTCACACCGGACTGCATGGCGCGGGCGATGCCGAAGTCCATGACCTTGACGACGCCGCGCTTGTTCAGCATCACGTTGCCGGGCTTGATGTCCCGGTGGACCAGGCCCATTTCATGGCTGACCTCGAGCGCCGCCAGCACATCGCCCGTGATCTTCAGGGCCTTTTCCGTCGGCATCGCGCCATGTTGAGCGATGTCGGTGTCCAGATCGGAGCGCAGCGGCTGGCCCGCGACGTACTCCATGATGATGTACGGCACCATGCCGCCGTCGAGCTCGTCCTCGCCCGAGTCGAAGACGGAGACGATATTGGTGTGCGTGAGCTTCGCCACGGACTGGGCCTCACGGCGGAAGCGCTCACGGAAGGCCTGCTCGCGGCCGAGCTCGGTGTGCAGTGTCTTGATCGCGACCTCGCGGTCCAGGACGCTGTCGTAGGCGAGGTGAACGGAAGCCATACCGCCGGCGCCGAGAAGATCACGAAGCTGGTAACGTCCTCCGCCGACCGAACGGCCCTCGAATTGGCCCTGAGTGCCGTCCTGGCTCATCGTTCCGCTTCCCCCTAGGCGCACTACCCGTACGTATAGCGATCAAAATCTGGAATTTCGCAGCCAAGTCTGCCCCAGGCCTCGGACACGTCAAGCTGTGTGCCCGTTCCGTGACCAGATGTGCAAGATCCCGTCACGGCCGTGAGACGTTTTGGCGCCCGATTACCCCCGGTGAACTTGCCACGTTTGGCTTCCGGCGGGTTTGATGGCCGGTCCACGACGGACCGGTGGGTGCCGCGGAACCTGTAGCGTGCTCTAGCGAAGACCGATGACCTTACCGCTCTCATGCGGATCGATTCGACGGCGAGGACCGATGGCACCGACGCAGAGCCCCCAGGGCCCGTCCGATCCTGACGCCACCGGCTCCAATATCCCCGACGCACCGGAGATGTGGGGCAACGGCGGGCTGGTCGGCGATGGCCGCTACCGGCTCACGCGACGGCTCGGCCGCGGCGGTATGGCGGAGGTGTTCGCGGCCGAGGACGTACGTCTTGGCCGGACCGTCGCCGTGAAGCTGCTGCGTGCCGACCTCGCCGAGGACCCGGTTTCCAAGGCCCGCTTCACGCGGGAGGCACAGTCCGTGGCCGGGCTGAACCACCACGCGGTGGTGGCGGTATACGACTCCGGTGAGGACCTGGTCGGCGGCAATACCGTGCCGTACATCGTGATGGAGCTGGTCGAGGGCCACACCATCCGCGATCTGCTGCTCAACGCCGACGCCCCGCCGGCGGACCAGGCGCTGATCATCGTCTCCGGTGTGCTGGAGGCGCTGGCCTACAGCCACCAGCACGGCATCGTGCACCGGGACATCAAGCCCGCGAACGTGATCATCACGAACAGCGGCGCCGTGAAGGTCATGGACTTCGGCATCGCCCGCGCCCTGCACGGCGCCGCGTCCACCATGACCCAGACCGGCATGGTCATGGGCACGCCCCAGTACCTCTCCCCGGAGCAGGCGCTCGGCAAGACCGTCGACACCCGCTCCGACCTCTACGCCACCGGCTGTCTGCTCTACGAACTCCTCACCCTGCGGCCGCCGTTCACCGGCGAGACCCCGCTCTCGGTCGTCTACCAGCACGTGCAGGACATGCCGGTGGCGCCGTCCCATGTCGCCGACGCGGTGCCGCCGGAGCTGGACGGCCTGGTCATGCGGTCGCTGGCGAAGGACCCCGACGACCGCTTCCAGTCCGCCGAGGAGATGCGCGGCCTGGTCCAGTACTCGCTGCAGATGCTGCACGAGCAGGGCGGCCACACCGGCACCTGGAGCACCGGCCCCGTCGCCGTGCACGGGGGCGGCCTCACCCCGCCCATGGGCACCGCGGCCACCACGGCGCTGCCGCACCCCGACGCCGGCCAGACCACGGCGCAGCCGATTCTGACGCCCGGCAGGCGCGACGACGACGGCGGTTTCGACGGCGGGCCCCGGCCGGCCAAGGGTGGCCGCGGCAAGATCTGGCTGATCGCGGCGCTGGCGGTGATCGCCATTGCGGTGGGGGTGGCCTTCGCGATGCAGAACACCGGCGGCCAGGGCGAGAAGAAGGAGACTCCCACCACGCAGTCGCCGACGCCGTCGAAGGACGACAAGACGAGCGAGCCGCCGACGGAGGAGCCGAGCACCCCGGAGACCGAGCCCGACGACACGGGCGGTGACACCGGCACCTACTCCGAGCCGCCGACGCAGGAGCCCAGCACGCCGGAGACGTCCCAGCCGCCCACGTCGGAGCCGCCGACCTCGCAGCCGCCGACGTCCGAGCCGCCGACCGACGAGCCGTCGACCGAGCCCACGGACCCCACCGACCCCACCGACCCCACCGGCGGGACCGGTGACGGTGGCGCGGACACCGGTGGCCCGGACACCGGCGTGACGTCGGGCACGACCGGCTGACGGGGTCTCCCGCCGCAGTTCAGCGGGTGAACGCGTTCCGTACGGCCCGGTACTCGCGGGTCCACCACACGGCCAGTGCGGCCGCCGCCGGGAACTGTGGATCGGTGCGGCGGTCGCCCAGCTGGTAGCGCCAGGTGAGCATCCAGAAGTCGTTCAGCCGCTCCCACCACACCCGGTGGACGGCCGCCGCGAGTTCTTCGGCACCGGCTCCGCAGGCACTGCGGTAGGCGCCCGCGTACGCCGCCACCTTGGCCAGGTCCAGCGTGCCGCAGGGGCGTACGAAGAAGATCGCGGCGGCGCGTACCGCCTCCTCGGCGCGCGGCTGGACGCCCAGCCGGTCCCAGTCGACGATCGCGGTCGGTTCCGTGCCCCGGTAGAGCACATTCAGCGGGTGGAAGTCGCCGTGTGCCCAGCCCGCCGGGGGCTCCGCGCCGGCGTCCGGGCGGCGGTGCGCCTGCTCCGCCAGTAAGGCCCGGCGCTCCAGCAGACGGTGTTCGGCGAGCTCGTCGAAGCTGGTGCGCGGCCGGGCGCCGCGGGCCAGGGCCAGCAGCTCGTCGATCATCTCGAAGGTCCGCTCGGGGTCGGCGCCGGCGTCCGCGCAGGGCGGCCGGGGCGGATGCGGTTCGTCCGCCATGACCTCCTCCAGTGCGGTGTGCACGACCCCGAGCAGGGCGCCGAGCCGCCGGGACTGGCCGCGGGTCAGTGCGGCGCCGCCGAGGTGGCGCCCTTCGACCCAGGGGTGCAGGGCGTAGCAGCGGCCGTCGAGGACCGTGACGGTGCGGCCGTCCCCATGGGCGACGGGCGGGGCGACCGGCAGGCCGAGCGCGGCGAGCCGGTAGGTGGCGCGGTGCTGGCGGGTGAGGGCGGCGCGGTCGCCGTCGAGGTGGTGCTTGAGGAAGTAGCGGCCGCGGGTGGTGGCGAGGAAGTAGCCGTGGTTGAGCAGGCCCTCGGCGACGGGTTCACAGGACAGCGGCGCACCGGCGCCCGGGTAGTGGCGGAGCAGGGATCCGAGGGTGTCTCTGTCGGGCGTCGCCGCCGTCCGGACTACAGATGAGCGCAGCACGCGCCAGATGTTAGATCAACTAGGCCGGTCGGAGTGGGTGTGACGGAAGGCCTTACGCAGAGTGCGCGCGGGGGCGGACGGTACATCGGCTCCCGTTCGGCGAGGCCTGTCGGCAGCCGTGGCCCCGGTGCGGCCGTGCGCGGGGAGCGCGTGCCACCCCCTGCCGGTTCAGTGCCGTTCCGCCTGCATGCGGGCGACATAGGCGGCGGCCTGGGAACGGCGCTCCATTCCGAGCTTGGAAAGCAGGCTGGAGACGTAATTCTTGATCGTTTTCTCGGCGAGATGGAGCCGCTCACCGATGGCGCGATTGGTCATTCCCTCGCCGATCAGATCGAGGATCCTGCGCTCCTGATCGGTGAGGCTCGCCAGCCGGTCGTCGCCCTTCGCGGAGTTGCCGTCGCGCAGCCGCTCCAGCACCCGGGCGGTGGCCACGGGGTCGAGCAGTGACTTGCCGGCTGCCACCTCGCGCACCGCGGAGAGCAGTTCGTTCCCCCGGATGGCCTTGAGGACATAACCGGCCGCACCGGCCATGATCGCATCGAAAAGGGCCTCGTCATCCGCGAACGAGGTGAGCATCAGGCAGTTGATGTCCTCGTCCTGCGAACGGATCTCGCGGCAGACCTCGACACCGCTCCCGTCGGGCAGCCGGACATCGAGCACCGCGACGTCCGGACGGGTCGCCGGGATCCTGACCAGGGCATCTGCGGCCGTGCCCGCCTCCCCGACCACCTCGATGTCCTCCTCGACCGACAGCATTTCGTGGACGCCACGCCGGACGACTTCGTGATCATCGAGCAGGAATACCGTGATTTTTCCGTCTTCGCGCACCTCACCAGTCTCACACATCAACCCTTCCCGTGCTCCAGGTCACCGATATAACGTGCCGTTGTCCCGGCGGCCTGCAACGCTGTGACCAGGAGTTGTTCCAAGCCTTTGCGATTTACTTGGAAATCCAAGCAAAATCGCAGGTCAGCGCCGTTTCCACTTCGGCTTTGACAATGGGTAACGTGCAATGAGCAGGCCACTGTCCGGGAGCTTTGTTCCACCCGGATCCGGCCGCGATCGCACACACCCCGTGCGCCGTATCGGATACCGGGTGAGCCGCAATACGGCCACCGGCGGACCCCGGGGGCCGGACAGACGGAGGAGCAGCACGTGACCGTGGAAGGCACTGCGCAGCGGAAAAACGCCCGCGGCAGCAGCAAGCGCACCACCGCCAAAAAGGCGACGTCGGCGAAGAAGGCGTCCCCGGCCAAGGCCCGGAACTCCGGCCGGCCCGACCAGGCGGAGCAGGATCAGCTCGTACAACTGCTGACGCCCGAAGGTAAGCGGGTCGAGCACCCGGATTACTCGATCGACCTTTCGCCTGAAGAACTGCGCGGGCTCTACCGCGACATGGTGCTGACGCGGAAGTTCGATGCCGAGGCGACCACCCTCCAGCGCCAGGGCGAATTGGGCCTGTGGGCCTCGCTGCTGGGCCAGGAAGCCGCCCAGATCGGCTCCGGCCGCGCGCTGCGCGACGACGACTACGTCTTCCCGACCTACCGCGAACACGGTGTGGCCTGGTGCCGCGGGGTCGACCCGACGAACCTGCTGGGCATGTTCCGCGGTGTCAATCACGGCGGCTGGGACCCCAGCACCAACAACTTCCACCTCTACACCATCGTCATCGGCTCGCAGACGCTGCATGCGACCGGCTATGCGATGGGTGTGCAGAAGGACGGCGCGGATTCCGCGGTCATCGCGTATTTCGGTGATGGCGCCTCCAGCCAGGGAGATGTCGCGGAATCCTTCACCTTCTCCGCGGTCTACAACGCCCCGGTCGTGTTCTTCTGCCAGAACAACCAATGGGCGATTTCCGAACCCACCGAGAAGCAGACCCGGGTGCCGCTCTACCAGCGCGCCCGCGGCTTCGGATTCCCCGGCGTACGGGTCGACGGCAATGACGTACTGGCCTGTCTGGCGGTGACCAAGGCGGCGCTGGAGCGGGCGCGCACCGGCCAGGGCCCGATGCTCATCGAGGCGTTCACCTATCGCATGGGCGCGCACACCACCTCCGACGACCCGACGAAGTACCGGGCGGACGAGGAGCGGGCGGCCTGGGAGGCCAAGGACCCGATCCTGCGGCTGCGGACGTACCTGGAGGCCGAGGGCATCGTCGACGAGGCGTTTCTCGCGTCGATCGAAGAGGAGAGCGAGGCCCTGGGCAAGCGGGTCCGCGACGCCGTACGCGCCATGCCCGACCCGGACACCATGGCGATCTTCGAGAATGTCTATGCCGACGGGCATGCGCTCGTCGATGAGGAGCGCGCGCAGTTCGCCGCGTACCAGGCGTCGTTCGCCGACGCCGATGCTGTCGCGGAGGGGAACTGACCATGGCCGTCTTCGAGAAGATCACCATCGCCAAGGCGATCAATGAGTCGCTGCGCGCCTCCATGGAGGCCGACCCCAAGGTCCTCGTCATGGGTGAGGACGTCGGCAAGCTCGGCGGCGTCTTCCGCGTCACCGACGGTCTGCAGAAGGACTTCGGCGAGGACCGGGTGATCGACACCCCGCTCGCCGAGTCCGGCATCGTCGGTACCGCGATCGGTATGGCGCTGCGCGGCTACCGCCCGGTCGTCGAGATCCAGTTCGACGGCTTCGTCTTCCCCGCCTACGACCAGATCGTCACCCAGCTCGCGAAGATGCACGCCCGCGCGCTGGGCAAGGTCAAGGTGCCGGTCGTCATCCGCATCCCGTACGCGGGCGGCATCGGCGCGGTCGAGCACCACTCCGAGTCCCCCGAGGCGCTCTTCGCGCATGTCGCGGGCCTCAAGGTCGTCTCCCCCTCGAACTCCTCCGATGCCTACTGGATGCTCCAGCAGGCCATCGCGGGCGACGACCCGGTCATCTACTTCGAGCCCAAGCGCCGCTACCACGACAAGTCGCGGCTGGACACCGAGTCGATCCCGGACCCGCTGCACAAGGCGCGGGTCGCCCGGACCGGCTCCGACCTCACGCTGGCCGCCTACGGTCCGATGGTCAAGGTCTGCCAGGACGTCGCCAATGTCGCGGCCGAGGAGGGCAAGTCGCTCGAGGTCGTCGACCTGCGCTCGCTCTCCCCGATCGACTTCGACACCGTGCAGTCGTCGGTGCAGAAGACCGGCCGGCTGGTCGTCGTCCATGAGGCCCCGGTCTTCTTCGGCGCGGGTGCCGAGATCGCCGCCCGGATCACCGAGCGGTGCTTCTACCACCTGGAGGCCCCGGTCCTGCGGGTCGGCGGTTTCCACTCCCCGTACCCGCCCTCCCGTCTGGAGGACGAGTACCTTCCGGGACTGGACCGGGTGCTCGACGCGGTCGATCGCGCGTTGGCGTACTGAGGGTTTGAGGAGAGTTCGTGACCATGACTGCAAGTACCGCCAACGCTCAGCGCTTCCGCGAGTTCAAGATGCCCGACGTCGGCGAGGGGCTGACCGAGGCCGAGATCCTCAAGTGGTACGTCCAGCCGGGCGACACCGTCACCGACGGCCAGGTCGTCTGTGAGGTCGAGACCGCCAAGGCCGCCGTCGAGCTGCCCATTCCCTACGACGGGGTGGTGCACGAGCTGAACTTCGGCGAGGGCGTCACCGTCGACGTCGGCACCGTCATCATCTCCGTGGACACCGACCCCGGTGCCGGGCCCGCCACGGCACCGGCGCCGGCGCCGCAGGACGCCGCCAAGTCCGAGGAGGAGGCCGAGCCGCAGGGCCGGCAGGCGGTGCTGGTCGGCTACGGCGCCGCGCCGTCCTCGACCAAGCGCCGGGCCCGCAAGCCCCAGACCGGGGTTCCGGCCCAGCCGGAGCCCGTGAGCGCCGCGCTCCAGGCGGAGCTGAACGGGCGGACGGCACCGGCACCGGCCGCACCGCCCGCACCGGCCGCTCCCGTGACTCCGGTCGCGAACGGCGCAGCCGCCGGAGGCGTCGGCCGGCCGCTGGCCAAGCCGCCGGTGCGCAAGCTCGCCAAGGACCTCGGGATCGATCTGGCGACGATCGCCCCGACCGGGCCGGACGGCATCATCACCCGCGAGGACGTCCATGCGGCCGCCGCCCCGGCAGCGGCGCCCGCGGCCGCCGGGGTGCCCGGTCCGGCCCCCGCCGCCGAGGCCGTCGCCCCGGCCGGGACCGGTGTCCTCGACACCGCCGCCCGTGAGCGGCGGGTCCCGGTCAAGGGCGTACGCAAGGCCACCGCCCAGGCGATGGTGGCCAGCGCCTTCACCGCGCCGCATGTCACGGAGTTCATCACCGTCGATGTGACCCGCACGATGAAGCTCGTCCAGGAGCTCAAGCAGGACCCGGACATGGCGGGGCTGCGCGTCAACCCGCTGCTGCTCGTCGCCAAGGCCTTCCTGGTGGCCCTCAGGCGTCACCCGGAGGCCAATGCGTCCTGGGACGAGGCGCGTCAGGAGATCGTCTACAAGGACTACGTGAACCTCGGGATTGCGGCGGCCACCCCGCGTGGGCTGATCGTCCCGAACATCAAGGACGCCGGGGTCAAGACGCTGCCCCAACTCGCCGCGGAACTGGGCGATCTGGTCGCCACCGCCCGCGAGGGCAAGACCTCCCCGGCGGCGATGAGCGGTGGCACGGTCACCATCACCAACGTCGGCGTCTTCGGCGTCGACACCGGTACGCCGATCCTCAACCCGGGGGAGTCGGCGATCCTCGCCTTCGGCGCGGTCAAGCTCCAGCCGTGGGTCCACAAGGGCAAGGTGAAGGCACGCCAGGTCACCACCCTCGCGCTGTCCTTCGACCACCGGCTCATCGACGGCGAGCTGGGCTCCAAGCTGCTCGCGGATGTCGCGGCGGTGCTGGAGCGGCCGAAGCGGCTCATCACCTGGGGATGACGGAATGCGGGGCCGGGCGGTTCGGAGCGGTGTTTCACGTGAAACGCCGCCTCGGGTCCGCACCGGCCCTGTGGATGAGCAGCCGGTCGGCTGCCCCGCGCCACCGCTCCGGCCGTATGTCAGCTCCTACGCCGGATACCGGCAGGCCGGGCTGCCACCGGGCCGGCACCGTGGGCTTCCCTCGCCGCGGCTGACCCTGATCTGGTCTGGCGCCCAAGACCGCCGCCCGGGTCATCCGCTTCGACCGGGCGTGCCGGCTGCTCGGCGCCGAGGCCCGTACCGGCCGCGCACCGCTGCTGGCCGATCTGGCCGTGCGCTGCGGCTACTTCGACCAGGCCCATCTCGCCCGGGAGTTCCGCTCGCTGGCCGGCTGCCCGCCCAGCCAGTGGCTCGCCGAGGAGTTCCGAAACGTCCAAGCCGCCGGGGACGCCATCGGGGAACGCTGAAGCCGGCGGCCCACCGGGGGCCGCGTTCCGATCCAGGAGGTCCGGCGACCATGCCCGAGAACCTGTCCGACACCACACCCGCACCCCAGGTATGGCCGACGCTGCGGGCCCGTGATGCCCGTGCGCTGATCCGCTTCCTGGTCGATGCGTTCGGCTTCGAGGAGACCGTGGTCCACGGGGTGGGCGAGCGCGTCGAGCACGCCCAGCTCTCCTGGCCCGAAGGCGGCGGCATCATGCTCGGCTCCGTCAAGGAAGCGGAGAACGACCGCTGGCCGCTGCGGCCCGGGACGTTCGGGGGTTATGTCGTCACCGAGCGTCCCGACGAGCTGTGCGCCCGCGCCAGAGCGGCCGGAGCGGAGATCATCGAGGAGCTGACCGACACCGACTACGGCTCGCGGGGCTTCGGTGCCCGTGATCCCGAGGGCAATCTCTGGTCGTTCGGCACGTATCGCGGCGAGCCGCGCAAGGCGTAGCGGGCCGGCGACGGGGCCGGTGGCCGGTCAGCCGCGGATGAGTTGCACCGCGCGGCTGAAGTGCCCCACCGGCCCCGTCGGACCGGACTCGCCGGTGCGGGCGGCGCCGCGGGTCAGGGCGACGCCCGCCCACAGGCCGGCGACGATCAATGCCAGTACGACGGTGTTCCGCGTACGGCGGCCGGCGTTCGTCCTGGGCTGCATGGTCAACTCCCCTTGGGTGTCGGAGCCTCCCCGGCTCCCTGCCTCCATTCACCCATGAGATTCGCTGCGGTCCGTACGCGGCAGGTACGGACTCCTGTCCGCCTTGAGGTGGACTCGACATCCCTCTGGGGTCCCCCGTCCCGCCGTGGCCCGGAAAGGGTTTGCCGCAATCGGCCACCCTGTTTACGGTCGGCGAAATGAGCAGCGAAATGATCATCCGGCGCTATCGCCCGTCCGACCAGGACGTGGTCACCGACCTGTGGTCCCGGGCCGTGCGGCAGGCGCATCCGTTCCTTGACGGGGAGGGTGCGGGCGAACGGGCCCGGCTCCTCCGCGAGAGGTACCTCGTCCAGGCGGAGAACTGGGTGGCCGAACGTGAGGGCAGCGTCATCGGGCTGCTCGGAGTGCTGGCCGGGCCCGGGGACGGCAACGGGCCCGGGGCCGAGGTCGGCGGGCTGTGCGTGGCACCGGAGGCCCAAGGCGGCGGAGCCGGGCGGGAGTTGCTGGAGCATGCGGCGGCGCGGCACGGCGCGCTGACCCTGGAGGTCTTCGAGGACAACGGCCGGGCCCGCCGCTTCTGCGCGCACCTGGGCTTCTCGGAGCGGGGGCGGCGGACGGACGAGGAGACCGGCCGTCCGCTGATCACCCTGGAGCGCGCCGCGCCGCTGAAGTCGGTGGGCTGGCTGCACCTGCGGGAGGGGCGCCTGCTGAGCGTACGGACGCGGGGCAACGACACCTTCTATCTCCCGGGCGGCAAGTACGAGCCCGGGGAGACCGCACGCGAGGCGCTGTCGCGTGAACTCGGTGAGGAACTCGGCCTGGTGGTGCCCGTCGAAGAGCTGTCGGAGGCATTCGTCATCCATGACGTCGCCCACGGGAAGAACGGGCGCCGGCTGCACATGACCTGCTTCACCGGCGGGCCCCAGGACATTGCACCGGTCCCCGGCCGGGAGATCGCCGAATACGCCTGGTTCGACCGCCGGGAGGGGCGGGAGCGCTGTGCGCCCGCCCATGCGCAGGTCGTGGACCGGTTGGTCGCGCAGGGGCGGATGCCGGGCTGAGGGCACCGCGGGGCGGCGGACGGGCCGGGGCGCCCGCGCACGGGAGCCGGCTGCCGCTCCGCCGCCACGACCGCCCATAACGCCTCTACCAGGACAAACGTGGCCTCCTCTGTCCGCATCGCGGAATGAGGTGCCGCACGCATACCTGTTGTATCTATCCTGTGCACATGCCCTCAGCGTCCACGCCCACCGCTCCTGTCAGAGAGTCCGCCGCCAAGCAGCCGCCCGCCGCCGAGCGGGTCTATGCGCACATCAAGGACGCCGTCCTGGAGCGCCGCTACGAGGGCGGCATGCTGCTCACCGAGGGGGAGCTGGCCGATGCCGTGGGGGTGTCGCGGACGCCGGTGCGCGAGGCGCTGCTGCGGCTGGAGGTCGAGGGGCTGATCAAGCTCTACCCCAAGAAGGGCGCACTGGTCCTGCCGGTCTCCGCGCAGGAGATCGCCGATGTCGTCGAGACCCGGCTGCTGGTGGAAAAGCATGCCGCGGCCAAGGCGGTGCCCGCGAGCGAGGCGCTGGTGGGCGAGCTGACCGAGCTGCTGGAGACGATGCGGGAGCAGGCCGCCTCCGGCGATCTGGCCGCGGTGTCCGTCACCGACCGCGCCTTCCACGCCGCCATCGTGCGCAGCGCCGGCAATCAGATCCTCGACCGGCTGTATGAGCAGCTGCGCGACCGTCAGCTGCGGATGGGCGTTGCGGTGATGCATGCCCACCCGGACCGGATTGCCAAGAACATCACCGAGCATGCGGAGATCCTGGAGGCGCTGCGCGCCGGTGACGCGGACGCCGCGACCGATGTCGTGCAGCGGCACGTCAGTTGGGTCCGCAACCTCGCGCAGGGCGACGTGCGATGAGCGCCGGCGGTGGAAGTGCCGGCAGCGGAAGCGCCGGCGGCTCCCTCGGTTCGGACGGCTCCGGTATAGGCGGCGGCTCCGCCCGGCTGATGCCCGCGGACCCGCCCGGCGGCTGTCGGGCGATGGCCGTCTGGGGCATCGGCGTCGCGGTCTACTTCGTCGCGATCACCTACCGCACCAGCCTCGGTGTGGCCGGGCTGGACGCCGCCGAGCGCTTCCACATCAACGCCTCGGCGCTGTCGACGTTCTCCATCCTCCAGCTGCTGGTGTACGCGGGGATGCAGATCCCCGTCGGCCTGCTGGTCGACCGGCTCGGCGCCAAGAAGGTGCTGACGCTCGGCGTGGTGCTCTACACCGTCGGCCAGTTCGGCTTTGCGCTCTCCTCGTCGTACGCCATGGCCCTCGGCTCGCGGGCGCTGCTCGGCTGCGGGGACGCATTGACCTTCATCAGCGTGCTGCGGCTCGGCTCCCGGTGGTTCCCGGCCCGCCGTGGCCCGATGATCGCCCAGATCGCCGCGCTGGTCGGGATGGCGGGCAATCTGGTCTCCACGCTCGTCCTCGCCCGGTTCCTGCACTCCTTCGGCTGGACCCCGACCTTCGCCGCCAGCGCCGTCGGCGGGATCGTCGTGCTGATCGTGCTGCTGCTCTTCCTCAAGGACCACCCCGAGGGCTTTGAGCCGCCGCCCGCATCCGCCGAGCACACCGGCGCCGGGTTCGTGCGTCGGCAGATCGCGGACGCCTGGCGTGAGCCCGGCACCCGGCTGGGGATGTGGGTGCACTTCACCACCCAGTTCCCCGCGATGGTGTTCCTGCTGCTCTGGGGCCTGCCGTTCCTGGTCGAGGCGCAGGGGCTGTCCCGCGGCACCGCCGGTGAACTGCTCACCCTCGTGGTGCTCTCCAACATGGCGGTGGGGCTGGTCTACGGCCAGGTCATCGCCCGCCACCACGCGGCCCGTACCCCGCTGGCACTGGGCACCGTGGGCGCCACGGCGCTGATGTGGGCGGTCGTGCTGGCCTGGCCGGCCGCTCATGTGCCGATGGGGCTGCTGATCGCGCTGTGTACGGTGCTGGGCGCCTGTGGCCCCGCCTCGATGATCGGCTTCGACTACGCGCGGCCCGCCAATCCGCCCGAGCGTCAGGGCACCGCCTCCGGCATCGTCAACATGGGCGGCTTCACCGCCTCGATGACGACTCTGCTCGCCGTCGGTGTGCTGCTGGACGCGACCGGGGACAACTACCGGATCGCCTTCGCCTCGATCTTCGTCCTGGAGGCGCTCGGCGTTTCGCAGATCCTGCGGCTGCGCCGGCGGGCGGCGCGACGCGAGCGTGAACGGCTCGTCGTCAGCCGGGTCGAGGCGGTTCACGTTCCCGCGTAAGGCGGCCGGGGGCTCGGTGGCCGGGTCCGTTTCACGTGAAACGGACAGGGCTGTTTCACGTGAAACGGCTCATGCTCCGGGGTCGGCTCTCGTTCTCCGGCCGTCCGACGTCCGCAGGGGCGTGGATGAGGCGGATGCCCGCCGGGGTCCCTCCACCCGCCCCTGGCGCTACGGCGTGACGGCGAAGTGGTCCAGGATCGCTGCGGCCAGTTCGGCGTCGCCCTCGATCTTGACCTGCTCGGCGACAGCCGCCGGACGCACCCGGCCGCAGGCCAGCTGGTGGAAGGTGTCCCAGTCCAGGGCGAGCGTCACGGTCGGGCCGAGCGAGACACTGCCGTCGATCGTGGCGTTGCCCTCGGCGTCGATGCGGACCGTACGCAGGAATTCCAGTGGTCCGCTGACGTCGAAGACCACCGCTGAATCGGCGGGCGCCTGGGCCCGCTTGGCGACGACGCCGGGCAGCGTCTTCACCAGCAGATCGCGCGTCACCTGCGCGCCGGGGGAGTCGAGATTGCCGGGCTTGCCGAGCGCCCGGCGCAGGTCCTGCTCATGCGCCCAGACATCGAACGCCCGCTGCTGCAGCACGAATTCCAGCGAACGGTCCTCGCCGAGCGGGCTGCGCACCACGGCGTCCGGCTGGCGGGACTCGTTGCGCAGCTGCCGGGAGCGGCGGATGACGGTGTATTCGAGCTCGCCGAGCATCTCCGGCGCAGTGTGGTGCCGACGGACATCGACCTGCACCTCCATCCGTCGCGCCGACTCGCTGCGGACGTGGTAGAGATCGCGCGGCAGGGTGTGGATCGGCCGTGGGTCGCCCAGCATCTCGCATTCCAGGCCGATGACATGGGAGACGACATCGCGCACGGACCATCCTGGCAGGCCCGTCGCCCTGTTCCACTCGCCCTCGACGAGCGGAGTAACCAGCTCGGCTATCGCTTCTATGGAGTGAGTCCAGGCATCGATGGAGGACTGAAGGCTGGGATGGACGGTCACGGGACCCCTCGGACGGTTCGTACGCGGGCTGCTTGTCTGTGCAGTTAAGTTACGCTGCGCACGGGCACCCCGGCAGTGCTTTCGGACGACCATCGTAGGCCGATGTTTCCCGGCCGCAGAGGGGTGCGCCGTACGCCCGGAACGCGTGCTTCTAGTCCTCCCCGCGCTCCCGCTCCGCCAGCCGGATCACACACACCGCGATGGCGATCAGCAGTGGCGGATCCGCGTCGTCCCGTACGACATTGACCGCATAGGAGTCACGCACCGTCAGCCAGCGCCGCGAGATCTCGGCGAGCAGTTCGCCCTCGTACTCGATCGCGAACTCCCGGTCCAGGATCTTTCCGCTGACGTCCAGCTCGGTGCCGTCCACCAGCTCCACGCGGTAGTGGTTGCGCAGCAGCGAGAGCCGTTTGCGCTTGATCGTGGCCAGCGGCTGGTCGTCCCGCTCGATGGTCATCGTGTCGCGCAGGCTGAGCATCTTCTTGCGGATGGTGATCAGCACCCGCCGCTCGGGGTCCTTCAGCTCAAAGGTCTCCCGCAGCCGCAGCGCCTTCCCGTCCACGAGGAAGGCGTGCCGTCCGTGCTCGTCCTCGATCCAGTAGTCGTCACCGATGCCGAAGATGCGGTCGCGTACCACGTACTTACCAGGGCGCGGGGATGCTTCCCCGGGAGATTGCTGCATGGCTGACGTGTTCCCCCGGGGCCCTGCGGAATGCGCACGCACCGGAGTGACGTTGAATGTCCACATGGCTTCACGTGCACGCGTCCGCGCCCCCGAGCTGACCGGCAAGGGCGGCTGGCTGAACACCGGCAACAAGGCTCTGACCCTCTCCGACCTGCGAGGACGCATTGTCGTCGTGGATTTCTGGACCTTTTGCTGTGTGAACTGTCTGCATGTCCTGGATGAGCTGCGGGAGCTGGAGGAGCGGCACCGCGACACGGTCGTGATCATCGGCGTGCACTCCCCGAAGTTCGTGCATGAGGCCGAGCACCAGGCCGTCGTGGACGCCGTGGAGCGGTACGGCGTGGAGCACCCGGTCCTCGACGACCCCGAGCTCAGCACCTGGAAGCAGTACGCGGTACGGGCCTGGCCGACGCTCGTGGTGATCGACCCCGAGGGATATGTCGTCGCCCAGCACGCCGGCGAGGGCCATGCGCACGCCATCGAGAAGCTCGTCGAGGAGCTGGAGGCCGAGCACACGGCGAAGGGCACTCTGCGCCGCGGGGACGGTCCCTACGTACCGCCGGAGCCGGTCGCCACCGATCTGCGCTTCCCCGGCAAGGTGGTCCGGCTGCCGGGCGGCAGCTTCCTCGTCTCGGACACCACCCGGCATCAGCTGGTGGAGCTGGCGGCGGACGGTGAGCAGGTGCTGCGCCGGATCGGCACCGGCGAGCGCGGGCTGACCGCGGACTCCTTCAACGAGCCGCAGGGCCTGGCGCTGCTGCCCGACGGCAGGGTGGCCGTCGCGGACACGGTCAACCACGCCCTCCGCGTCTTCGACCCCGGCAGTGGCGCGCTGGAGACGGTGGCCGGCACCGGCAAGCAGTGGTGGCAGGGCTCCCCGACCGCGGGCCCGGCCCGCGAGGTGGACCTCTCCTCGCCGTGGGACCTCGCCTGGTGGCAGGACCGGCTGTGGATCGCGATGGCCGGGGTGCACCAGCTGTGGACGTACGACCCGGCCGCCGGCACGGTCCAGGTCGCGGCCGGCACGACCAACGAGGGCCTGGTGGACGGCCCGGCGGCCGAGGCGTGGTTCGCCCAGCCGTCCGGGCTCGCGGCGGCCGGCGACCGGCTGTGGATCGCGGATTCGGAGACCAGCGCGGTCCGCTGGGTGGAGCGCGCCGACGCGGGCGACGGCTATGTCATCCGTACGGCCGTCGGCACCGGCCTGTTCGACTTCGGACACCGCGACGGCGCCGCCGACCAGGCGCTGCTGCAGCATCCGCTGGGGGTGACCGCGCTGCCCGACGGCTCGGTCGCCGTCGCGGACACCTACAACCACGCACTGCGCCGCTTCGACCCCGCGAGCGGCGAGGTGACGACGCTGGCGAAGGATCTGCGCGAGCCGTCCGCCGCGGTGCTCGTCGATGGCGACATCGTGGTGGTGGAGTCGGCGCGGCACCGGCTGACCCGGCTGCGGCTGCCGGAGGAGGCGATCCGCGTCGAGTCGGTGGCGCACCGGACCCAGCGCGCGGCCACCGAGGTCGCTCCGGGCGCGCTGCGGCTGGAGGTGGTCTTCCAGGCCCCGGCGGGCCAGAAGCTCGACACCCGCTACGGGCCCTCGACGCGGCTGCTGGTCAGCGCGACGCCGCCGGAGCTGCTCGCCGACGGCGCGGGCGCCGGCACCGACCTCACACGGGATCTGGTGTTTGCGGACGGCGTGACCGAGGGCGTGCTGCATGTCTCGGCGATGGCCGCGTCCTGTGACGACGCCCCGGACATCGAGTACCCCGCCTGCCATGTACACCAGCAGGACTGGGGCGTCCCGGTCGAGATCACTGAGGGCGGGGTGGCCCGGCTGGGGCTCGTCCTGGCCGGGCTGGACGCCGAGTAGGAGCGCGGACCCCGGGCTCGTCGCCCCACCCCGGGGCTGGTCGACCGGATCCTGGGGCTCGCTGACGAGCCCCGGGCCGGGGCCGGCGGGCAGGGACGCCCGAGGCGCCGGGGTTACTTCCCGACGCCGCCCGCCAGCTGTGCCCCGTGAATGCTGGAGCTCCAGTTGGTGACCTTGCTCTTGCCGACGGAGATGTGGAGCCGCTTCTCCGCGAAGTTCACGGTGGCCGGGCCGTGCGTGACGGAGCTCGCCGAGATGCCCATGAAGTCGATGGCCACCGACTTCTGCTCGCTGCCCTTGGTGGCCGCGCTGTTGGTGGGGATCACGGCGTAGGCGTAGCCGTGGGCGGGCACGGTGATCCGGGTGCCGTCGAGGTGGCCGGGCGTGCCCTGCAGCAGGGGCAGCGGGTCCTTGGCGTTGCTGAAGCGCAGCAGCGGCGCGTTGTAGAGCTTGCAGTCGCGGCTGGTGGAGTTCTTGAACTTCACGGCCACATGGCTCTTCGGGCCGGTCTGCTGGGAGAACGTGACCTTGTACGTGCTGGGGTAGCAGTCCGGCACCCGCCGCGACGCCGCTCCCGTGCCCGCCTCTGCCGCACCGCCACCGATGATCTTGCGCTTCTTGCTCTTGGAAGACGAGGAGGACGACTTCTTCGACTTCTTCGAGGAGTGGCTGTTGCAGCCGGTCAGCGCGAGCGAGCCGGCCAGCCCGAGGGCCAGCGCGGCGTATGCGGCGGAGCGGTGGCGGGAGCGGCGTGCGGTCATGGGTGGTTCCCCCAGTGAGTTGCTGCGTACCAGCGAGGTGTGTCTGTCATGGCACGGCCACGATATCCATTGCCGGTCAATGCGCCAGGGTGGGTGCGTCGTGCGCCCTGACGAAATGGCGTCATCGCAGGTCATAGGGGGTTTGTGTGGCGTCGGGGCCGGTCCGTGACGGGGGTGAAGATCAACCTGATGAGGGGTGAAGATCCGGTCCGGAGCGGGGCTGTTCGGAGCGGGCCGAAGAGTCAGCCCGGGCAGCCGGGCAGTGCGGTGTTCTCGACCTGTTCCGGGCGAATGTGGATGGCCGGCACCCACACCTGGTCGCCGTCGTGATCGACCCGGAACCACATGCTGCTGTGCCCGCCCACCTCATCGGTGACCGTGATCCCGTTGGCGATCCGGCAGACTGCGCGCAGTATCTCGCCGTGCCAGACATGGCCCACGACATTGGAGCGGCGATAGAGCCGGTACGGATCGCGGGCCAGCCCGAGCGCGCAGTTCTCGGTGCGCCGGTGCTGACAGCCCCGTTCGACATTGTGGACGGTGATCCGGGCGGACCCGGTGGCCGACGCCGCGCTCTTCGCGCCCGGTGCCCGGCCGTCACCGACGTGCTCCGGCGACCCGTTCGAGCTGGTCAGCGCTGGTACGGCCAGCGCCGCGGCGATGAGCACCGCGGCGGTCCCGAGCCCGGCGAGCAGCATCCGCCGCCGGCGCCGACCGGCCGTCGCCGCGGCCCCGGCGTCCGTCCCGGCGCCGTCGGCCGGGTCCTCGGCGTCCGCCCCGGGCCCCCCGCCGGACGCACCGTCCCGCTCCGCCGCCCGCTCTCCCGCGTCCGCCGCCTCCTGGGCGCGGTGCAGCAGTTCGACGAGTGCGGGCAGCCGGTTCTCACCGGTGAAGGAGAGCTTGCACCACTGCACCAGCAGCCGTTCGTCGGGCAGGCTCTGACCCCGCAGATAGCGGGACAGGGAGGAGCGGCTGGCGGGCAGCCGACTCTCCAACTGCTTCAGGCTGTAGCCGAGTTCGCCGTGTATGTGACGTAAGGCGGTGACGAAGTCCCGTACCGGGCCGGAGAGTTCGTCGGGCAGCGGGGCCAGGGGTTTGCGGCGGACATGAGCGGCGTGGTTCTGATGGCCGGGCACGTCTCGCATTCCAGCACAGCGGGCATGCACGCGCGAGGGGTACTTCCGCTCCCCTGTGGCGGAAGTACCCCTCGTGACGCGATCCGGATCGCACCCGGACCAGATGGTGATGTTTCACGTGAAACAGCGTGAGCTCTTCCGTCGGACCTCGCGCACCCCGGCCCGGGTCAGTCGCCGAACTTCACCGGACGGTAGGGCTTGAACTCGGCGTCGCCGCCGGGCAGGCCGTAGGTCAGCGTCCGGTGGTCGGTGCCGTGGTCGCCGCGCTGCTCATAGGCGGTGTACGAGGCGTGGGCGTCGTTGTTCCACTTCTCGAAGATCACCACATGCCGGGTGTTGTTGTCACCGGAGGCGTCGATGAGCAGGTCACCGGGCTTGAGTGCGCCCACGGAGAGGGGCCGGGTGATGCCGCGGTCGGTGGCCAGCCCCACGGTGTTCGTGCCGGGCGCCGGCAGACCGAGCGCCATCGACACATAGCCTGAGCAGTCCTGACGGTAGCCGTCCTTCCAGACCTTGGCCTGGCTGTACGGGACCTGGGAGCCGTTGTCGGCGGTCAGCCAGGTGGCGGCGCGGTTCAGCATCTCCTCGCGCGAACCACCGGGCTGCGGTTGCGGCTGCCCACCGCCGCCCTGGACCGGTACGCCCGGCAGCCGGTCCTGCGGGATGTCCACCGCGACCACGCTGAGGAAGCCGCTGACCGGCCCGGTGAGGTGCGCCATGAATGCCGAGCAGGAGCTGCCCTCGCACGCCTTGCGGCCGGTGTCGACTTGGTAGTCGGCGGTGATCCGGTCCTGTCCCGGCGCCGTCTTGTTGATCATCCCGACGGCGGGGGAGCTGGTGTCCGCGGTGGCGTGCACCACCCAGCGGGTGCCCCACGTGGGGAAGTCGGCAGCGGCGGCCTGCCGTATGGAGCCGGTGCCCGCGGCGCGGACGGTGCGGGCGGAGCCGGTGGGAGAGCTGTCGTGGGAGAGCTTGTCGGCGGTCGCGGCGTGTCCCTCGGCGGTCGCGCTGCTCACCTCACTGCCGTGGGCGAACCCCGCGAACCCGGCGACGCTGATACCGGCCGCGGCCACCGCGGGCAGGACCGTGCGCCACACGGTCCTGCGGAACGGGGACTGCGGGTGACGCGTCATGGGGGCGCTCCGGCCCGCGGGGGTGGTGGTGTCTGCCGGGTGCGTGCTGCTGTGCTCGTCCATGCCGATTCCCCTCCGTACACGGCCGGTTGACCGATCGGTGAGCCGCCGTTCGGGCTGCTCACGGCGACGGAGACCATCGTGGAGCGGGGCACCGGGGCCGCCCGGAGGTTCCTTGTCCCCTGGGATGTCCCGGCCGTGCGCACGGCGGTGACCTGCAACATCGCAGGGAGCCCGGGACGGGACGGGCCGCGGTGTGAGACATGACGGGACAGCGGGCAGAGGAAAGGGCGCCCGCTGGGGGATGCGGGCGCCCTGGTTCAAGGGGGCTGTGCCGTCGGTCTCTTCAGCCGGCGTCAGACACCTGACGGCCTGCCGGGATCGGCTCACCGGGGACCACGGTTCGGGACCGCGGATGACGGACCACCGGCCGATTCACCACGCCGTCGCGGCACTCGCGTCCGACTGCCAGTACGTCACCCATGCGCTGTCGTCGACGTACACCGAGCCTCCGGGGAGCGCCACCGTCGTCGAGCCGCCGACGCTGCCCTTGCCGTCGCGGCCGGGGAGGCTGACGGACAGTGCGGTCGTGGTGTGGCCGTTCCGGCCGGAACCGTCGGCGGACGAGGTCAGCACGCCGGCGTAGCCGGACTCGCCGGGGGCGAGGGTGACCACGGACTGCGGCCGGCTGTCCGGCAGCTCGGCGAGGGGGGACTGCGCGTCGCCGAACCGCAGATAGGGGGAGAGGTGGAGGTCGCAGGTGGCGCCGGAGGTGTTGGTGGCTTCCAGCAGCAGATGGTTGACCGGCCGCTGCAGCGGCTTGGCGACGATCCGGATCTTCGCGGCGTCGCAGGCGGTGCGCCGGGGGCCGGCGGCGCTGCCGCTCTTGCCCGCACTGCTCGTGCCCGCCACGGCGCCGCTCCGTCCGGCAACCGTGCCGGGGCCGCCGTGTCCGGCGGCGGCCTGCTCCGTCCGGCCGCGTTCGGTCCGTGTACCGCCCTGGGGGCCGCCGTCAGCCTTCGCCGTCAGGTCCTTGGAGACCTGGGGCGCCGGGTTGAACGGCTTGGCGGCGCCGGTCTGGAGCGGATTGTCCTGACCGCCGCAGGCGGTGAGGGTGAGCGCGGCGACCGCGGTCAGCCCGGCCGCGGCGATCCGCAGCGTACGGCGGTGGACCACACGGGACGGATGAGCGGCGCCGGTGGCGGTCCGGGCGCCGGTCTCGATGACGGCTGCGGAGTGGTGGTGGCTGCGCGGCATTCCGGTCTCCCCCGGTCGGTGGCCCGCACCGCGCCGGCGGTACGTCCTGCGGTCTGGCCTGTGGCCTGTCCTGCGGTGCTGACCACAAGACTGCCGCTCGCCGCTGGCGTGCCACTAACGTGCGCCTAACGTCCCCGCACGGGGGCAGCAACGGGCTCAGCCGCGCCCGTCACTCCCCTTGCTCCCGTCACCCGTACCGCTCTTGCCCCCTTCACCGCTCTCCCCGCGCTCATCCCGCGCGAACAGCTGCGTCAGCGTGCTGATCGTGTAGACATCGGTGGCCTCTTCGTCCACCAGGTGCATCTCCGCGAGCCGGTCCAGACCGTCCTGGGTGCGCTCCGGGTCGTATCCGGCGAGCGCCGCCGCCAGCGACGCATTGAGGTGCCCGTCCGCGCTGGTCGCCAGCGCGCTGAGCAACTGTGCGTCGTCGGCCGACAGCCGGGCGACGGACATCCGCAGGGCCGCCGCGATCCCGGTGTCCTCCGCGGACAGCAGCGCCAGCCGCCGCCGTTCGTCGCGCAGCGCCGCGGCCAGCCGGGCCAGCCGCCAGCGCGGCCGGGCGGTCAGCTGGGCCGCCGCGGCCCGCAGCGCCAGCGGCAGACCGTCACACAGATCGACCAGCTCGCGTGCGGCCGCCGGGTCCTCCGCGACCCGCTCCGGGCCGAGCATGGCGCCGAGCAGTGCGGCGCCTTCCTCATGGCCGAGCGTCTGGAGGCCGACCGGCCGGGCGCAGTCGGTGGCGACCAGCCCGTCGAGGCGGCTGCGGCTGGTGACCACCGTGGCGCAGTGCCGGCCGCCGGGCAGCAGCGGCCGTACCTGCGCCGAGCTGCGCGCATTGTCGAGGACGACCAGCAGCCGGCGCTCCGCGACCAGCGACCTGAACAGCGCGGACGCGGCCTGAGCCGAACCGGGCACCCGCTCCGGCGGAGTGCCGAGCGCCAGCAGGAAGTCGCGCAGGATCTCGGCCGGCGGTGCCTCGTCGCCCTCGCCGAAGCCGCGCAGATCGGCGAAGAGCTGGCCGTCGGGGAAGGCCCCGGCGTGCTGATGCGCCCACTGCACGGCACAGGCGGTCTTGCCGACACCGGCCGGTCCCGCCACCACCGCGAGCGGGCTCTCCCCGGTCGCACGGTCCGTCAACACGGCCGTCAGCGCGGTGAGCTGGTCCTCCCGCCCCAGGAAGCGGGCCGGCGGCCGGGGCAGCAGCCGCGGTGCCGCACCGGCCCGCCCCGAGCCGGACCCGGGACGGGCGCCGTCCGCCGCCCCCGTCCGTGTCCCGCCGGCCCCTGGCGCGGCCTCGCCGCCGCGGGTGTTCTCCGCGCCGGTGCCGCCCGGTACGGGCACCTGGGCCGCACCTTCAACGGGCCGCGGCCCACCGCCCGTACGACTTCCGCCGGAAGCCGTGGCTCCGGCGGACCCACCGGAAGCGGCGCCCGCCGCACGGGCCTCACCCGTCGGCTTCGCCCGTGCTCCGCCGGCCGCCTCCGCCCGCAGAATCTCCTCGTAGGCGCCGCGCAGCCGCTCGCCGGGATCGACGCCCAGCTCCTCGTTGAGCAGCCGGCGGGTGCGGTGGAACCACTCCAGCGCATCGGACTGCCGCCCCGTACGGAACAGCGCCCGCATCAGCCCGGCGATCAGGCCTTCCCGCAGCGGGTGGTTGACCGCCGCGGAGTAGAGGATGGCCGCGGCCTGTTCATGCTCGCCGAGCGCGCCGTGCGCCCGCCCCAGCGCCTCCACGGCCGTCAGCCGCCGCTCCTCCAGCGCATGGGCGGCGGCCGCGAACGGCGGGCTGGTGACCGTGCCGGTCAGCGCGGGCCCGCGCCACAGGCCGAGCGCCTCGCGCAGCAGGGGTACGGCGTCGGCCGGCGCTGCCTCGGGGCGCGCCAACGTCACCAGCTCACCGAACCGGTGAGCGTCGATCAGTTCCTCCGGCAGCCGCAGGAGATAGGCGGAGCCGTGCGTGGTCAGCTCGATGCCGTACGCCTCCGCACCGCCCTCGGCGAGCGTGGCACGCAGCCGCGAGACATGCCCCTGGACGACCGTGCGGGCGTGTTCGGGTGGTTCGTCCTCCCACAGGGAGTCGATCAACTGCTCCAATGGGACGGTGGTGTTGGGCTGCAGCAACAGCAGTGCCAGCACACTGCGCCGTTTGGCGGGCCCGAGCGACAGCTCGGTGGAGCCCGTCGTGACGGCGATCGGGCCGAGCAGTGAGAATTCCAACTCAGCCCTCCAGGAAGGCCGTCAGGGCATTCGCCAGCAGATACGGGTCCTCGGCGCCGCACAGCTCGCGCGCCGAGTGCATGGACAGGATGGCCACGCCGATGTCGACCGTCGAGATGCCGTGCCGGGCCGCGGTGATCGGCCCGATGGTGGTCCCGCACGGCATCGAGTTGTTGGACACAAAGCTCTGCCACGGCACCCCGGCCCGCTCGCAGGCCGCCGCGAAGACGGCCCGTCCGCTGCCGTCCGTGGCATAGCGCTGATTGACGTTGACCTTGAGGATCGGTCCTCCGTTGGGCATCGGGTGGTGGCCCGGCTCATGCCGGTCGCTGTAGTTGGGGTGTACGGCGTGCCCGGTGTCCGACGACAGACAGAGGGTGCCGGCGAAGGCCCGTGCCCGGTCCTCGTACGAGCCGCCGCGGGCGAAGACCGAGCGCTCCAGTGCCGTGCCGAGCAGCGGGCCGTCCGCACCGGTGTCGGACTGGCTGCCATTCTCCTCGTGGTCGAAGGCGGCCAGCACCGGAATGCTGGTCAGGGCGGTGCCGGTGGCCGCCGCGGCGGTGAGCGCGGCTGTGCCGGCGTGGACGGAGAGCAGGTTGTCCATCCGTGGACCGGCGACCAGCTCGCGGTCGCGGCCCAGATAGGCGGGTGGTTCGATGCTGTGCACCATCAGGTCCCAGCCCTTGATGTCGCCGGCCGGGATACCGGTCTCCTCGGCGACGAAGGAGATCAGATCGCCCTCGGCCACCTCGCCCAGGCCCCAGATCGGCGTCATATGGCGCTGCTTGTCCAGCTTCAGACCGTCGGAGTTCACCGAGCGGTCGAGGTGCACGGCCAGTTGTGGCACCCGCAGCAGCGCCCGGTCGACATGGACGAGCCGGTGGCTGCCGTCCCCCAGCGTCACCCGGCCGCTCAGCCCCAGATCGCGGTCGAGCCAGGTGTTGAGCAGGGTGCCGCCGTAGATCTCGACGGCGATCTGCCGCCAGCCGCGGGCGCCGGTGTCCGGAATCGGCTTGACCCGCAGATTGGGAGAGTCGGTGTGAGCCCCGACAATTCGGTACGGAGTGGCCGCGTTCGCGCCCTCGGGCACGTACCAGGCGACTATCGCGCCGCCGCGCAGGACATACTTCCCGCCGCTCTCGCCGTCCCATGCGTCGACCTCGGCGACCTGCCGGAAACCGGCCTTCTCCAGCCGCTCCGCCGCATTTGCCACCGCGTGGTAGGGCGACGGACTGGCGGCGAGATAGGACATCAGGTCGTCGGTGTGGCCGCGATCGAAGCGGGCGGAGTTGGTCATGGATTCAGCATAAGGAGCCGGACCCCGCATTCCTCGTGCGCATGCGTCGCGACTGCACACCCTTCCGGCCAGGATTGCGGTGCGCCGGACCGGTAATCGTTGCGGAGCGGTGGATTCCGGGTTTTCCGGTCGAGGTACCGGCATACGAGGGGCATGCCCGCTGCGATGTCCTGCCATCCGTCATACCTCCACCGGACATGACGGAGCCCGTCTCTCCGGGGGAAGAGAGACGGGCCCCGTCAGTCTGGACGGTCAATCTGAGAGATCTCTAAGAGAAACGCCGCAGCCGGGCCGCGGAATGTGCTCTCAGAAAGCGGCCTCGTCGAGCTCCATCAGCGACTGGTCGACGGACTCGGCCAGGCCCCGCTGGACGCCGACACCCGGCAGGACGTTGTGCGCGAAGAACTTCGCCGCGGCGATCTTGCCGGTGTAGAAGGGCTTGTCCTTCGCCGAGGCGCCGGCCAGCTTCTCGGCGGCCACGGCCGCACCCTTGAGCAGGAGGTAGCCGATCACGACATCGCCGGAGGCCATCAGCACGCGGGTGGTGTTCAGACCGACCTTGTAGATGGACTTGACGTCCTTCTCGGTCGCCGCGAGGTCGGTCAGCATGGCGCCGACGATCGCCTCCAGGTCGGCGGCCGCCTTGGCCAGCTCGCCGCGGGCCTGCTCCAGCTCCTCGCCGCCGACGCTGTCGGCGAGGAACTTCTTGATCTCGTCGGAGAGTGCGGTGAGCGCCTGGCCCTGGTCGCGGACGATCTTCCGGAAGAAGAAGTCCTGGCCCTGGATCGCGGTGGTGCCCTCGTAGAGGGTGTCGATCTTGGCGTCCCGGATGTACTGCTCGATCGGGTACTCCTGCAGGTACCCGGAGCCGCCGAAGGTCTGCAGCGACTGCGCCAGCTGCTCGTAGGACTTCTCCGAGCCGTAGCCCTTCACGATCGGCAGCAGCAGGTCGTTGAGGCGGATCGCGGCGCTCGCGTCCTCGCCCGCGGCCTCCTTGACGAGGATCTCGTCCTGGACCGTGGCCGTGTAGAGCACCAGGGAGCGCATGCCCTCGGCGTACGCCTTCTGCGTCATCAGCGAGCGGCGCACGTCGGGGTGGTGGGTGATGGTGACGCGCGGGGCGGTCTTGTCGGTGAAGGCCGCGAGGTCCGGGCCCTGCACGCGCTCCTTGGCGTACTCCAGCGCGTTGAGGTAGCCGGTGGAGAGGGTGGCGATGGCCTTCGTGCCGACCATCATCCGGGCGAACTCGATGATCTTGAACATCTGGCGGATGCCGTCGTGCTTCTCGCCGAGCAGCCAGCCCTTGGCCGGGTGGTTGGCGCCGAAGGTCATCTCGCAGGTGTTGGAGGCCTTCAGGCCCATCTTGTGCTCGACGTTGGTGGCGTAGGCGCCGTTGCGCTCGCCCAGCTCGCCGGTCTCCCAGTCGAAGTCGTACTTCGGCACGATGAAGAGCGACAGGCCCTTGGTGCCCGGACCGGCACCCTCGGGGCGGGCGAGGACGAAGTGCACGATGTTCTCGGACATGTCGTGCTCACCGGAGGTGATGAAGCGCTTGACGCCCTCGATGTGCCAGGTGCCGTCCGCCTGCTGCACGGCCTTGGTGCGGCCGGCGCCGACATCCGAACCGGCGTCCGGCTCGGTGAGCACCATCGTGGAGCCCCACTGCTTGTCCACCATCAGCTGGGCTATGCGGTGCTGCTCCTCGGTGCCCTCCTCGTGGAGGACGCCGGCGAAGGCGGGGCCGGAGGCGTACATCCACACGGCCGGGTTGGCGCCCAGGATCGTCTCGGCGAAGCCCCAGAGGAGGGAGCGGGGTGCGGTGGTGCCGCCGAGCTCCTCCGGGATGCCCAGGCGCCACCACTCGGCGTCCATGAAGGCCTGGTAGCTCTTCTTGAACGTGTCCGGAACCGGCGCGGTGTTGGTGTCCGGGTCGAAGACCGGCGGGTTCCGGTCGGTGTCGGCGAAGGACTCCGCCAGCTCGTTCTCGGACAGCCGGGCGATCTCGGACAGCACGCTCTTGGCGGTGTCGACATCCATCTCCGCGAACGGTCCGGTGCCGTACACGCTGTCACGGCCGAGCACCTCGAAGAGGTTGAACTCGATGTCGCGGAGATTCGACTTGTAGTGCCCCATGGATACGGCTCCGTAAGGGTTCGGGAGGGAGGACCTCAAACGCAATACCAGCAAGTAGCAAGTGCCTACGATGATGCTACCCACCGGTAATAAGAATCAACCCCTACCGCCCATCTGTGACGAGCGTCCCCCGGCGAATCGCGGACTCAGTACGCTGTGGCCATGTACGGCTACGACCAGAACGCGGGTGCCGGGCAGCAGCAGTACGGAGCGCCGCCGCCCCCGCAGCAACCGGCCCCCGGGGGTTACGGCGAGCAGCCGCTGTATCCCGAGCCGTCCCCGCCTTCCCTCGCCGACGCGGTGCGTGCCTTCACCACCGGCTCGATGTCGGCCGAGGACTTCCAGGGCATCTTCTCCACGTCCAAGATCTACTGCCCGCGCGGTGACAACCCCGGCTTCCTGGCGCTGCACAACACGCAGCAGCCGGTGATCCCGATGTTCACCTCGCTCAAGGAGCTGCGGCGGTATGCGGGCAAGGAGTCCAAGTACTTCGTGATCACCGGCGCCGAGGTGCTCGACCTGCTGCCGACCGGCTACGGGTTCGTCCTCGACATGGAGGGTGACCACCGGATGGTCTTCGATGCGAAGGCCGTGGAGCAGATGGTCGACTTCGCGATGCGGCGGATGTATGGCTAGCCGCCCTGGTGTGCGGCGGGCCGATGGCTGCTGTCGCGGCTGATGCGCGGGCCGGTCCCCTGGAGGGGGCCGGCCCGAAGTCTGTCGGGGTGCGCGCCCTTATGGGCTCCGGGTCACCCCTTCGACCTGGGGATATGCGGGTGGGAATACCGGCGGCCTTGCGAGTCGTTCACCATTCAACTAAGTTGGTCGAACGACCGAGGAGGCCGCCATGCCCGCTGTGACCGTAGAGAATCCGCTGACCCTGCCGCGTGTGGCGGCGCCCGTCGCGGCGCACACCCGTCCCGTGCTGGCCGTTGCCACCGCTCCGAGCGGATTCGAGGGCGAGGGCTTCCCGGTGCGCCGTGCGTTCGCCGGGATCGACTACAAGCACCTCGACCCGTTCATCATGATGGACCAGATGGGCGAGGTGGAGTACGCGCCGGGAGAGCCCAAGGGCACGCCCTGGCACCCGCACCGCGGCTTCGAGACCGTGACGTATCTGATCGACGGCACCTTTGTGCACCGTGACTCGCACGGCGGCGGTGGCGTCATCAACGACGGTGACACCCAGTGGATGACGGCCGGTTCGGGGCTGCTGCACATCGAGGCGCCGCCGGAGTCGCTCGTCATGTCCGGTGGCCTCTTCCACGGCCTCCAGCTGTGGGTGAACCTGCCGAAGAGCGACAAGATGATGGCCCCTCGCTACCAGGACATCGGTGGCGGCCAGGTCAAGCTGCTGACCTCGGGCGACGGTGGCGCGCTGCTGCGGCTGATCGCCGGTGACCTCGACGGCCATCAGGGGCCGGGCATCACCCACACGCCGATCACGATGATGCATGTGACGGTGAACCCGGGCGCCGAGCTGACCCTGCCCTGGCGCAAGGATTTCAACGCCCTCGCCTATGCCCTGGCCGGACGTGGGGCGGCCGGTGCGGAGGGGCGCCCGTTCCGTATGGGGCAGGCGGTCGTGTTCGGCACCGGAGACTCGATCACGATCCGGGCGGACGAGTCCCAGGAGTCGCGGAGCCCGAACTTCGAGGTGGTGCTGCTGGGCGGGCTGCCGATTCGCGAGCCGATGATGCATTACGGCCCGTTCGTGATGAACACCCACGCCGAACTGGCCCAGGCCTTCGAGGACTTCCAGGCCGGCCGGCTCGGGAAGATCCCCGCCGACGAGCGCTGACGCCGCGACGGCAGCAGGGGCGGTGTTTCACGTGAAACACCGCCCTTGACCCGTTTCGGGGTCCGCGCCCGGGCCTTTGGCCATGGTGGACTGTCCGGGTGCGAAACGACTCCGATGGAAATGGGCGCGGCGCCGAGCCTGAACGGCCACTGCCCGCACCGCCGTTGCTGCCGCTCCCGGCCCGCCGTGCCGCGGCCTGGTGTCTGGTGGGGCTGCTGCTCACGGCCGTGGCGGCCCTCGTGGTGTGGCTGTGCATCGAACTGAGCGCCGCGGTCACGCCGGTACTGCTGGCACTGCTCGGCAGCGGGCTGCTCGGACCGCTCTACCGGCGGCTGGTGGCGATGAAGCTCAACCGTTCACTGGCGGCCGGACTGACCTGTGCGGTCCTCGTGGTGGTGGTCGGCGGCGCCGGATACATCGTCGTCAACGCGCTGGTCGACACCGGTGACCAGATCATCTCCTCGCTCCGGCAAGCCGCCAAGGATCTCTCCCAGCACTTCGGTGCGGCCGGTACCTCGCTCGACGATCTCGCCTCCAGGTCCAAGGACCTGGTCACCAAGTTCGGCGGCACCGCGGCCTCCGGGCTGCTGGCCGGTGTCAGCATCGTCGGTCAGGTCCTGGCTGCCTCGGTCCTTGCCCTGCTGCTGACCTTCTTCTTCCTGCGCGACTCCGGCAAGGCCGTACGCACGCTGAACGACTGGGCGCCCGGCAGCTCCGCACCGCAGCTGGAGCGGATGGCCCGCCGCGGCTTCCAGTCCATCGAGGGCTTTATGCGCGGCACCACCTTCATCGCCCTGATCGACGCCATCTGCATCACCGTCGGACTGCTGATCCTCCGGGTGCCGGGCGCCGTCGGGCTGGGCGCGCTGGTCTTCGTCGGCGCCTATATCCCCTACCTCGGTGCCTTCATCTCCGGCGCGGTGGCGATCCTGGTGGCGCTGGCCGACCGCGGCTTTGTGATCGCGCTGTGGGCGCTCGGCGTCGTCCTGGCCGTGCAGGTACTGGAGGGGCATGTACTGCAGCCGATGATCCAGAGCCGTACGGTCCAGATGCATCCGGCGACGGTGCTGCTGGCGATCACTGCGGGCGCCAGCGTCGCCGGCATCCTCGGCATGCTGCTGTCCGTACCGCTGACCGCCGCCGTTACCGGCGTGCTCCACGAGCTGCGGGAGTACTACGCCGCGGGCTCGGACTCCGACGACAGCGGGCCCGCCGCCTCCCCCGCCTCCTCGTAGAGCTCGAACCATGTCGACTTGCCGTCCCCGCGCGGATCCACGCCCCATGCCCCGGCCATCAGCTCCAGCAGCATCAGACCGCGGCCCGACGACGCCAGTTCGCCGGGGGAGCGGCGGTGCGGCAGCTCATCGCTGCTGTCGGCGACATCGACGCGGATACGCCGGGCGCCGCGCTCACCGGTGATCTCGGCGACCAGCAGTGCGTCCCCGTCGGTGTGCAGCAGGACATTGGTGACCATCTCGGAGACCATCAGCACCGCCGAGTCCACTTGGTCCGGGTCGGCCCAGTCGTGCAGCACATCCCGGACCTGCCGGCGTGCCTCGGCTATCCGCTCCGGCTCGGCCTGCGCGACGGAGAGCACGGTGCGCCGGACGGGCTGCGGGGGCAGCAGACCGCCGGTGCCGACCGCGCAGCCGGCGCCCTCGCGGCGCAGCAGCAGTACGGCGATGTCGTCCTCGCGGCGGTCCACCAGCGGCCCGGTGGTGTGGTGCGACGGCGGCCCGTGCACGGCCTGGACCAGCGCGTCGGCGAGCCGCTCCAGGCTCTCGCCGTCCTCGCCGTCCTCGTCGTCCTCGCCGACCTCACATCCCTCCAGGATGTCGCGCAGTCGCGCCCAGCCGGTCTCCAGATCGTGGCCGCCGGTCTCGATCAGCCCGTCGGTGCACACCATCATGGTCTCGCCGGGTTCCAGGACGAGCCGGGTGGTGGGGTAGTCGGTGTCCGGGACGATGCCCAGCGGCAGCCCGCCCGCGGTGGGCCGGACCAGCATCGTGCCGTCGCTCATCCGGATCGCCGGATCGGGGTGGCCGGCCCGCGCGATGTCCAGCAGCCCCGTCGCCGGATCCACCTCGATGTAGAGGCAGGTCGCAAAGCGCTGGTCCTCGCCGTGGCCGCGGAGCTCGGTTTCATTGATCCCGGCCAGAAAGCGGGAGGCACGCGAGAGCACCGCATCGGGGTGATGGCCCTCGGACGCATAGGCGCGCAGCGCGATCCGCAGCTGTCCCATCAGGCCCGCGGCCCGTACGTCGTGTCCCTGGACGTCCCCGATGACCAGCGCGATCCGGCCGGACGGAAGCGGGATCATGTCGTACCAGTCGCCGCCGACCTCCAGTCCGCCGCCGGTCGGGACGTAGCGGGCGGCGACCGTCATCCCGGGGATGTCCGGCTGCACCGTCGGCATCATGCTGCGCTGCAGACCCAGCGCCAGCTCCTGCTGTTCCTCCTGCATACCGGCCCTGGCCAGCGCCTGGGCCAGCATCCGGGCGACGGTGGTCAGCACCGAGCGCTCATCGGGTGTGAACGCCACCGGCTGGGCGAACGCCGCCATCCAGGCGCCGATCGTCCGGCCCGCGTTCACCAGCGGCAGGAACGCCCAGGACGTCCGGCGGAAGCCGTCGGCCAGCGGCCAGGTGTCGGGGTAGCGGCGGCGGTACTCCTCCGGTGTGGGCAGGTAGCGGGCCCGGCCGGTGCGGACGACCTCGGCGGCCGGATGGTCGGTCGCCTGCGCCATGCCGGCGAACGGCCGCTCATCATCGGAATGGTGGCCGTGGTGGCCGATGACCGACAGCCGGTCGCCCTCGATGCCGAAGACCGCCAGCCCGTCAGGCATGAACCCCGGCATGGACAGTCCGGCCGCGACCCGCAGCACCTCGGCGGTGGACCGTGCCTCGGCCAGCGCCCGGCCCGCGTCCAGCAGAAACGCCTCGCGGGAGCGGCGCCAGTCGCCGGTTATCGGCGTGTGCGCGGCAGAGGTCCCGGGCTGTGGTCCGGGCACCTCCTGGAGGGTGCCGACCAGTTCGAAGCCGCCGTCGACGACCCGTGGGCGGGAGCGGGAGCGCACGATGCGCTGCACCCGCCCGTGCTCGTCCACGATGCGCAGCCGGGCCTCGGCGAGCGTCGTCTCGGCGACCGCGAGCTGCACGACCCCGTTGATCTCGGCGAAGTCGACGGGATGAAAACGGGAGCGCACCGCCGCCTCGGTCAGCTCCACCGGCTCGGCGGGCAGCCCGAGCAGCCGGGCCGCTTCGGCGTCGAGGGTCACCCGTCCCGATGCGTTGTCCCAGCGCCACAGGCCGGTCGCGATGGCGGCCAGGAGATCCTCGGTGCGCATTGCCTCACTTTATGTGGCTTTGGCGAGGCCCGACCAGTGAGCCGGACGTGACCCTCGTCCCAGTCGGGGCGCCCCGGTCCGGCGCGGGACGGCGCTGATGTGTATATGTCAATGAAGGCGTGCGGGCCGGGACGGTAACCTGGAGCGGTTATGTCAATCCTGGGGTGGCCTTTCGGGTGATCCACGGGGAGAGCGACCGGGCGTATGAGCCCGTATTCCTTTTCCTCTCCCTCTCCCGACAACTCCTCACCTCGACACTCGCGACGACTTGGATGAGCGATGCATCGGTACCGGTCCCATAACTGCGGCGAGCTCCGAGCCACGGACGTCGACACCGACGTCCGTCTCAGCGGCTGGCTGCACAATCGACGTGACCTGGGTGGCATCCTCTTCATCGACCTGCGCGACCACTACGGTCTCGTCCAGCTCGTCGCCCGCCCCGGCACCCCGGCCAACGAGGCCCTCGGCTCGCTGACCAAGGAGACCGTCGTCCGCATCGACGGCAAGGTCAGCGCGCGCGGTACCGACAACGTCAACCCCGACCTGCCGACCGGTGAGATCGAGATCGAGGTCTCCGAGGTCGAGGTGCTCGGCGCCGCCGACCAGATCCCCTTCACGATCAACGCGGACGACGGCGTCAACGAGGAGAAGCGGCTCGAATTCCGCTTCCTCGACCTGCGCCGCGAGCGGATGCACCGCAACATCATGCTGCGCACCGCGGTCATCTCCGCCATCCGCCACAAGATGGTGGCCCTCGGCTTCAACGAGATGGCGACCCCGATCCTGTCCGCGACCTCCCCCGAGGGCGCCCGCGACTTCCTGGTCCCCTCCCGTCTGCACGCCGGCAAGTTCTACGCGCTGCCGCAGGCCCCGCAGCAGTTCAAGCAGCTGCTGATGATCGCCGGGTTCGACCGCTACTTCCAGATCGCGCCCTGCTTCCGCGACGAGGACGCCCGGGCGGACCGTTCGCCGGGCGAGTTCTACCAGCTCGACGTCGAGATGAGCTTCGTCGAGCAGGAAGACGTCTTCCAGCCCGTCGAGAAGCTGATGACCGAACTGTTCACCGAGTTCGGCAACGGCCGTACGGTCACCTCCCCGTTCCCGCGGATCCCGTTCCGCGAGGCGATGCTCAAGTACGGCTCCGACAAGCCGGACCTGCGCGCCGAGCTGGAGCTGGTGGATGTCTCCGACGTCTTCGCGGGCTCCGGCTTCAAGGCCTTCGCCGACAAGCACGTCCGCGCCCTGGCCGTGCCGGACACCGCCGACCAGCCGCGCAAGTTCTTCGACCAGCTGGGCGACTTCGCCGTCCAGCAGGGCGCCAAGGGCCTGGCCTGGGTCCGTGTCGGCGCGGACAACGCGCTGACCGGCCCGATCGCCAAGTTCCTCACCGAGGACGACATCAAGGCGCTGGTCGTTGCCCTGGACCTCAAGCCCGGCCACGCCGTCTTCTTCGGCGCCGGTGAGTTCGACGAGGTCTCCAAGATCATGGGCGCGGTCCGCGTCGAGGTCGCCAAGCGCGCCGGCCACTTCGTCGAGGACGAGTTCCGCTTCTGCTGGATCGTCGACTTCCCGATGTTCGAGAAGGACGAGGACACCGGCAAGATCGAGTTCTCGCACAACCCGTTCTCCATGCCGCAGGGCGGGCTGGAGGCGCTGGAGACCAAGGACCCGCTGGACATCCTGGCCTGGCAGTACGACATCGTCTGCAACGGCACCGAGCTGTCCTCCGGCGCCATCCGTAACCACGAGCCCGAGGTCATGTACAAGGCCTTCGCGATCGCCGGCTACGACAAGGAGACGGTCGAGGCGGAGTTCGGCGGCATGCTCCGCGCCTTCAAGTTCGGCGCCCCGCCGCACGGCGGTATCGCCCCCGGCGTCGACCGCATCGTCATGCTGCTGGCCGACGAGCCCAACATCCGCGAGACCATCGCCTTCCCGCTCAACGGCAACGCCCAGGACCTGCTGATGGGCGCCCCGAGCGAGGTCGAGGAGGCACGCCTCAAGGAGCTGCACCTCTCCCTGCGCAAGCCGCAGGCGAAGTAGGCGCCGCTGACGGGCAAGGGGCCTCGGACAGGCTGAGGGGCGGCGTTTCACGTGAAGCGCCGCCCCGGCCCGTTCGAGGCCCCTGTGCTGTCGGACGGGCGGCGGCGGCCGGGCGGTCCCCGGCCGGAACGGACGCCGCGCGCCGGCCCGGAACGGACGCCGCGCGCCGGCCCGGGTGCCCCGACCGCTCCACTCATGTGGCCGTGCCCCCGCAGCGCCCGCACTGTGGTGCCCATGCAGCAAGCCAGCCTCCTCTCCGCTCCGCCCGGCCCGGGGCCGAGGGCCCGCGCGACGCGTTCCGTCGCGGCCCATGACCTGTGGTGGCTCACCGCCGTGGCCGCCGCCTTCACCGCCCTTCTGGTCCACTCCGCCCTGACCACCCCCGGTCTGGGCTGGGACGAGACGGTGTACGTCAGCCAGGTCGACCGCCATACGCCGGCCGCGTTCTTCAGCGCCCCGCGCGCCCGCGGTGTCAGCTTCCTCCTCGCCCCGGCCGCCGCGCTGACGACCTCGGCCACCGCGCTGCACTGCTACCTGGCGGTGCTCTCCGGTGCCGGGCTCCTGCTCAGCCTGTGCATCTGGCGGCGTCTGCTGCCCGCCCCCGTACCGGCCCTGGGCGGCGCACTGTTCGCCGGGCTGTGGATCACGCTCTTCTACGGCCCGCAGGCAATGCCCAACCTGTGGGTCGCCTACGCCGCGCTCGCCGCCACCGGCTGCTTTCTGCGTGCCGTACGGCAGCCGTCCCGGCAGCTGGCCCCCCGCGCCGGCCGGGGGGCGGCGGTCGGTCTCGCCGCCGCACTGGCGGTGGCCGCGCTGATGCGTCCCACCGACGGCGTCTGGCTGGCCGTGCCGCTCTTCGCCGCGGCGCTGTGCGTACCGTCGTGGCGGCGCCCCGCCGTGCTGCTGGCGCTGCCGGCCGGGCTGGCCCTGGGGTGCGCCGAGTGGGTCGTGGAGGCGTATCTGTCCTACGGCGGGCTGGTGGCCCGGCTGCGGGAGGCGGCGCGTATCCAGGGCGGCCTCGGCTGGCATCTGTCCTTCGACGACCATGCCCGCTCCCTGCAGGGCAAGACGCTCTGCCGCCCCTGCCAGCTGGCCTGGGACCACCCGGTGACGGCGGTGTGGTGGTTCCTGCTGCCGCTGGCGGTCGTCGGGGCGGTGTGGGTGGCGCTGCGCGCCCGGGAGTCCGGTGGCGCGCTGCACCGGTACGGCCCGGCGTGGGCGTCCGCGGAGCGGGGCGGTGGCCCGCAGCCGCTCGGGCTGGCGCCCGTCCGGCCGGGCAGCCGGGAGCCCGTCGGCGAGCCGCACCGCCACGGTCCGGTGTGGCCTGCGGTGCGGCTGCGCGACCCGGTCGGTCCGCTGCACCGCAACGGACCGGCTCCGCTCGTCGTCCCTGCCCTGGTCGGTCTCTGCCTCGCCGCCCCCTACCTGCTGACGGTGGATTACGCGGCCCCGCGCTTCCTGCTGCCCGCGTACGCCCTGCTGCTGATGCCCGCCGCGTGGTTCCTGTACTGGCTGACCCGGCTGCCGCGCCGCCGGCACGCCTGGGCGGTGGCCGCCCTCGTCGTCGCGCTGGTGAGCCATGAGGCCATCCAGCTGGCGATCCTGCACAAGATGGAGCGGGGCACCGCCCGCGCCCAGACCGGTATCGGCCGGATCACCGAAACGCTGCGCGAGGCCGGTCTGCGGCCGCCCTGTGTGGTGAGCGGTGAGGAGGCGGTACGGGTGGCGTACCAGGCGGGCTGTGCGTCCCGTCAGCCCCAGGGCCACGACGCCGGTATCACCCCCGCGGGCCTGGCCCGGCTGGCCGCGTCCCGGCCCGCCGCCGTCCTGGTCATCGGCCGTAAGCCGCCGGACTACGCCCGTGGCTGGCGGCAGGTCCCGCTGCCGCCGATGCCGGGCCTGAAATCCCTGCACGCCTTTGTGTCCCCGCCGGCCCGGCCCTGAGCCCGCCGCGGCCGTCCGGGGCCTGCACATGCTCGCGCCAGCCGCGGCCGTCCGGGGCCCGCACACGCTCGCGCCCGCCCGGCCTCAAGGGCCGGACGGGCGCGAGCATGGCTTGCTGTTCTCCCGCCGCGGAGACGACCGCGGTCAGGCGGGACTTACTGCTCCGCGCCGCCGAAGCGCTCGCGGTAGGCCTCCAGGTCGTCCTCGGTGATCTTCGCGAAGAGCACCGGCGGCACCGTGAAGGGCGTTCCGGCCGGCACCGAGGCCAGCGCCTTCGCCTCCTCCTGGGAGACCCACACCGCCGTGTCGTTCTCCAGCACGAAGGCGCCCCGCATCGCCTTGGCCGAGGACGGGATGAACGGCTCGGAGACGATCGCGTACAGATGGATCAGGTTCATCGCCGTACGCAGCGTCAGCGCCGCGGCTTCCTTATCGGTCTTGATCTCCAGCCACGGCGCCTTCTCCTCCAGGTAGACGTTGCCCGCGCTCCACAGGGCGCGCAGCGACGCCGCGGCCTTGCGGAACTGCAGCGCCTCCATGTGGCCCTCGTACTCCGCCAGCAGCCCGGCGATCTCCTCGCCCAGCTTCTGCTCCGCGGCCCCGGCCTCGGCGCCCGCGGGCACCTCGTCACCGAACCGCTTCCGGGAGAACGACAGCACCCGGTTGACGAAGTTGCCGAGGGTGTCCGCCAGGTCCTTGTTGACCGAGGACGCGAACAGCTCCCAGGTGAAGGAGGTGTCGTCCGACTCCGGGGCGTTGGCGATCAGGAAGTAGCGCCAGTAGTCGGCCGGCAGCAGCTCCAGCGCCGCGTCCGTGAAGATGCCGCGCCGCTGGGAGGTGGAGAACTTCCCGCCGTAGTAGTTGAGCCAGTTGAAGGCCTTGAGGAAGTCGACCTTCTTCCACGGCTCGCGGGTCCCCAGCTGCGTCGCCGGGAACATCACGGAGTGGAACGGCACATTGTCCTTGGCCATGAACTCCGTGTACCGGACGTCCTCGGCCTCGTACCACCACGACTTCCAGTCGCGGTTCTCCGGGTCGACGTCCGCCCACTCCTTCGTCGAGCCGATGTACTCGATCGGCGCGTCGAACCAGACGTAGAAGACCTTGCCCTCGGCCGCCAGCTCCGGCCACACATCGGCCGGCACCGGAACGCCCCAGTCCAGGTCACGGGTGATCGCCCGGTCCTGCAGGCCTTCCGTCAGCCACTTGTGCGCGATGGACGAGGCCAGTGTCGGCCACTCCTTGCTGCCGTTCCCGTCCAGCCAGCCCTCGACCTCGTGCTGCAGCTTCGACTGGAGCAGGAAGAGATGCTTGGTCTCCCGCACCTCCAGCTCGCCGCTGCCGCTGATCGCCGAGCGGGCGTCGATCAGATCGGTCGGGTCGAGCACCCGGGTGCAGTTCTCGCACTGGTCGCCGCGCGCCTTGTCGTAGCCGCAGTGCGGGCACGTACCGACGATGTAGCGGTCCGGCAGGAAGCGGTCGTCGGCGACCGAGAAGACCTGGCGGATCGCCCGCTCCTCGATGAAGCCGTTCTCGTGCAGCTTGCGCGCGAAGTGCTGCGTCAGCTCCACGTTCTCCCGCGACGAGCTCCGCCCGAAGTAGTCGAAGGCGAGGCTGAAGCCCTCGTAGATCGCCTTCTGCTTGTCGTGCTGCTCCGCGCAGAACGCGTCGACCGACTGCCCCGCGTCCTTCGCCGCCAGCTCGGCAGGGGTCCCGTGCTCGTCCGTCGCGCAGATGTAGAGCACATCGTGCCCGCGCTGGCGCATATACCGCGCATAGACGTCGGCCGGGAGCATGGACCCCACCATGTTGCCCAGGTGCTTGATCCCGTTGATATACGGAAGGGCGCTGGTGATGAGGTGTCGAGCCATTGCCGGCTGCTCCCAAGTCGCTACGGTGAGTGATGATTTGCTTTACGGAACGTCAATATCGTACTGGACGGGCCGGGGGCGACCGCGCGGGCTTTTCGGCGGTGGACGAGGCCCTGCTCACCCCGCCCGGCGCCGGTTCTCACACGGCCGTGTCCGCCGAAGGGGCGCTGTCCCCTGCTGGGGACCGGCCCTGCTTCGGCGCCCGGCCGTTGACCATGAGTCCGGCGACGAGCGCGGCGAGCAGCATGATCGCCGACGCCACCCCGATGGCGACGTTGAAGCCGTGCACCACTCCGTCCTTCAGGATCTGGTCCCGCACCGCCGGGGCGAGCCCACCGCCCTTCCGGGCCGCGTCCGCCAGGTGATCGGCGATGAACACCGCACTCGTCGAGGTCGCGATCGTATTCAGCAGCGCCGTACCGATCGAACCACCCACCTGCTGTGCGGTGTTGACCGTCGCCGACGTGACCCCGGAGTCGTGCGCGGCCACCCCGGACGTGGCCGTCGCCATCACCGGCATGAAGATCAGGCCCATCCCGAGCCCCACGAGCAGCATCGCCGGGAGCACATGCGACACATACGCGGGCACGGCCGTCAGATACCTCAGGGTGAAGAGTCCCGCGGCGGCGAGCAGCGCGCCCGGGACCATCAGGAACCGCGGCGGGATCCGGTGCAGCAGCCGCGCCGAGATCTGGGTCGAGCCGACCACGATCGCCGCCACCATCGGGAGGAAGGCCATCCCGGTCCTGACCGGTGAATAGCCGAGCACGGTCTGCAGGTAGTAGGTCATGAACAGGAACATCCCGAACATCGCAATGACCGCCAGCGCCATGGTCAGGAAGGCGCCGCCGCGATTCCGGTCCCGCACGATGTGCAACGGCAGCAGGGGATGCGGCGCCCGCGTCTGCCACCAGGCAAAGACCCCCAGCAGCACCACACCGCCCACCAGCAGCCCGATGACCAGCCCGTCACCCCACCCCCGTGGCTGTGCCTCACTGCATCCGTAGACGATCGCGACCAGACCGCCGCAGCCCAGCGCCGCACCCGGAATGTCCAGATGGACGCGGCCCTGCTCCGTCTTGTCCCGCAGAAATACCGCAGCGCCCACGAAGGCGATCACCGCGATCGGCACATTCACATACAGACACCAGCGCCAGTCCAGGTATTCGGTCAGCAGCCCGCCGGCGATCAGTCCGATGGCCGCGCCGCCGCCCGCGATGGCCCCGTAGATCCCGAAAGCCTTGCTTCGCTCCTTCCCGATGGTGAACGTCGTGGTGAGCAGCGACAGCGCGGACGGAGCCAGCAGTGCCCCGAAGGCGCCCTGCAGCGCCCGCGCCCCGAACAGCAGCCCGGACCCCGTGGCCGCCCCGCCCAGGCCCGACGCGACCGCGAACCCGACCAGCCCGATCATGAACGTCCGCTTCCGTCCCACCAGGTCGGCGATCCGCCCGCCGAGCAGCAGCAGCCCGCCGAACGCCAGCGTGTACGCGGTGATCACCCACTGCCGGTTGGCGTCCGACATCCCCAGATCCCGCTGCGCCGACGGCAGCGCGATGTTCACGATGGTCGCGTCCAGCACCACCATCAGCTGCGCGATCGCAATCACCACGAGGCCCCACCAGCGCCGCGGATCGGGTTCCGCCGGCGCGGCCCAACGGGGAATGCTGGGCCTGGGAGGGGGAGCGGGACCTCCCTCTTGGCCGGCGTCACTCATCACGACCGCCTCGCTCGGCTGGTACGGCCACCCCGGCCACCCCGCCGCCCCAACCCAGAGCAACCGGATCAAACGGAGCGCTTCACCCATTCAGCGTAGGTAGCGGCGCGGGGCCTCGCCTCTTGTGGTGCGTGTCGACGCCGTGGTCCGGGGCGCGCGCAAGACAGCGGCCGCGGCCGGGCCCGTGGGAGCCCGGCCGCGGCCGGTGAGGTGTCGGGTGTGGTGGAGGTGCGGGTGGTCAGTTGTCCTTGAGGACGCCGGCCGCGCGGGCCTCGGTGAGCCACTCGGGGAACTCGACCATCAGCTGCTGGTAGAGCTCGTCGGGGGCGAGGGCGCGCGGGTCGCGGCCGGCGTGGAAGAAGCCGGCGTTGTCGACGGCGCGCTTCTCCGGGACGGCCAGGTCGTCGAGCTTGCGGAGGAAGTCGAAGCCCTTGGCGTCCGGGTCACCGAAGCCGATGAACTGCCAGAAGATGGGGAGCTCGGCGGCCTCGCAGAGGGCCTTCTCGGCGGCCGGCTTGGAGGTCGGGGCGCCGTCGGTCTGGAAGATGACGAAGGCCGGGGCGGTGGCGCCGGACTTCTTGTAGTGGTCGACGACCGCGTTGATGGCCCAGTGGTAGTTCGTACGGCCCATGTGGCCCAGACCGGCGTGCAGTTCCTCGATGCGGCCCTCGTAATGGGTGAGGTCGAGGTCGGCGGTGCCGTCGATGTCGGTGGAGAAGAAGACGACCGGGACGGTGGCGTCGTCGTCGAGGTGGGCGGAGAGGCCGAGGGCCTGCTCGGCGAGGTTCTGGACGGTGCCGTCCTTGTAGTAGTTGCGCATCGAGCCGGAGCGGTCCAGGACCAGGTAGACGGCGGCGCGCTGGGTGGCGAGGCCGTGCTTCTCCAGGGTGCTGCCCGCGGACTTGTAGAGGCTGAGAAGAGCGGGGGCGACGGAGGGGAGCGAGGCCGCGCCGGCGGAAGCGGTGACGGCTTCGTCGGCCTTGGGCTGGGGCTGGGGCTCGGGCTTGGCTTCGACCTTGGGCTCGGGCTCGGTCTTGGACTGGTCGGCCGCGGGCTGGTCGGCCTTCGGCGCTGCCGTCTTGGGCGCTGCGGCCTTCGGCTCGTCCACGGGCTGCTCGGCCGCGGGCTCCGGCTCGGCCTCCGGCGCCACCACCACTGCCGGTTCCGGCGTGGCCTCGGGCTCGGGGGCGGGCTGCGCCTTTGCCGCCACGGCTTCCGGCTTCGCCTCGGGCTCGGCCGCCGGCTGCTGTACGGGCTCCGGCTCGGCCACCGCCTGCTTGTCCGCCTGCTTGTCCGCCTCCGACGCTGCCTCCGACGCCGCCTCCCGCTCGGCCGCGGGCTCAACGACCGCCTCGGCCTCAACGACCGCCTCGGGCTTCGCGGCTGCCTCGGCCTCGGGCGCTGCGACGGCCTTCGCCGCGGCCTCGGCCGTCGGCTCGGCCGCCACCTCGGTCTCGGCCGCCACCTCAGGCTCCGGCTCCGCGGAGCCGGCGGCCGGCCCGGCCTCGGCCTTCGGCGCCGGGTCCGGGTTGTCGAAGGCCTGGCTCACGAGGTCAGCGACGGTGTCGCCGGTGGCCGGGGCGTCGGCCGGCGAGACGTCCGCCGCGGGTGCGTCCGGCGCCTCCGCCGCAGCTGCCTCCTCGGCCGGTTCGGCCGCGGGCTTCTCGACCGCTGCGACCGCTTCGGACGTCTCGACCGCTTCGACGGGCTCGGTGGGCTCGGTGGGCTCGACGGGCGCGTCCGCGGCCGAGGGGGCGGACGGCGTGGCCGTCGCGGTGGCGTCCGCCGCGGGCTCGTCCCGTACGTCGGTGGCGTCCCGGTCGGCGGACTCCTCGCGTGCCGCGGACTCCTCCCGGGCCGGGGAGGAGTCCGCGGCCCGGTCCGCACGGTCCGCACGGTCCGCGCGGGTGCCCTGCGCGGGCAGCGTTGCGGTCGTCGGTGCCGGGTCCGTGACGGGGGCCTCCGAGGGGGCCGTCCGGGCGGCCGGAACCTCGGCTTCCGGGGTGGCGGGGGCCGGTGTGGACTCCTCGCGGGCCTCCGGGATGGTCGCGGACTCCGGCTTGTCGGCGCCGCTCGGGGCCGCGCCGGTTTCTTCACGGGTCGCCTTGGAGCGACCGAAAGCGTTGCGCAGCAGACTCCGAATGCCCATCGGCGAACCTCTCTTGCGTGTGGTGGGTGCGGCGTATGTCCGTGACGCACGGACATGTCCCTGACCAGGACGGATACGTAAGGGTAGCGGCCGGGACCGGCCTCATCGTGGGACCCCGCGCCTTGTGTGATGGGCCATCCGGGGGCTGTGGCGGGGCGGATGGTTTCAACCGGGGCGCCCGACTCCCGCCGAGGAGGCATCGGTCCTGCGTACGAGGTTGATCACCAGTGTGAAAACCACCGCGGCGCACGGTTCCGGGCGGGATTTTCGATACCGGACTGAATCCTTCCCGTATTCCGCGCCGCCGTCGTATGCGTCGTTTTGCCCTCCCTGGAACTGGGATTGACCCCTCGTACGGTGCCGGGCGGGCCTGTCGTCCCCCCGGATTCATCGCCTGTTCATGTTTGCGTCGTCATGCGGCGGATCGGCCCGTTTAGCGTCACGGCGAACCATGACCGCGAACCGAACGACGGCGCTCGAATCCTTTCGTCCGCGCTGCACACCGTTCGACCTCGTTCGACTCCGCTAAAGAGGGGGAAATGTGCGCAAGTTCCTGCCGTTGATCGGCTCGCATCCTGGTGGGCGTTCGGCCATGACGTGCCGGTACCGCTGTGGTGACGCCTGCTTCCACGAGACGCCCAACACGAGCGACAACGCCTACGTCGGCGACGTCATCGCCGGTGCGCTGTCCCGGCGTTCGATGGTGCGGGCCGCTGCGGTCGTGACGGTGGCGGCGGCAGCCGGCGGCGCGGTGGGCGGCGTGGGGGCGCCGCCGGCCGTCGCGGCATCGGCTGCCGGTCCGGCGTCCCGGGGCGGGAAGAGCCACAAGGCGGCGCGCGGGCTGCGGTTCGCCACCGTGGCGCCGAACAAGGCCGATGCGGTGGTCGTCCCGGAGGGGCACGCCCAGCACATCCTCATCCGGTGGGGCGACCCGATTCTGCGGGGGGCGCCGGCGTTCGACCCGGACCGGCAGTCGGCGAAGGCGCAGGCGGGGCAGTTCGGTTACAACAACGACTACATGGCCGTGCTGGACGTGCCGGGTGAGCAGCACCGGCAGCTGATGGTGATCAACCACGAGTACACGGACGAGCAGCTGATGTTCGCCGGGTACGACGCGGAGGCGCCGACGCGGGAGCAGGCCGAGATCGGCTTGGCGGCGCACGGGCTGTCCGTGCTGGTCGTCCAGGAGGAGCGGCACAGCGGGCGGCTCACGGCGGTGTCCCGGCACCGGCTCAACCGGCGGATCACCGGCACCACGCCGTTCGACGTCACCGGCCCCGCGGCGGGCAGCGATCTGCTGAAGACGTCCGCCGACCCCGAGGGGACGCGGATTCTCGGGACGCTCAACAACTGCGGCGGTGGCATCACGCCGTGGGGGACGGTGCTGTCCGGCGAGGAGAATTTCAACCAGTACTTCGCCAATGGGGGCAGTGTCACCGATCCGACGGCGGTGGCCCGGCTCAAGCGGTACGGCATCACCGGCGGGGCGAGCGAGCGGAAGTGGGAGCGGTTCGACAAGCGCTTCGATGCGGTGCGGGAGCCGAATGAGGCGCACCGGTTCGGCTGGGTCGTGGAGATCGATCCCTACGATCCCGAATCGACACCGCGGAAGCTGACGGCGCTGGGGCGGTTCAAGCACGAGGCGGCCGAACCGCGCCTGACGCCGGATGGCCGGCCCGTTCTCTACATGGGCGATGACGAGAAGTTCGACTACTTCTACAAGTTCGTCTCCGCCCGGCGGATGAAGCGGGGGACGTCGCGGGCCGCGCGGGAGCACAACCGGACGCTGCTGGACGAGGGGACGCTCTATGTCGCCAAGTTCACCGGTGACAGTGCGGCGGGGGAGATCGACGGGTCGGGCAAGCTGCCGAAGGACGGCGAGTTCGACGGGTCGGGGGAGTGGATTCCGCTGGCGAGCGGCGACACCTCGCATGTGCCGGGAATGACGGCGGACGAGGTGTATGTCTTCACGCGGATCGCTGCCGACAAGGTGGGCGCCACGAAGATGGACCGGCCGGAGGACGTCGAGCCCAGCCCGCGTACCGGCCGCGTCTATATCGCGCTGACCAACAACAGCGACCGGGGGAAGGCCGGCAAGGCTCCGGTGGACGAGGTCAATCCGCGCAAGGAGAACAAGCACGGGCAGATTCTGGAACTGAGCGAGCGGTGGGACGATCCGGCGGCGGACCGTTTCGACTGGCGGCTTTTCCTGGTCTGCGGTGACCCGGAGGACCCGGCCACCTATTTCGGCGGATTCCCCAAGGATCAGGTCAGCCCGATTTCCTGCCCGGACAACATCACCTTTGATGTGCACGGAAATCTGTGGATATCTACCGACGGAAATGCGCTGGGCAGCCATGACGGGCTGTTCGGGGTGGCGACCGCGGGGGAACGGCGGGGTGAGGTCCGGCAGTTCCTGACGGTGCCCACGGGGGCCGAGACCTGCGGGCCGGTCGTGCAGGAGCGACGGGTGCTGGTCGCCGTGCAGCATCCGGGCGAGGTGGACGGGGCGAGTGTGGAGCAGCCCGCATCGCAATGGCCGGATGGAGAAGGGGAGTTGGTCCGGCCGTCCGTGGTGACCGTCTGGCGGAAGGACGGGCGGGACATCGGGGTGTGAGGACAGGCGCTGGTCCGTGGGGCGGGTGCCGGCTCCCCGCCTCACGGGGTGCTGTCCCGTCCCGCGGCCCCGGGCCCGTCCCACGAGGCGCCCCCGGCGGCTCTCTCCCGGTCCCCACATCACGCCGCGGAAACGATGTGGCAAGAGCAGGGTAAGAAGTGGGTCGTTCAGGTATCCGATGCGCAGGTGTGCCCGTCTTCTCCGGTGACCATTGTCCGGAGCCGTCCGTTGTGCCTAAGGCGGCCGGTTAAGAAGGCAAGAACCCTTCCGAGGGTGACGGGAGATGTGGGCGCATGGGGCTGACCAGTCAGTCGCTCGAATACACGGTGATCGTGCTGGCGGTGGTCTGTGTGGCCGCCACGGTGTGGCTCTGGCCCCGGCTGTCGCGGCGCGGGGTGGGACCCGTTCTCGGCAGACTGGGCGCCATCATGGTCACCCAGGTGTCGATCGTGTGTGCGCTCGCCCTCGCCGTGAACACGAACTACGAGTTCTACGGCAACTGGGACGAACTGCTGGGCAATACGGACGAGGCGCCGGCATCCGTGAGCCAGGGCGGCGGACAGTACGCCTCGGTCGGCAACCTCAAGGGCGGGCTGGTCCAGCCGGCCGGTCCGCAGGGGCTCGACCGGGTGACCGGACTGCCCAAGGGGCCCGCGGACCGGGTGGGCAAGGTCGAGTCCGTGAAGATCGTCGGCCGCCGCAGCCGGGCCATCAACCCGGGCTTCGTCTATCTGCCGCCGCAGTACTTCCAGCAGCAGTTCCGCCGGCAGCGGTTCCCCGTCATGGTCGTCATCAGCGGCTACCCCGGCGGCATCATGAACCTTGCGCAGCACCTCCAGGTGCCGCAGAACGCGGGCCGGCTGATCGCGCAGAACAAGATGCAGCCGACGGTGATCGTGATGGTCCGGCCGACGATCGCCCCGCCGCGCGACACCGAGTGTGTGGATGTGCCGGGCGGGCCGCAGGCCGAGACGTTCTTCACCAAGGACCTGCCGGACGCCATGAAGTCGGCCTACCGGGTGGGCCGTGACCCCAGCGCCTGGGGTGCGTTCGGCTACTCGTCCGGTGGTACCTGCTCGCTGCAGCTGGCGATGCGTAACCCGAAGGTCTACACCTCGGCGGTCTCGCTCTCCGGTGACTACGCGATCAAGGACGACCTGACCACCGGCAGCCTCTTCGGCCCCGGCCCGGAGGGCGCCCGGCGGGAGCGTGAGCACGATCTGCTGTGGCGGCTGAAGAACCTCCCCGCGCCGCAGATCTCCGCGCTGGTGGCCAGCAGCCGTAAGGGCGAGGCGGATTACGGCGACACCATGAAGTTCCTGCGGGCCGCCAAGTCGCCGATGACGGTCGACTCGATCATCCTGCCGCAGGGCAGCCACCAGTTCACGACCTGGCGGCGTGAGGTCGCGCCGGCCCTGCAGTGGCAGAGCCAGCAGCTGACGTTCCCGCAGGACACGGAGGCCCCGCAGCGCAAGCCGGGGGTGGGGAAGGGCGGCGCCCCCGGGCAGCGGACCGCGCCGTCCCCGGCACCGTCGGCGTCCGACGACAAGGGACACCGGCGGGTGGAGGCGGAGCGCCCCCGGGGGTGAGCCGCGAGTGAGCTGAGGAGGGGCGCCGGAGCTGTCCGGCGCCCCTTCTGCATGCGGTGAGCCGGGGGCCGGCTGCGGACCGCGGACGCGCCCGTTCCGCATGATTCGGTGTGCCTCGGGTAACCGGAGTTTCCTCGGGCGCACCGCCCGTCACGCACACCGGGGAGTTCTCATGGCGCGTACGCGAGAGGGCGACGAGACGGCCTGGTCACCGGTGGCCGCGCGGGCCCCGCTGGCCGTCCGGATTCTGCTGCTGGTGCTGGCGTTCGCCGCGATGGTGGCGTTCGCGGCGGCACTGGCACGGGTCACGCTGACCCCGTCGGCGGCGTCGGTGCCGCTGACCCACCCCAACCTCCGCCCCGGCGACTCGATCCGGGGCTATCTCGGGCAGCCGCACCTGGCCGACACCGTCAAGCAGCTCGGCGGCAATGTGGTGCTGGGCGTGCCGTTCGGGGTGCTGCTGCCGGTGCTGGCGCCGCGGGCCCGGGGGCTGGTGCGGGTGGGCGCGGCGACCGCGCTGGTGATGCTGCTGGTGGAGCTGGTGCAGGGGGCGCTGATCACCGGCCGGGCGTTCGACATCGACGATGTGATCCTGAACTGCGCCGGCGCGCTGATCGGCTATCTGCTGCTGGGACGGCGGCTGGGCCGGGCGGTGCACCCGCGGCGCCGGCACTGGTGGCACCGGCTCAGCGGCAAGGGGACGGCGGGGCCGGCCAAGACCTCCGAGATCAGGCCGGGGTGACGGAAGGCGGTTCCGGCACCGGCCGTGGCGTGCGCCCCGTGCCGCGCGCTACGGCCGGTAGACCATCCCCGGCTCCGGCTTCGCCGGGGAGAGCAGCTGGGAGACCGTGACGACCGTATAGCCGCGCTTCTTCAGCTCCTTGAGGATGCCGGGCACGGCGGGCACGGTCCCTCGGTAGATGTCGTGCAGCAGGATGATGCCGTCGCGCTCGGTCTGTTCGAGCACCCGCTTGGTGATCAGGGCCGAGTCATGGGTCTGGTAGTCCTTGGCGGTCACGCTCCACAGGACCTGCGCCAGGCCGAGGTTCTTGCTGATCTCGGAGACGGATCCGTCGGTCCGGCCCTGCGGCGGGCGCATCAGCCGCGGTGTCTTGCCGGTGATCTTGCGGACCGCTTCCTGGAGGCGGGACATCTCGCGCTGGGCCGCTTCGGGCGTGATCTCGGTCAGGATCTGGTGCGACCAGGTGTGGTTGGCCAGCTCATGGCCCTCGGCGTCGATCCGCTTCACCTCTGCCGGGCGCTTTTCGACGTGGTTCTCGCCGAGCATGAAAAAGGTCGCGTGGACCTTCTCCTTCTTGAGGATGTCCAGCAGGCGGCTGGTGTTCTCGCTGGGGCCCGCGTCGAAGGTGAGCGCGACGCACTTGGCCTTGCGGCAGTCGATGTCGTCACCGGCCGCGCCCCGGGGGGCCTTGGCGTCCTTGGCCGCGGCGAGTGCGGTGTCCTTCGTCCGGACGTCGGCCGCCGGTGCCTCGGCGCGGGCGTCGGCCGGGGCGGTGACGTCGTAGGTGGCGCAGCCGCTGAGGGCCAGGACCAGGGAGGCGGCCGTCAGCAGCCCTATGGACGTGCTGCGGGCCGCGGACATCGGCTTCGGCATACGGACCTCTCTTCGGGCACGGGCGGTCGGCAGTGAGCCCGTGACCTGCGTTTTCGCGCATGGCGAAGCCGACGCGTACGGGGCGTTGCCGCGCCGCGCCGACCCTCGGTGACAGCGGTCGAAGGGACTTGAGAGGGACTATACATAGGCAGTACACACCGTGTGTATACGTGGGGTGTGTATGGGGTTGTGTACGTGGGTGCGTCGGGGCGGGAGGGGCGGAAGAGAGCGGGTGGGACGCGCGGCGGCGGAGGCCGTCCGCGTCCACCCCGATCGGACGCGTCCGCCGCGACACCCCGCCCCCGCCGCGGTGGACTCGTACCGTGACCGCACCGCCGCCGGACGACTGCCTGGCGCACAACGACTGGATCTGCGGCGACTACCTGAGCACCCGTCGGCAGATCCTGCTCGACGCGCTCGCCCAGCACCTCCAGCTGACGGTGGTCTCGGTGGCACTCGGGCTGCTGATCGCGGTCCCGCTGGCGCTGCTGGCCCGCCGCAGACGCTGGACGGTCGGACCGGTGCTCGGCATCACCACCGTCATCTACACGATCCCGTCCCTGGCGATGTTCTCGCTGCTGCTGCCTCTCTACGGGCTGTCCGCCACCCTCGTGGTGGTCGGCCTCGCGCTGTACTCGCTCACCCTGCTCGTGCGGAACATCCTGGCGGGGCTGGACGGGGTCCCCGCCGAGGCCAGGGAAGCCGCCCGGGGCATGGGGTACGGGCCGACGCGCCAACTGCTGACCGTCGAGCTGCCGCTGGCCGTGCCGGCGGCGATGGCCGGGCTGCGGATCGCCACGGTCTCGGCGGTCGCCCTCACCACCGTCGGGGCCATCGTCGGATACGGCGGGCTGGGGAACCTGATCTACGCCGGGATGAACACGTTCTTCAAGGCGCAGGTGCTCACCGCGTCCGTGCTCTGTGTGCTCATCGCGGTCGTCCTCGATCTGCTGCTGCTCGGCGTGGAGCGGCTGCTCACGCCCTGGCGCCGGGCGAACCGGCGTTCGCGGGTACCGGCCCGGGCCACCGCCGGCCCGGAGCGGCCGGCCGCCGCGGCTGCCGGGCGGCAGACATGAACACCGTCTCCGCGGTCTGGAGATGGCTGACCACCGCCGCCAACTGGTCCGGGGAGAACGGCGTCTGGCACCGTCTGGAACAGCACCTCGTGCTCACCTTCGTCTGCCTGGTCATCAGCGCCCTGATCGCGCTGCCGGTGGCCCTGACGCTCGGGCATCTCGGCCGCGGCGGCGCGCTGGCTGTCAACCTCGCCAACATCGGCCGCGCGGTGCCGACCTTCGCCGTACTTGTCCTGCTGCTGCTCACCCCGATTGGACGCTATGGGCAGTGGCCGACGATCATCGCGCTGGTGTTGTTCGCCATCCCGCCGCTGCTGACCAATGCCTATGTCGGGATGCGCGAGGTGGACCAGAACGTGGTGCGGGCCGCGCGGGGCATGGGGATGACCGGCACCCAGCTGGTGTGGCGGGTCGAGGTACCGCTCGCCTTTCCGCTCGTCCTGACCGGCATCCGGATCGCCGCGGTCCAGCTGGTGGCCACCGCCACGCTCGCCGCGCTGGTGGGCGGTGGCGGCCTCGGCCGGATCATCACCGCGGGGTTCAACCTGGCCAGCACCCCGCAGGTGGTCGCCGGAGCGGTGCTGGTCGCGGTGTTCGCGCTGCTGATGGAGGCCGCCTTCGAGCTGGCACAGCGGTGGGCACCGGGCTGGGCGCGCGGACGGACCCGATGAGGGCCGCCGTGATGGCCGGCGCGGTCGTCGCCGCCCTCGCGCTCTCGGCCTGCACCAGCGGCCCCTCCCTGGAGACCCGCTCCGCGATCACCTCCTCCCCCGGCGACAGCCGCGAACTGGTCATCGGCTCGGCCGGCTTCACCGAGAGCGAGCTGCTCGCCCAGATGTACGCGGTGCTGCTCGACCATGCCGGGTACCGGACCCGGGTCGTGACCGTCGGCAACCGCGAGCTGTACGAACCCGCCTTGGAGGTGGGGCAGATCGAGGTCGTCCCCGAGTACGCCGCCACCTTCGCGGACTGGCTGAACGCCAAGAACAAGGGCTCCAAGGCGGCCCCGGTGGCCTCGCCCGACCTCGGTGCCACCATGGCCGCGCTGCGCCGGCTCGCCGGCCTGCGTGGTCTGACCGTGCTCCCGGCCGGCCGGGCCGTCGACCAGAACGCCTTCGCGGTGCGCGCCTCCTATGCCCGCAAGCACCACCTCAAGACCCTCAGCGATCTGGGCCGGGCCAAGCTTCCGGTGCGTCTTGCCGCGGGCGATGAATGCGTCCAGCGGCCGTTCTGCGCGCCGGGGCTGAAGAAGCGCTACGGGATCAACATCACCGCCATGGACCCGAAGGGCGTCGGCACCACGCCCGCCAAACAGGCCGTGCAGAACGGGCAAGACCAGATGGTGCTGACCACCAGCACCGATGCCACCCTCGACCAGTTCGGTCTGGTGCTGCTCACCGACGACAAGAAGCTGCAGAACGCCGACTATGTCGTTCCCGTCGTCAACCGCGCCCGGGCCGGCGGCGAGCGGCCGGCCGCCGCACTCAACCGCCTCAACAAGGTGCTGACCACCGCCGACCTGGCGTATCTCAACGAGCAGGTGGACAGCTGGCGGCGGCTGCCGGCGGATGTGGCCCGCAACTACCTGAAGTCCAAAGGGCTGTTGCCCAGGAGCTGACACAGCGCAGGAGGCGTGGTCCGTGCGGTGGGCAGTGACCTGGCACGTGACGCGAGCGGTGACCTGGCCGGTGATGCGAGCGGCGACCTGGCCGGTGACGCGAGCGGCGACACGGCCGGTGTTTCACGTGAAACGCCGCGTGGGAAGGCAGGGCGGGCGTTTCACGTGAAACACCCCACCCCTCCCGGCGCCCTCACTCCGTAGGGACCGAGTCCACCTCGGCCCGCTCCCGCCGTACGCCCCGCTCGTCCGAACCGATGGTGCGGCGCAGCGCTTCATGGAGCTTGGTCGGCGTGAGGACGCCCAGGAACCGGTGGCCGTCCAGGACCGCAATCCAGCCGGCATCGTGTTTGAGCATCTCGCTGAAGGCCGCTTTGAGGGTGCCGGTCACCGGCACCCAGGCCTCCATCCGGCGGGCGTGACCGGCCACCGTGCCCTCCGCGCCCGCCAGCTCCTCCGTGCCCACCCAGCCGTGCAGTTCACCCTCCTCGTCGAGCACCACCGCCCAGCGGGCACCCTCGGCCCGCAGCCGGGCCATGGCGTCCGCGGCGGGTTCGCCGAGCCGGGCGAACGGAGGGCGTTCGAGGTCGCCACGGTCGATGCCGGTGACCGAGAGCTGCTTCAACGCGCGGTCGGTACCGACGAATTCGGCGACGTACGGGGTGGCGGGGGCGCCGAGGACGCTCGCGGGGGTGTCGTACTGCTCGATCCGGCCGGCGCCGTAGACCGCGATCCGGTCGCCGAGCCGGATGGCCTCCTCGATGTCATGGGTGACCAGCAGCACCGTCTTGTGCAGCTCGGCCTGCAGCCGCAGAAACTCCTTCTGCAGCCGGTCACGGACGACCGGGTCGACCGCGCCGAACGGCTCGTCCATCAGCAGGACGGGCGGGTCGGCGGCGAGCGCCCGCGCCACCCCGACCCGCTGGCGCTGGCCGCCGGAGAGCTGGTCGGGGTAGCGCGGGCCGTGGACGGCCGGGTCCAGGCCGACCAGATCCAGGAGTTCGGCGGCCCGCTCGCGGGCCCTGGCCTTCTTCCAGCCGGTCAGAAAGGGCACGGTCGCGGTGTTGTCGAGGACGGTGCGGTGCGGAAAGAGACCGGTCTGCTGGATGACATAGCCGATGCCGCGGCGCAGGGTAACCGGGTCGACGCCGGCGATGTCCGCACCGTCGACGTAGATCCGCCCGTGCGTGGGGTCGATGAGCCGGTTGACCATCATCATGGTCGTCGTCTTGCCGCAGCCGGACGGCCCGACCAGCGTCACCAGCTCCCCCTCGCCGACCTCGAAGGAGAGGCCGTCGACGGCGGTGGTCCCGTCGGGGTAGCGCTTGGTGACGGACTCGAACCGGATCATTGCGTCATTGAATCCCGCGGCCCGCGACCGGACCCGTCATGCGGGCAATCGGGTGGGGGCGGGGACACGACCCTTCAGACCGCTTCCCGCCGGGCGCCCGGCTCCGGCTCGCCGCCCGCCCCGGGCTCGTCGGTCATCCGGTACCCGGCGCCCGGCACGGCCTCGATCACCGGTGGGTCGCCGAGCTTGGCGCGCAGTGCGCCGAGGGTGACGCGTACGGCGTTGCCGCCGTAGCTGGTGTGCTCCTCCCAGACCTCCTCGATCAGCTCATCGCCGCTGACCACCGCGCCCTGCGCGCGCAGCAGCACTTCGAGCACCCCGAACTCCGTACGCGACAGCGCCAGCGGCCGGCCGTCGCGGGCGGCCAGCCGGCGCGCGGTGTCGACGGTGACGCCGGCCCGCTCGATGACCTGCGGCATCACGCGGCGGGCGGCCCGGCCCAGCGCCAGGATCCGGGCGACCAACTCCTCGTGGGCGAAGGGCTTGGCCAGACAGTCGTCGGCGGCCGGCTCCGGCCCCGCCACCCGGTCGTCCGGACCGGACGCGGTGAGCAGCAACACCCGGGTCGGCAGCCGCTGTTCCACCACATACCGGCGCAGGGCCTCGCTGTGCGGTGGAGGCAGCCCGCCGTCCAGGACGAGCACGTCGTACGCGCCGAGCCGCAGTCCGGCCAGCGCCGCGCGGCCGTCATGGGCGATGTCCACCACGATCGCGGCGCGGCGCAGCTCCGCGGCCATCATGTCCGCGAGGCACTCCTCGTCCTCCACCACCAGAACGCGCATGGCGTCATATGTACCCGAGGCGGACCTTCCGGCAAGCTGAACGCCGTGCGCCGCGAGCCCCGAACCGGGGAATTCACCAGGCTGGAGCCGAGCGGCGCCCGGCACGGGCCACCCGGGGTGCACGGCGCCGGTGACGCGGACCGGCACGCCGGTGACGCGGACCGCCGGCCGGGCCACGGCGGCCCGTACGGCCGCGCCCTGTCGAACGGGGCCGGACAGCCCCCGGCGTGCGGGCCGTACGAGTTGCTTCCGCCGCACCGCCTCTCCTCCTGCCGCCTCCGGCCCGGCCGGCGTGCTTACGATCCACTTCGGCCACCGGTCGGAAGGGTGGAAGGGAGCGCCACGATGAGAGCCGTAGCAGTCAGCGCATTCGGTGCACAGCCGCAGCTGATGGAACTGCCGCAGCCCGAACCAGGGCCCGGTGAGGTCCTGGTGCGGCTGTCCGCCGCCGGACTCAACCCCGTCGACTGGAAGCTCGCCGACGGCATGTTCGGCGATGCCGTGCCGGCCGCGTTCCCCCTCGTCCTGGGGTCGGACGGGGCGGGCGAGGTGCTCGCCATCGGGAGCGGGGTGCGGCGGTTCACCATCGGCGACGCGGTGTTCGGCCAGTTCCAGCGGCCCGGCCAGGGCGGCGGTTCGTACTGCGAACTCGCCGTCACCGACGAGGACCGCATCGCGCACGCCGCCCGCAGCGTCACCTACGCCACCTCCGCGGCACTGCCGACGGCCGGCATGACCGCGTACAACCTGGTCGAGGAGACCCGGATCGCCGAGGGCAGAACGGTGCTGATCGTCGGCGCGACCGGCGGTGTCGGCACCTTCGTCACCCAGCTCGCGGCCGGCCGCGGCGCCGAGGTGATCGCCACCGCGCGCCCGGCCAAGGCGGAACTGATGCGCACTCTCGGCGCCGCCGAGACCGTCGACCACACCGCGGGACCGATCGCCGACCAGGTCCTCGCGCTCCATCCGGGCGGTGTCGATGTGCTGATCGACATGGCCAGCGGCCCCGCCGAGTTCGCCGAACTGACCCGGACCGTACGCGACGGGGGGACCGCCGTCTCGCTGATCGGCTCGGCCGACGCGGACGAGCTCACCGAGCACAACCTCCGCGGCTTCAACTTCGTCAACCGCCCCTCCCCGCAGCTGCTGGAGATCCTCGCCGGCCATGTCGACGCGGGCCGGCTGACGGTCCTCGTGGGCCGTGAGGTCTCCCTGGAAGAGGCACCGGACGCCCTGGCGACCAGCCGCACCGGCCGGGCACAGGGGAAGACGGTGCTGGCGATCTGAGCGGTGGTCAGCGGCCGGTGCCGGTGCGGGCGGCGAGCCGGCGGGCGCGCAGGGCCCGGACCGCCGGCGGTCCCGCCGCGGCCAGCGCCGCGGTCAGCGTGCCCGCGCCGATGATCAGCCAGAACCCGGTGCGCAGCGGTCCGGTGAGCGCATCGGCGTAGGCGCCCGCGGCCGGCCGGGAGACCATCGCGGGCAGCGCGTCCAGGGTGCGGCTGCGGACCAGCGCGAGCGCCGCGGCCAGCAGGCCGGCCGCCGCCGCGCAGCCCAGCCCCGCACCGATCAGCGCCCGCCGCCGGCGCCGTGCCAGCAGCAGCCCGCCGGTCAGACACAGCGCCGCGGCCGGCGGCAGCAGCAGCGCCCCGGTGCGGACGACCTCGTAGACGGCCCGGATCCGTGGCACGTCCGGGGCCTTCAGCAGCACGATCTCCACCCCGGCCCGCGGCACCCGCCGGAGAATGTCGAGCCCCATGCCGTTGTGGGACAGCTGATGCTTGACCCGTTCCACGACCGGGGTGAGATCCAGGGTGACCGCGGACCGCCCGGACGCGGCCAGCCGGCCGTCCAGCGTCCGGTGGGCGGTCCGGTGCACCCCGTTCCACACCGCGGGGAAACCGCTGCCGGTGACGACCTGCCGCACCTGCTGGGCCACGAACTGGCGGATCCCCCGGGTGAAGTGCCGACGCACCGCGGGACGCTCGGTGCGCGGGACGGCCTTCAGCAGCCCGTCGAGCCGGACATGCGCCATCACACCGTCCGTGACATCGTCGACGACCGCCTCCTGGACGGCGGAGTTCCCGGCCAGCGGCGCCACCGCCGCCACATAGCTGTCGGTCTCGGTCAGCTCGGCCCGCGCCCAGATGGCGGCCAGGCTCAACGGCAGCAGCAACGTCCCCACCAGCAGCAACACCCCGCCGGCCAGCACCCGTCCGAGCCGCCGCGGCCCGTGCGGCGGCCGCTCCCCGTCCGTCACCCGCCCGCCCGGGCGTACGGGGGCGCTCGCTGACATCGCGTCCGGTCCTTCCTGCGCGGCGGACTGGGGCGCGTCCCACGGACCGGCCGGGCCGGAGGAGCTCCGCAGGACGCGCCCTACGGCCACCTCCCAGGCAAGTGGGAACCTCCGCCGCCCGCGAGCGGGGGCGGTGCCAATGGGTGACCGGGTGCGCGGCCCGGCTCAGCCCGCCCGCGCGGCGCGCCGCCGCCGGACCGCCCGCACCACCCCCGGCCCGAGCAGCGCCATGACCCCGGCGGCCACCGCCCACCCCACCCAGCTGCCGCCCCCGCCCTCCGGGGAGGTCTCCGGCAGGTCGTCCAGATCGCCCGAGCAGGCCGTGGGCGCGAAGGATTCGCCGACGTAGACACAGACCGTGGCGGCGGCGCGCAGGGTGCCGGGCGCGGCAGGGCCGGCGGAGGCGGCGAGGTCGGCGCGGCCGCCGAGGACGGCCGAGGCGGTGAAGACCTGGATGTCGTGCGCGGGCAGATCGGAGCGCCAGATGGCCTTCTGCTCGCCCACGCCGTGCCCTTCGACGGTGCCGCCGGGCGCGGTCGCCGAGGTCGTGGTGGCCGGCATCCGCTGTTCGATCCGGGCGCCGTGGACCTCGGTGGCGCCCAGGTTGTGCACGGTGATGCGGTAGTCGAGCCGTTTGCCGGACTCGGTGTCGTCGACGCCGTCGGTCACCGTCACCGTGACAGAGACGGCGGGCGGTGCCTTCGGGGCGTGCGCGGCGGCGGGCGGTCCGGGGAGCGTGGCGGCGCACAGCAGCGCGCAGACAACGGCGGTTCTCATGGCGTCATCCGAGCATCGCGGCCCCCGCCACCGGCGGCAGGCGGCTCTCTCCCGGGCCGGGTTCACCCGAGTGAGGGGACGCGGGAGCGGCGCGCCGCTCCGGTCACCCCCTCGTGCCGGGGCGCTCGCCGGTCCGCCGCTCCGGTCACCACCTCGCGCCGGGCCCGCCGATCCGCCGCGCCCCCCGGCCGTTCAATGCCGGTGCGGCCCCTGCCGGTGCACCGGACCGTGCGCGTCCGCGCAGTGGCCGGACTGCCGCTCCGGGCCGGGACCGGGCCGCGGGCTCAGTGTCAGGAGCTCATCGGGCGCGCCCTGTTCGCCGACGTGATCGACCTGGAGGGTGGCGTGGGTGATGCCGTACTCCCCGCTCAGCAGCTCCTGCAGACTGCGGCGGACCTTGTGGCAGTCGCCGCCCGGCTCCACCAGGATGTGCGCGGACAGCGCCGGCTGCCCGGAGGTGATCTGCCAGATGTGCAGGTCGTGCACCTCGACGACCTCGTCCGCGGCGACCAGATGGTCGCCCAGCGCGTCCGGGTCGATACCGGCCGGTGCGGCCTCCATGAAGATCCGGCCGGACTCCCGCACCAGCCCCGTACCGGCCCGCAGCATCAGCGCGACGACCACCAGCGAGGCGATCGCGTCCGCCCGCTCGAAGCCCGTCGTCAGCACGACCAGACCGGCGACGGCGGTGGCAACGAACCCGAACAGGTCGGTGAGGATGTGCTGATAGGCGCCCTCGACGTTCAGGCTGGAGCGGTTGGCCTTGGACAGCAGCCAGGTGCAGATCAGATTGACCACGATCCCGGCCAGCGCGGTCACCAGCACCAGCCCGCCGGTCACCTTCGGCGGTGAGATCAGCCGCTCGACCGACTCGTACGCCAGCCAGACCGACAGCAGCAGCAAAGTGATGCCGTTGGCCTGCGCGGAGAGGATCTCGGCGCGCTTGAGCCCGTAGGTGAACCCGCCGCGCGCCGGCCGCGCGGCCAGCCGCATCGCGATCAGTGCCAGCACGATCGAGACCGCGTCGGTGAGCATATGGGCGGCGTCCGAGATCAGCGCCAGGGACTGTGCCACCACACCGATGACGACCTCGACCGCCATGTACGAGGTCAGCAGGATCAGCGCGGCCCGCAGCCAGCGCCGGTCCGCGTCCGGTGAGACACCATGTGCATGGCTGTGGCTGTGCCCGTGGCTATGGGCGTGCTCGGTCATCGGCGCGCTCCTTCCTGGCTCCTTGCTGCGAAGCAAACCGCACTTCTGCGAAAGATCCAAAGGCTGCACCGGTGACCGTTGTCATTACCGTCGAACGGACGATCGTGCCTGGTCAGAGCGGTGCGGAGGCGGGCGGGAGCGGAAGCGGAAAACGGAGCCCGGCCATCCGCTCCCGGCGGGCGCGGTGCGCCGCCGAGGCTCCTCGTGCCGGGTAGCATCCGGCGCCATGAGCAACGCTACGGGCGGGACCCGGCGGCCCGCACCCGGCAAGGGACAGCTTCTGGCGCTGCTCGGCCTGCTGGCCGCCGTGGCCATCCTGTCCACCCACCACGACGGCCTCCCCTTCTGGCTGGGCGCCCTGACCGGCACGGTCGCCGTCCTCGGCTACCTCGCCTGCTTCGATGCCCCGCGCGGCATCTGGCAGTGGCTGCCGGCGCTCGTGGGTTTCTGCGCGGCGTTCCTGTTCGCGGGCCAGTTCCTGATCGCCCTGCTGGTCTGAGGGCGGGGGCGGACCTCCCCGCGGGACGGTGCGGAACGACCGGTCAGTAAAGTTCGGCTCCCGTCCCCCGGACCGGTCCCCGTCCCCTCCCGACCTCTGAGGTATCCGGCAGTGAGCCCCGCACCACCCGCCCCGGCCGCTCCTGAACCCCTGTCCGTCGTCGGCATCGGGGCCGACGGCTGGGACGGACTGCCCGCCTCCTCCCGGCAGGCCCTGTGCGCCGCCGAGGTGCTGATCGGCGGCGCGCGCCAGCTCGCGCTGCTGCCCGGGGAGTGCGCCGGTGAGCGCGTCCCGTGGCCGTCGCCCCTGCGCCCCGCCGTCCCCGGGCTGCTCACCGCGTACGCCGGACGCCGGGTGTGCGTGCTGGCCAGCGGCGACCCGATGTTCTACGGCATCGGGCGGACGCTGACCGAGGTGATTGGGGAGCAGGCGGCCGCGGGAGACACGGCGGGCGGGCCCCCGGCCACCGGCGCCGGCCACCGGCTGCGGATCCTCCCGCACCCCTCCTCCGTCTCCCACGCCTGCGCCCGCCTGGGCTGGCCGGTGGAGGACACCGAGGTCGTCACGCTCGTCGGACGGCCCGCCGAGAACCTGGTCCGCGTGCTGTACGACGGCCGCCGGGTGCTGGTGCTGTCCGCGGGCGCCGGCACCCCCGCCGAGGTCGCGGCCCTGCTGCGCGCCCACGGCTTCGGCCCGACCCGGATGCGCGTACTGGAGCAGCTCGGCGGCCCCCGCGAACGGAGCGCCGAGGGCACCGCCGACGACTGGGACGCACCGCCCGGCGACCCCCTCAACGTCCTCGCCCTCGACTGCCGCCGCGCGCCCGGCACCCCGCCGCTCTCCACCGTCCCCGGTCTCCCCGACGCCGCGTACGAGCACGACGGCCAGCTCACCAAGCGCCATGTCCGCGCCGCCACCCTCGCCGCGCTGGCGCCCGCCCCCGGCGAACTCCTCTGGGACATCGGCGGCGGCTCCGGCTCCATCGCCATCGAGTGGCTGCGGGCGCACCGCAGCTGCCGCGCCGTCAGCGTCGAGCGTGACCCCGTACGGGCCGAGCGGATCGGCCGGAACGCGGATGCGCTCGGCGTCCCGGGGCTGCGCGTCGTCCCCGGTTCCGCGCCCGCCGCGCTGGACGGTCTGCCGAGGCCGGACGCGGTCTTCATCGGCGGCGGGCTGACCGCCCCCGGCCTGCTGGCCGCGTGCTGGGCGGCGCTGCCCGCGGGCGGCCGGATCGTGGCGAACACCGTGACGCTGGAGTCCGAGGCGCTGCTCGCGGACTGGTACCGGCGGCACGGTGGCGAGCTGGTCCGGCTCGCGGTCGCCCGTGCCGTGCCGGTCGGCGGTTTCACCGGCTGGCGGCAGGCGATGCCGGTCACCCAGTGGGCGGCCGTGAAGCCGCTGCCCGCCTCCCCGTCCCCGACCGCCCTCCCTCAGGAGACCGAGCAACCATGACCGTCCACTTCATCGGCGCGGGTCCCGGCGCCGCCGACCTGATCACCGTGCGCGGCGCCCGGACGCTCGCCTCCTGCGGGGTCTGTCTGTACGCCGGCAGCCTGGTGCCGCGCGAACTGCTCGCCGAGTGCCCGCCCGGCGCCCGGCTCGTCGACACCGCTCAGCTGGACCTCGACACGATCACCGCCGAGATGGTCCGCGCGCATGAGGAGGGCCAGGACGTGGCCCGGCTGCACTCGGGCGACCCGTCCGTCTTCAGCGCGGTCGCCGAGCAGATGCGCCGGCTGGATGCGGCCGGTGTGCCGTACGACGTGGTGCCGGGCGTCCCCGCGTTCGCCGCGGCGGCGGCCGCCCTGAAGCGCGAGCTGACCGTCCCCACCGTCGGCCAGACCGTCATCCTCACCCGGGTCGCCCAGCGGGCCACCCCCATGCCCGAGGGCGAGGACCTCGCCACGCTCGGGCGCAGCGGTGCGCTGCTGGTGCTCCACCTGGCCGCCATGTACGTCGACCGGGTCGTCGCCGAACTCCTGCCGCACTACGGCGCCGACTGCCCCGCCGCGGTCGTCGCCATGGCCTCCCGCCCCGACGAACTCGTGCTGCGCGGCACCCTGGCCGATATCGCCGGCCAGGTGAAGGCCGCGGGCGTGGTCCGTACGGCCGTCATCATGGTCGGCCGCACCCTGGGCGCCGAGCAGTTCCGCGACAGCCACCTCTACTCGACGGACCGCGAGCGGCCGCACCTGCCGTGCGCCGCGCCGTCGGACGCCGCGCCGTCGGACGCGGAGACCCCGTAGCCGGTGCGCACGGGCCGTGGCTGCGGCCGCGGCCGTTCTTCCGCCCCCCATTCCGCACGGAATTCCGCCCGGGATGGCGGCGGGAATGCCGGCCGGACATGGGTGAACCCCGGAACTGGAGGTTCCGGGGTTCCGGCCGCGCCCTGCCGCAATGCCGAGGCACCGGTGGGGCGAGAGCAATACTCCTGGCCGTCAAACGGTGCCGCTCAGAGGCTGGTGGTCTCCGCCGTGGCCGCACCGGCGACCTGGCCGGGCAGGTTCGACGCGAGCGAGTCGGCGGTCCCGACGACATTGCCGACGCTCACGGCGGCACCGTGCCCGGCGACCTCGACACCGGCGCTGGCGAGCCCACCGGCAATGCCGTCCAGCTCGCTGTCGGCAATCTCGCAGGTGTCGATCTCAGGGGTGAAGCCGTTACGCATGGCGTGCCCTTCCCTTCAGAGCTATGGGTGCTGAACTCACGCGTGCCGAATTGCCCATAAAGCGAATTCGGTCAAAACAGGGCCGTCCGGCACCGGAAACGTGACGCCATAAGGGCGGCCCGTGTGCACGCAGAATGCAATCACGTCAAAGCGTGGCCCGGCAACTTGCCGGGCATTTTTTAACCGGTGTGCAATTGGGTGCAATAATCGCCCTGACCTGCAAGTTTGCCCGCGTCTTGGTGGTGCGTCAACCGTGCGGCGGGTATCGGAAAACTGTCCTGGGAAAGTCCTTCATGCGCGCCCGTCGGTCTTATCTGCGAGTACCGTCCGCCGAATCCGTGGTGAGTGTGATGGGGTGACATGTCTGTCTTCCCGCAGGAAAGGGCTTGCGCCCTCAGTCGGGGTCGTTTTCCGGGTGATGGAACACCGAGGACGAAGCCGAGCACGCGGTCCCGGAAAGTTCCGGCCCCTCCGGCCCCTCCGCCCCCTCTGGCCCCTCCGCCCCTCCGCCACTCCGCCCCCCCCGGGCCCGTCCGGATGGCTCTCCGACCGCATCAGGGTGAATACCCGTTATCCCGCCTCCGGGGGCAGGTAAGGAAGCTGCGACACCCAAGGGGGGCCGAAGCAAAGGAGTACGCCACGATGCGTACCAGACTGGCCGCCGGCGTCGTCGGCGCCGCAGCCCTGCTGACGCTCTTCGGCGGCAACGTCGCCGCGGCCGACGGCAAGGACCATGTCGCACAGGCCAAGGACACCCCGGGCCGGACGGGCGACAGCTCGCCGTGGATGCACGACAGTCCGGGCCGGATGCATGACCGGCCGGGCCGGGTGCACGACCGCCGTGAAGGGCGCTACGACCGCCGGGAGGGCCGCTACGAGCGCCCCGGGCGGTTCCGTGACAACCCGCTGCGGCTGACCACCTGTGCCCTCGGCTCGGCGCTGGGATCGCTCACCGGCAGCGGGGAGGACTGCATGGGCGGCCGGCTCGGCCGCGGGTACCGGGGCTGACGGCTGACGTGGGGGAAGCCCGTCACCGCTGAGGGCTTCCCTGCCGGGCGTCCCCCGGCCCCCGCGGCTCCGCCCGCCCCACCACCATCCCCGCCCGGTCGATGCAGATGACGTCGACCGCGACGGGCGCGCCCCGCAGCACGGCCAGCGACTCGTCCCGCGCCGTCGCCGCCACCAGATCCCCCAGCGGGACACCCGCCGCGATGCACAACTGCAGTGCCGCCAGGCCCGTGTTGGCCTCCGCGACCGCCGCCGCCAGCGCCTCGTCCGCCCCGCCCCGCCGGGCGAGCTCCGCCAGGAACCCCTTGTCCACCTGGGACCGCGCCGAGTGCAGATCCAGATGCCCCGCCGCCAGCTTGGACAGCTTGGCGAACCCGCCGCAGAGGGTGAGCCGCTCCACGGGATGGCGCCGGATGTACTTCAGCACCGCCCCCGCGAAGTCGCCCATGTCCAGCAGCGCGTCCTCGGGCAGACGGTGCAGCGCGACGGCCACCTTCTCCGACGTCGACCCCGTACACCCGGCCACATGCCGCCGCCCCGCCGCGCGTGCGACGTCCACTCCCCGCCGGATGGAGTCGATCCACGCCGAGCAGGAGTACGGCACCACGATCCCGGTGGTCCCCAGGATCGACAGCCCGCCCAGAATCCCCAGCCGCGGATTCCAGGTGCTCCGGGCGATCTCCTCCCCGTGATCGACGGAGATCTCCACCTCGACGTCGGCCACTGCGCCGGCGCCGCCGCCGTAGCGCGCCGCGACCTGCGCCAGATGCTGCCGCATCAGCTGCCGCGGTACGGGATTGACCGCCGGCTCGCCCACCTCCAGCGGCAACCCGGGGCGTGTCACCGTGCCGACCCCCGGCCCGGCCCTGAAGACGACGCCCGACCCCGCGGGCAGCGCCCGCACCGTGGCCCGGACGAGCGCCCCGTGCGTGACATCCGGATCGTCGCCCGCGTCCTTGACGACACCCGCCATGGCGGCCGTCCGGCCCGGCGCCAGCTCCTCCACCGCCAGGGCGAAGGACGGCGTCTGCCCCTTCGGCAGCGTGATCGTCACCGGATCGGGAAACTCCCCGCTCAGCAGCGCCGTGTACGCGGCCGTGCTCGCCGCCGTCGCACAGGCGCCGGTCGTCCAGCCATGCCGCAGCCCGGTGTGCGCGAGCTGCGCGCTACGCCCGCCCGCGGCCTTCCCCGTACCCTGCGGTTGCGCTTCAGCCACGGAGGAACCCACATCCCATGCCCGACGCAGCCCGCCCGCCACGCCATGTACTGATCCTCGGCGGTACGACGGAGGCCCGCCGCCTGGCCGCCGCTCTGGTGCCGGAGCCCGCCCTGCGCGTGACGACCTCGCTCGCCGGCCGGGTCGCCGCGCCACGGCTGCCCGCCGGGGAGGTACGCATCGGCGGGTTCGGCGGCCCCGAGGGCCTCGCCCGCTGGCTGCGCGAGCACGCGGTGGACGCGCTCATCGACGCCACCCATCCTTTCGCCGACACGATCAGTTTCAGCGCGGCCCGGGCCGCCGCCACCGCCCATGTTCCCCTGCTGGCCCTCCGCAGGCCCGGCTGGGTGCCGGGACCCGGCGACGCATGGCACCAGGTCACCTCCCTGGACGAGGCCGCCGCCGCCCTCCCGGCGCTCGGCAGCCGGATCTTCCTCACCACCGGCCGGATGGGCCTCTCCCACTTCGCCCACCTCACCGACCCCTGGTTCCTGGTCCGCTCCGTCGACGCCCCCGAGCCCCCGCACCCGCCCCGGATGGAGGTGCTGCTCGACCGGGGCCCCTTCACCGTGGAGGGCGAGCGCGCGCTGCTCCGCGCCCACCGCATCGACGTACTCGTGACGAAGGACAGCGGCGCCGCCGCGACCGCCGCCAAGCTGGCGGCGGCGCGGGAGGCCGGGGTCCCGGTGGTGGTTGTACGGCGCCCGCCGGTGCCCGACGGGGTGCCGGTGGCGGCGGCTCCGGACGAGGCGGTGAACTGGGTCCGCGAGGTATTCAGCGAGGCCGATTCACACTGAGCCGATTGGCTTCCCGGACCCTCTCCACCAATTCTTCCCGCCGCCTTGCGGATTCCTCTTTCGCGTCCTCGTCACTCGGGTCGTGGGCAGCGGTGGAGTCGGCCGTCTCCTCGCTCACGGGACGCACTTCCGCACCGCCTGCGCGAGCCGCCGCGCGAGCTCCGGAGTGCAGCGCCCCAGGTCCACCAGCGGGCGCGGGAAGTCCCCCACCAGCGACACCCCGTCCAGAGCCAGGGACGGCAAGGTGATGTCCGCCCCCTTCAGCGCCGCCCGCAACTCGTCCCGTGCCTGCTCGGCCTCCCTGATCCTCCCGGCCGCCGGAGTGCGCTCCGCCATTCCCATTTCCCGTCTCCGTTCGAGTCCTGACTGGGCCCTCAATGCCCTTTCCCCGTCCTGGAGTTGTCACTCCGGTCAGCTCTCGAAAGGGAGTGGCGTTGTCGTGGGCACGGGCAGTGGAGGGGTGGGGAATTGGTCGAAGAGCCAGCAGAAAACGAGCGATGCCGGCTGTCCTACGATCGCCTGCGAGACGTCGAGGTCGCCGACGGAGTGGAACGGGTATGACCCCACCGCGGCACAGCAGCAGGACGTGGACAGCGAGCTCGACCGGCGTCTGGCCGAGGCGACCGGCCGGTGAGCGATGCCCCGCACATCGTTCTGGACGACACCGCGATGACCGCACTCCTTCGGTGCATCCCTTTTGGAGTCACCCGGGGCTGCGCTGCCGCCTGGTGGCTGCCACGATCACGAACGTGACGCTGATCAGGAGCGCCCATGAGCCGAACTTCTCCAGGGCGACCGGTTGCCAGCCGTGGAGTTGGTGCGGGTAGCGCCATGCGCCCAGGTAGGTGGCGATGTTCTCGGCCAGCCACAGGAAGAATCCGATCAGCGCGAAGGACAGCGCCAGCGGCATGCGGTAGCGCGCCTTCCCCACGGTGAACCGCACCGAGGTGCCTCCCGTGACCGCAACGAGCAGCACGGCGAGGGGCCAGCGCACGTCGGGCAGCCAGTGGTGACTGAAGAAGTTCACGTAGATGGCCACGGCGACGGCAGTGGTGGCGCGGGGCCGGTAGCGGACGAGTTCCAGCTCCATCAGCTGCCATGCGCGGCAGACATAGCTGCCCACCGCGGCATAGAGAAATCCCCCGTACAGGGGCACGCCCGCGAACTTGAACACCGCGGGCTCCGGATAGCTCCAGGAGCCGAGAGAGACCTTCACCAGCTCGAAGGCCAGCCCGGTCGCGTGACAGACGGCGATGACCAGGACATCCCTGCTGCTCTCCCATCCGCGCAGGCGGAACACCAGCGTGAGCAGCAGTCCATAGACGAGCAACAGGTCGTACCTGGCCACCGGCAACTGCGGCAGCACGGTGGAAAGCGCGACCCCCGCGAGCAGAGCGACGGCGAACGCGCAGCTGCTCGTCTGGAGCCGGGTGAAGATCAGCAGTTGCTGTACGCGGGCCATATTCGCGTGCATGGTGCGAGAGACGCTTCTGTGACGGGAGAGGTTGCCGAAGGTGTGGTCGGCCGGCAGCGGCCACGAGCGGACGGACACCCCTCGGAAGAGGAAGAACGATGCAGGCACAGCCCGCCCGCCCGGCAGCCTCACCCCTCCGGATACCTCCGCGGCGTCCACACGACCTCGGTTCCGTTGTCGCGCCGTACCGCCTGTGTCTGTGACGACCCGACGATCAGGAGGGTGCGCATGTCGACCTGGTGCGGGTCGAGGTCGGCGAGGCGGACCGTGCGGACCGACTCCTCGCTGCCGCCGATGTCGCGGGCGAGGATGACGGGGGTGTCGGGGGCGCGGTGTTCCAGGAGGAGTTCGCGGGCCTTGCCGACCTGCCAGGTGCGGCTCCGGGAGCCGGGGTTGTAGAGGGCGAGGGCCAGGTCGGCGCCGGCCGCGGCGTGCAGGCGTTCGGCGATGACCTCCCACGGCTTGAGGCGGTCGGAGAGGGAGATGACCGCGTAGTCGTGGCCGAGGGGCGCGCCGGCGCGGGCGGCGGCCGCGTTGGCGGCGGTGACGCCCGGGAGGACCCGTACGGGAATGGCGCGGTAGGGGGACTGGCAGGCGACCTCCAGGACGGCGGTGGCCATCGCGAAGATCCCCGGGTCGCCGCCGGAGACCACGGCCACCCGGCGGCCGCGCCGGGCCAGGTCGAGGGCGAGTTCGGCGCGTTCGGACTCGACCTTGTTGTCGGAGGCGTGGCGGCGCTGGCCGGGGCGCAGCGGGACGCGGTCCAGGTAGGTGGTGTAGCCGACGAGGTCGTCGGCGGCGGCCAGGGCGCCGCGGGACTCCGGGGTCAGCCAGAGCGGGCCGGCCGGACCGGTGCCGACGACCACGACCTCGCCGGGGCCGGGCGAGGAGACCGCTTCGCCGAGGCCGGACGGTTCGCTGGCTGTAGCTGTAGCCGCAGCAGAAGCGGTAGCCGTAGCCGAACCAGTAGCCGCAGCCGCAGCCGTTTCCGTGACCGGGACATCGGCGATGCGGCTCGGCACGACGGTGACGGAGAAGTAGGGCACCGTCTCCGCGTCGATGTCGGCGAGCCGCTCCGTGCGTTCGCCGGACATCGTCGCGCGCTCGACGTAGTGGGCCTCCGGGAGGCGGCCGGAGCGTGCCATGGCGCGGCGGACGGTCGGGAAGGTGCGGCCCAGCTTCATGACGACGGCCGTGTCGGTCGAGGCCAGGCGGGCGGTCAGTTCCTCCTCCGGGAGCGTGCCGGGGAGGATCGTCAGGACCTCGTCGGCCTCGGCGAGCGGCTTGCCCAGGCGGGCCGCGGCGGCGCTGATGGAGGTGACGCCGGGGATGACCTCGGTCGGATAGCGGTGGGCCAGCCGCTTGTGCATGTGCTGGTAGGAGCCGTAGAAGAGCGGATCGCCCTCGGAGATGACGGCGACGGTCCGGCCGGCGTCGAGATGGGTGGCGAGGCGGGCCGCCGCGGTCTCGTAGAACTCGTCCAGCGCGCCCCGGTAGCCGCCGGGGTGGTCGGTCGACTCGGTGGTGACCGGATAGACCAGCGCTTCCTCGATGTGGTCGGCGCGGAGGTGACCGGCGGCGATGGAGCGCGCGATGGACCGTCCGTGCCGGGCGCTGTGGTAGGCGATGACGTCGGCCCCGGCGATGACCTCGACCGCCCGGACCGTCATGAGGGACGGGTCGCCGGGGCCGAGGCCCACACCGTAGAGACGACCGGTCAGCTGCTGCTCGCTCACGCTTACTCTTCCTCGCTTGCCAGGGCGTTGATCGCGGCCGCGGCCATGGCGCTGCCGCCCCGGCGCCCGCGCACCACGATGTGGTCCAGCTTCGACGGGTGGCCGATCAGCGCGTCCTTGGACTCCGCGGCGCCGATGAAGCCGACGGGTATGCCGATGACGGCGGCGGGGCGGGGCGCGCCTTCCTCGATCATTTCGAGGAACCGGAAGAGGGCGGTGGGGGCGTTGCCGAACGCGACCACGGCGCCTTCCATCCGGTCCCGCCACAGCTCCAGGGCGGCGGCGCTGCGGGTCGTCCCCATCCGGGCGGCCAGGTCCGGTACCGACGGATCGGTGAGGGTGCACAGGACGTCGTTGCCGGCCGGCAGCCGCTTCCGGGTGACGCCGCTGGCCACCATGTTGGCGTCGCAGAGGATCGGCGCACCGGCGCGCAGCGCCTCGCGGGCGCGGGCCACCACCTCGGGGGTGAAGGCCAGATCGCGTACCAGGTCGACCATGCCGCAGGCGTGGATCATCCGGACCGCGACCCGGCTGACGTCGGCGGGCAGGCCGTCGAGGTCCGCCTCGGCGCGGATGGTGGCGAAGGACTGGCGGTAGATCGCCGCCCCGTCCTTCTCGTAGTCGAACGCGGTCACTGTGGCCTCGGGGTTGTCGGATACGGGGCGGTTCATGGGGTGGGGCATGGGGCTGTGGGTCGGGGGTGGTTCATGGGGTGGGCATGGGGCTGTGGGGCAGGGGCGGTTCATGCGGTGGCGGCGGATGGCGCTGCGGAGGGTGTCGCCACCGGTGCGGGGTGCGGGGCGGCTGTGGCCGTCGGCCGTACGACCGATACCCGGTAGCCCTGCGCCGTCGCCAGCACATCGACCCAGGCGCCGTGCGGGTGGCCGCAGCGGCGTTCGCAGCCGGACCAGTACACGGGGAGCTGATGCAGGGCGGGCTGCTGTCCTGGCTCGCCGGGGACGGGGGCGCCCGCCGTCACCGCGGCCGTCGCGTCGGCCCGTACGTCGGTACGGGACTTGGCGCAGCCGGGGCGGCCGGTGCAGGCGCCGATGCGGTGCCAGGGGGAGTCCGGGCCGGTGATCAGCCCGGCGGCGGACAGTTCGCGCAGGCGGGGGGCTGCCGTGTCGGCGGACAGCCCGGGGATGACGATGCCGCGCCAGGGGGTGAGGCGGAGCGCGCCGGCACCGTCCTCGGCGGCGACGGCGGTCAGCAGGCGCCACTGGGCGACCGACAGCCGTCCCAGCGGCGCGAGCACGGAGAGCGCGCGGGCGCCGTCGCTGCCCTCGATGACGCCGGGGGAGGAGGAGTCGGCGTACGGGATGGAACCGGCGGATGGGACGGAACCGGCGTACGGGAGGGAACCGGCGGATGGGACGGAACCGGCGTACGGGAGGGAGTCGGCGTACGGCACAGGGGTGGCGTACGGCACGGAGTCGGGCGCGGCCGCCTCGGCCACAGCCGCGGTCCCGGCCACGTCCCCGGCCGCGCTCGCGTTCGTGGTCCTGGCAACGTCCCCGGCCGCGCTCGCGTTCGCGGTCCCGGCAACGTCCCCGGCCGCACACTCCGCCCCAATGCTCACAACCTCCGCCCCGATCCCCGCCGCCTGCAGTCGCTCCGCGACCACCCGGGCCGTCAGGCCATGTCCGTCGGGGAGTTCACGTACCCGCCAGGCGCCGCTGCCGCTCGCCCCGGCGGCGGTCAGGAAGGCCTCGGCGGCGGTGAGTGCGGCGCGCGGGACGTCCGGACCGGCGATCCGCAGCGCCGCCGGATCGTCGCCGACCCGTAGCAGCGCGGTGCCCCCGGACCCGGCCGGGCACCCGGAGCCGGGCAGGTCCCCGTGCTCCGCCGGCGCCCCGGTCCCGCCCGGTTCTGCGACCAAGCTCACATCGCCGCCGAGCGCCGCCACATCGCCCCGTCCGTCGTCCAGGACGAAGAGGAAACGGCCCGACAGCGCGGTCGCGGACTCGCTCGCGCAGAGCAGTCCGTCCAGCTCACGGGCCCACAACCGCACGTCAGAAGGGGTGTGCCGGTCCAGTCCTGCCAGCGGGGAGGCGAGGATGTTGCGGATGCGTTCGTGGCGCTCGGAGGGCAGCAGACCGGCGTCGCGCAGCAGGGCGGCGAGCCGGCCGCCGCAGCCGTCCGGGAGGCCGCGGAGTTCCGCGTTGCCGCGGGAGGTGAGCGAGAGATGGCCGTCGCCGAGCCGGTCCGCGGCGTCGGCCAGCGCCGCTGCCTGACGCACCGTCAAATCTCCGGCGGGCAGTCGCACTCGGGCGAGGTGACCGTCGGCGGCGGAGTGCAGCCGCAGCGCTCCCGGGCAGGCGTCACCGCGGTCCCGTATGGGCGGTTCGGTCCCTTGGGGCCGTATCGAGGGGGAGGGCGGCATGGCCGCGAGCATACCCACGGAGAGGGGTGGCCCATCCGGGCCGGATCCGGCCACGGACCCCGGCCCGGATCCGCGTACGGAGGTGTGCGCCCCCGTCCCGGTACGGCTGCTCCGGAGGCCCGCTTACCTCCCCCGTCCACAGCCCTTACTATGCAGGTCGGTGGGTCGGCTGGCCCGCCGGACGCCAGCGACGGCGCAGGGCCTTACGGCCCAAGGGAGGAAGCCCGGTGCGAATCCGGCGCGGTCCCGCCACTGTGAACCCGGCAGCTGCCGGGTGAGCCAGGAACTCCCGCCGTCCATACGACCACCCGGGGCGCGGATACCCCGAGGAAGGCCTGCGCTCGCATGCTTCTGCTGCTGTCGACCTCCGACACCGACCTGCTCAGCGCCCGCGCGGCCACGGGTCCCGTGCCGTACCGGCTCGCCAACCCCGCCCGCCTCGACGTCGCCGAACTCCCCGCGCTGCTGGAGGGCACCGACCTCGTCGTCGTGCGCCTCCTCGGCGGCATCCGCGCCTGGGAGGAGGGCCTGGAGGTGCTGCTCGCCGAGGACCAGCACCGGCCCGTCGTCGTGCTCACCGGTGAACAGGCCCCCGACGCCCAGCTCATGGAGCAGTCCACGGTCCCGGTCGGTATCGCGGCCGAGGCGCACGCCTACCTCGCGCACGGCGGTCCCGCCAACCTCGACCAGCTCGCCCGCTTCCTCTCCGACACGGTGCTGCTGACCGGCCATGGCTTCGAGCCGCCGGAGCCCGCCCCGTCCTGGGGCCCGCTGGACTGGGAAGGCCGCAACGAGAGCGGCCCGCTGGTCGCCGTGCTCTACTACCGCGCCCACCACATGAGCGGCAACACCGCCTTTGTCCGGACCCTGTGCGAGCAGATCGAGGCGGCGGGCGGGCGCGCCCGGCCGCTGTTCGTGGCCTCCCTCCGCGCCCCCGAGCCGGAGTTGATCGAGGCGCTGGGGGCCGCCGACGCCCTGGTCACCACGGTTCTCGCGGCGGGCGGCACCAAGCCTGCCGAGGCCTCCGCCGGCGGCGACGACGAGTCCTGGGACGCGGGCGCGCTGGCCGCCCTGGACGTGCCGATCCTGCAGGCCCTGTGCCTGACCGGGCCGCGCAGCGCCTGGGAGGAGAACGACGAGGGGCTGTCGCCGCTGGACGCCGCCTCGCAGATCGCGGTCCCCGAGTTCGACGGCCGGCTGATCACCGTCCCGTTCTCCTTCAAGGAGGTCGACGAGGACGGCCTGCCGGTCTACGCCGCCGACCCCGAGCGCGCCGCCCGGGTCGCCGGGATCGCCGTCCGGCACGCCCGGCTGCGCCACATCCCGGCCGCGGAGAAGCGCCTCGCGCTGGTGCTGTCCGCCTACCCGACCAAGCACTCCCGGATCGGCAACGCGGTCGGCCTGGACACCCCGGCCAGTGCCGTGGCCCTGCTGCGCCGGCTTCAGGCCGACGGCTACGACTTCGGCACCGAAGAGGTTCCCGGCCTCGTCTCCGGCGACGGTGACGAGCTGATCTACGCCCTCATCGAGGCCGGCGGCCACGACCAGGAGTGGCTCACGGAGGAGCAGCTCGCCCGCAACCCGGTCCGTATCCCGGCCGCCGACTACAAGCGCTGGTACGCCACGCTGCCGCAGGAACTCCGGGACTCCGTCGAGGGGCACTGGGGCCCGCCGCCCGGCGAGATGTTCGTCGACCGCAGCCGGAACCCCGACGGCGACATCGTGCTGGCCGCCCTGCGCCGCGGCAATCTCCTGATCCTCATCCAGCCGCCGCGCGGCTTCGGCGAGAACCCGATCGCGATCTACCACGACCCCGATCTGCCGCCCTCGCACCACTACTTGGCGGCCTACCGCTGGATCGCGGCCTCCGCGGACGACGGCGGCTTCGGCGCGGACGCCATGGTCCACCTGGGCAAGCACGGCAACCTGGAGTGGCTGCCCGGCAAGAACGCGGGCCTGTCCGCGGCCTGCGGCCCGGACGCCGCCCTCGGTGACCTCCCGCTCGTCTACCCCTTCCTGGTCAACGACCCCGGCGAGGGCACCCAGGCCAAGCGCCGGGTCCACGCCACCCTCGTCGACCACCTCGTCCCGCCGATGGCCCGCGCCGAGTCCTACGGCGACATCGCGCGCCTGGAGCAGCTCCTCGACGAGTACGCCGCCATCTCCGCCATGGACCCGGCCAAGCTGCCCGCGATCCGCGCCCAGATCTGGACGCTGATCCAGGCCGCCAAGCTCGACCACGACCTGGGCCTGGAGGCCCGCCCCGACGACGACGGCTTTGACGACTTCCTGCTGCACGTCGACGGCTGGCTGTGTGAGGTCAAGGACGCCCAGATCCGCGACGGACTGCATGTCCTGGGCGGGGCGCCCACCGGCGCGGCCCGGGTCAATCTTGTCCTCGCCATCCTTCGCGCCCGGCAGATCTGGGGCGGCACTTCCGCCCTGCCCGGTCTGCGGGAGGCGCTGGGTCTCGACGAGTCGGCGGCCACCCGGACGACCGCCGACGCGGCCGAGGAAACCGCCCGCGGCCTGGTCCAGGCGATGGAGGACGCGGCCTGGGACCCGGCGGCGGTGTCCGCGGTCGCCGAGGGGCACCCGTCCGCGGTCGCCGACATCCTCGACTTCGCCGCCCGTCAGGTCGTCCCGCGGCTCGCCGCCACCACCGACGAGATCGACCACGCCGTGCACGCCCTCAACGGCGGCTTCGTCCCGGCCGGCCCCTCCGGCTCCCCGCTCCGTGGCCTGGTCAACGTGCTGCCGACGGGCCGGAACTTCTACTCCGTCGACCCCAAGGCCGTGCCCTCCCGCCTCGCCTGGGAGACCGGCCAGGCCCTCGCCGACTCCCTCCTGGCGCGCTACCGCGACGACAACGGCGACTGGCCGCAGTCCGTCGGTCTGTCGCTGTGGGGCACCAGCGCCATGCGGACGTCCGGTGACGATGTGGCCGAGGCGCTGGCGCTGCTGGGTGTCCGCCCCGTCTGGGACGACGCCTCGCGCCGGGTCAACGGGCTGGAGCCCATCCCCCTCGCCGAACTCGGCCGTCCCCGTGTCGATGTCACGCTGCGCATCTCCGGCTTCTTCCGGGACGCCTTCCCGCATGTCATCGGCCTGCTCGACGACGCGGTACGGCTCGCCGCCGGACTGGACGAGCCGGCCGCGGACAACTACGTCCGCGCCCACACCCAGGCCGACCTCGCCGACCACGGCGACGAACGCCGCGCCACCACGCGCATCTTCGGCTCCCGCCCGGGGACGTACGGCGCGGGCCTGCTCCAGCTGATCGACTCCCGCGACTGGCGCACCGACGCGGACCTCGCCGAGGTCTACACGGTGTGGGGCGGCTACGCCTACGGCCGCGGGCTGGAAGGCCGCCCGGCCCGCTCCGAGATGGAGACCGCCTACAAGCGCATCGCGGTGGCGGCGAAGAACACGGACACCCGCGAACACGACATCGCCGACTCCGACGACTACTTCCAGTACCACGGCGGCATGGTCGCCACCGTCAAGGCGCTCAAGGGCAAGGCCCCCGAGGCGTACATCGGTGACTCCACCCGCCCGGAGACGGTCCGCACCCGCACCCTGGTCGAGGAGACCTCCCGGGTCTTCCGCGCCCGGGTGGTCAACCCCCGCTGGATCGAGGCGATGCGCCGCCACGGTTACAAGGGCGCCTTCGAACTCGCCGCCACCGTGGACTACTTGTTCGGCTATGACGCCACCACGGGCGTCGTCGCCGACTGGATGTACGACAAGCTCGCCCAGACCTACGTCCTCGACCCCGAGAACCGTGCCTTCCTGGAGGAGGCCAACCCCTGGGCCCTGCACGGGATCGCCGAACGCCTCCTGGAGGCGGAATCCCGCGGGATGTGGGAGAAGCCGGACGCCGAGACGCTGGCGGCCCTGCGCCAGGCGTTCCTGGAGACCGAAGGGGAGCTGGAGGGGGAGGACTGACCTGCGGCGGGGCGGAGCTCAGTCGCTGCCTCGCTGCCAGTCATGGCGTCCGGCGAAGTGCAGCCATGCGGTCAGGGCCACCAGGACCGCTGTCGCTCCGCCGAGCGCCATGACCGCCGAGGGGGAGGTGCGGTCCAGGACGACCCCGCCGACCAGCGCGCCGAGCGAAAGGGTCGCCTGGAACGACGCGGTGAAGAGCACCGAGGCCGCCTCCGGGGCGTCGGGGGCGGCCTTGACGAACCAGGTCTGCGACGAGACCGGTACCGCTCCGTAGGCGATTCCCCAGACGATCAGCAGCGTCAGCGCACCCCACGCCCCCCGGCCGAGGAGGGGCAGCAGCAGGGTGGCACCGGCCAGCAGGGCCGCCGCGGTCCCGAAGGTGGCCCGGGGGCGGCGGGTCACTGTGGCACCGCCCAGGAAGTTGCCGGCGATCCCGGCGGCTCCGTACGTCAGCAGGAACACGGTGACCAGGCCGGGGGACGCCAGGTGGGTGACCTGCTCCAGGAACGGAGTGACATAGGTGTAGGCGCCGAAGTGCGCCAGCACGATGAGGAAGGTCATCAGCAGCGCGAAGCGGGTGGGGGTGCGGCGCAGCACCTCACGCAGTACCCGGGGCCGGGTCAGCTGCCGGGCAGGCAGTGCGGGGGTCACCAGAGCCATCAGGACGAACACCCCGATGGCCACGGCCCCCATGACGGCGAACGCGGTCCGCCAGTTGGCGAGATCCCCGATGAAGGTGCCGGCAGGCAGCCCGAGCACGGAGCCCAGGGGCACCGCGGAGAAGATCACCGCGGTGGCCCGGCCGACCGCTTCCGGTCGTACCAGCCGCTCGGCCAGACCCGCCCCGATCGACCAGAAGCCGCCGATGGTGATGCCCACCATGACGCGGGAGAGCAGCACGAGCCAATAGGCGGGGGCGGCCGCGGCGAGGAGGTTCGCCAGCGCCAGCAGGAGGACGAAGGCACACAGCATCAGCCGCCGGTCGATCCGGGCGGTGGCCACGGTGACGGTGGGAGCGGCGAGGGCGGCGAGGACTCCGGGGATGGTCATCATCAGCCCCGCGGTGCCGTCCGAGATGCCGAAGTCGGCCCCGATGACGGTCAGTAGGCCGATCGGCAGGATCTCGGTGGTGACGATGGCGAAGAGCCCCAGCATCACCGCGAGCACGGCGAGCCGGCCGTCCCACGGCGACCGGGCCGGTACGGCGGTGGCCTCGGGGGCGGTGGCATCGGCGGTGGTGGCATCCGGGGTCGCGGAGGGCACGGGGGTGGTGCTGCCGGAGCGGGCCGCGCCGGACGTACGGGTGGCGGGTGACATGGATTCCGTCCTGGTGGGCGAGCGAAAGCGGTGCCCTCCAGTCCAGCGCGCCCGGCGCCCCGCGTCTGGCAGCTATCCGACGTGGTGGTGGCCCGCCGCCCCGACGGCGGCGGCTCCCGTCAGGCGGCCTTCGCGGTGATGTCCCCGTTGCTGGTGGCCAGATCCAGCTGGAAGCGTGCCGCCGGGTCCTGGGCGATGCCTATGTGCTTCTCGCCGTTGTCGGTCTCGGCGGACAGCCGGTACGGGCCCTTCGGCAGCCGCACCGTGATCTCGCCGTTGGACGTCCTCGCCCGGACGTTCTGCGCGGCGGCGGGGGTGAGGTCGATCGCTCCGTTGGAGGTCTCGGCCGAGGTGCGCGCGCCCGACAGGCCGCGGCCGGTGATCCGGCCGTTGCTGGTCCGCGCGTCGACCGCGCCGGCCACGCCGTCCAGCTGGATATCCCCTGAGGAGGTGGTCATCTTCACCGGGCCCACCTTGGTCAGCTCCACCGAACCGGCCGAGGTCTCCCCGCTCACCGGGATGCCGGCCGGCAGCTCGACCGTGTAGTCCACGGTGCAGTGCGTGCCACAGCCGGCGAGCATCAGCACACCGTCCTCGACGCGGTGGGTGGCGCCCTGGGGACGGTCGCCGCGGTACGACACCGCGCGGTGGACCGACGCCGTGCCGCCGCCCTTGCCGCCGCGCACGGTGAGGCCCCCCGAGCCGCTGTCCAGCCGGATGGACGTGATCTTCTTCGACACCGTGGCGTCGTCCTGAAAGGTCTTCCCGGTCAGCAAGCCACAGGCGCTGAGCGCGCACACCCCGATGCCGGCCATCGCGACGACCCCGATGAAGCGGACCTGCTGACGCATGAATTCCCCCGGAAATGGTCGGTAGTTGACGAGGTGAGGGCCCTGCCCCGCCTGCTCCCCCGCTATGACGAGGCTATGGCCGCGGTCGCGGCCGGACCATGGGGAAATCCCCCGGATCGGGGTGTGGTGAGCCCCAGGTGCGGCCCGCGGGCGCCGGTGCGACGATTTTTGTGGGGGTGGTTCCTGTGCTGCTCATGGGGTGGACGAGGAGGCTTCCGGTGACTGCCACGAAGACATGGAACGCCGAGATCAGCATCACCGAGACCGACATGGAGGTCAGGGCCGAGGCCAGGCTGCGCGGCAAGGAAGGCGGGCAGATGGTCGGCCAGGGAGCGGCGCGCTGCAATCCCGCCGACGAGAACGTCCCGGCCATCGGCGACGAGCTGGCGGTGGCACGGGCGATGTCGGACCTCAGCCACCAGCTGCTCCAGCGGGCCGCGCACGATATCGAGGTGCACACGGCCCGGCCGGTGGAACGCCTGCGCGCCTGAGCCATCGGCACACCGGACGCCGTCCGGCAGACCCGGCCCGGCGTCCTTTCGGTGTGCCGTGACCGGTGTGCCGTGACCGGTGTGCCGTGACCGGTGTGCCGTGAGGCGCCCGCCCTGTCCGCAGGACTGACGCCCTGCTCCCGCCGCACATGTAATGGTTGAATGTATTTGACCCATGACCGCACGCTGGCGGACATGGCACGAATCCCAGATGCGCAGTGTGAACCGTGGTGGTGTCCCGCATGCGGCCTCTCCTCCGAATCCTGCCGACCGATCTCGGAACACCTCACGTCCGAGGGAATGGTGCGGTACCTGTGGTGCCACACCAGCGGATGGCTCATCGCTCTCTCCGACGTCCAGCTGATCCGGGTGAGCCCGGATGGGAAGCGCCAAACCACCGGCAGTGGGGTTCCGTAATGCCCGGGAAGGTCACGTGAAGCAGAATCACTACGGCCGTCTCGGGGCCGTACTGTCGGCCGATTTGATCAATCTGCCCGAGATGAGCGCGGCAAGCGTGCAAAGCCTGCTGGAGGCGCACGAGATCCGCCGCCCGGCAGTCGGCGACGCCGATGTGGACGGCTTTCGGTGCTGGCGGGACCAACTGGCCCGCGTTTTCGGTTCCACCGATCCCGCTGAGCAGTGCTCAGCCGTGAACGACCTGCTGATGGCGGCGACCATCCGCCCCTGGGTGACCACCCACGACGGCCTCCAGCCCCATCTTCACTTCGTCCCCGACTCGGCCGACGTGCTCTCCCGGGTCAAGGCGGTCACCGCCGGCGGCCTCGCCTTCGTCCTGTGCTGGGAAGGGGGCGCAAGACTCGGGCGATGCCTGCGCGCCGAGTGCTCCCGCGCCTATGTGGACACGTCCAGGAACGGGCGGCGGCGGTACTGCACGGCACGCTGCGGAAACACCGAAGCGGTGTTGCGCCATCGTTCCCGGTACCCGGGCGGCAAGCGGTAGCGGCTGACGAGAGCCATGGGCCAGGCCATGAGGAACGCCGTGGGCGGTCTCGCTGGGGAGCCCGTCGGCCCGTCGGCCACGACGCCGACCTCTACAAGGAACGGCACTGTCGAGCGCCTGATCAACAAGCTCAAGCCCTGGCGAGGCATCGCCACCCGAGACGACGAGACCCCCGACAGCTGCCTCGCCGGCCTCCACCTGCGTGCCTCGATGATCTGAGGCAAAGACTCCACTCGGACCGCTCATTGATCACGACTCACTATGCGTCCTAGTCGACGGCTCCCTCGGGCAAGGGGACCTCGCGGATCAGCGACGTGGAGAGTTTGGCGCCGCTCTCGGCGACGACCGGGGGAGAACAGACGGGCGGGCAGTTGGGCGCGGGTGAGGCCGACGGCATGGAGGGCTTCGGTGGAGGTCCGGTTCCGGGATATCCGTCAGGTGACGGATGTATGCGGCCAGTACGTCAACGAGAATCCTGCACGCAACTCGTGATCGATATTTGCGGAGGGGAGAGCTGAGGTACCGCATGGGCCCGCGGTTTCTGGTCCCGGATGGCCTCTCTGCTAACGGGTGGGTGCGCGCCAGCGGTTCGTACCGAGTCCTCCACAGGTCCAGGGAAGTCGATTTCTGCAAGTCAGCTGCGTTCGGTGATCTTTAGGACCGGAGACAGCCTCACCTGCGCTTGTCGCGAAATGGGTTGTTGGCAGTCAATCTTCATTTCGAATCCGGAAAGTCTCAACTCTTGATGATGACGATGCAGATACGCACGTGACGGTCGCGGTCGGAAACTGGTAGACACCGGCGCGGGAGGGGGTGGGCTCCTCGTGCCGGGTGGGGCGTAGCGGTTGTGCTGACGCTCGCTGGCGCCCGAATTGTTGGCCATCACGTCACTTTCGTCATTCCCTTTCTCCAACATGCATCCCAGCACCTTCGACATGGAGGGAATAACTAATGTCACGTAGACCTGGTTTCAACTATTGCTCGCGAAGACGGTCCCTGGCGGCGTTCACGGCCGTGCTCTGTGCGGCGATCGTCACCCTGGTGCTCGGCCCGTTGCCGGCTCATGCCGATGAGGCCTCGCCCAGCTTGCGAGCGGATGCGAGCGCCTATGCATTGGGAGCAAGCGTGACCTTGGACTACGCATCTCCCAGCGATCAAAGTTCGATCACGATCTACAAGGTCGGGTCGACTCCCGGAAAAGATCAATGGATCGCTCAATCAATGCTAGGTAAGTCCAGCGGCTCGTTTCATCCCCAGGTGACGGGGAGAAGCGGACGCTACTACGCAACGCTGAACGTCGCCGGCTCTGAGATCGCCAGGACCTCATTCACCGTTGGCAAATTCGACGAGCGGGCGCCGACGATCATGCAGGCCGGCCTACCGGAAGACAAGCCGCTGGAGAAGGCGCAAGCCGCACTCGACCGTGGATCAGTTCCCGGGAATGAGGTGGCGCTGGACGACGCCATGGACATGGGCTCCGGATACTTTCGCATCAGAAGCACAGCTGCCAACACCTGCCTCGCTCTTCCCGCGGACAACGCCGCCGGCGGTCCGACAACGTGGACCACGTGCAACGAGTCCTCACAAGTGTTCTACGCGGCCCCGGGCCTGCGCCCCGGAGGCTACTTCGTCAGGCCGCTGGACCTGGACGGATGCCTCAAATCTGACCGATCGCAGGAGCCCCAGGTGGGTTCCTGGGCGCCCCAGTACGGGAACTGTTCCGATGGCCAAGATGGAAAAGACGCACTCACCACCAAAGACAAGGCCAATGAGGCGGCTGCGGACCTGACCTGGAACTTCTTCCCGGTACAGGAAGGAAAAGCCGTAGAGAACAATCAGGTTGATTCGATCCCGTTCTCTGTCACGGAGCGATGGGCCAACTCCGTTCGCATGTGCAACTGGGGCGCATTCACCGCCTACTTCGTGTTCGACTACACCACCACCAATGCGGAAGGAGTCGGCACTGACGGGCACTATCAGTCCGGCACCGTCACCGCCGGGCAGTGCGTCGAGGCGGACCCACCGAGCGGGTACATAGTCGGCGCAGTCACCCCGGTTCTCCAAATGGAGGGCACTGGCTCCTGGGCCGCAATGGGCGCCACCACAATCGCCGGCTGGAAGGCCGATCTGACCGTCCACACCGACGGCAACCTGTGCAAGAGCTTTGCCTGGACCACTGCCCGCTCGTCCAACGCCGCCGTCGCCATGGATGCATACCCCGGAACAGACTGCTGGAACAACACTACGAACGGAGTCAAGAACACCTTCACCATGGACGACGCCTACACCTACGTGGTCGGCATGCTCCCGTTCATCTACCCCGGGAAAAAGTCGTTCGGATCCTCCCCGGAATCTCTCTTCTCGGGTCTCGGGAAGACCTTCGGGGCAAAGGTTCCTAACGCCACCAACAACATGTACAAGAACATCTCCTCACTCGGCTGGCACGCAGCCAAGTAACGACCGAGGGGTGTGCCCAGACGTGAGGTGGCCGCGAGGGTGAGGTTGTGCAGGCGGGCGTTGCCCTGCGGGCCGAGCCTCACCGGCGCAGCACGCGGACCTTGATGATCCGGGCGTTCGGTCCGGGTCGGGGTGCGGTGCGGGCTGCGCCGGGGGCGGGAGGACCGGTCCGTCATGCCCGCCTCGCCCAGGGCCCTGGGCACGAGGGCCTTCCGGGTTCGGTGTGGACGTCGTCATCCACACCGAACCCGGAAGGCCCTCACCCGTTCAAGATCCCGCAGCCGAGACCTGCCTCAGCATCCACAACCTCCCCGGACCGCACACCTAGGGCTTGTCCGCCGGGAAGTCCGGTCCGATCGTCAGTGTTACCGCGCCCGGTGCCGCGTCGGCCGATTCCGTCGCCTTGGTGCCGGGGAGGCGGCCGGCGAGGACCGCGCTCCGGTCCTTGAGCGCGGCCGGGTAGGTGAGCGTCGTCTTGTCCGTCGCCGGGGCGTTGCCGGTGGCGATGACCGTGAAGCCGAGCTTGCGCAGCTGCTCGGCGGCGGCGGCCGCCCGGCCGGGAGTGCCGGTGCCGTTGAGCACCCGGACCTGCACGGAACGGGCGGTCACCGGGTGCTTGGCGGCCTCGGCGAACTTCTTCTTCTCGGCGGCGCCGACCTCCCGGTCGTGCGCGAGGTCGGCGAACAGCCCGCCGGCCTGCGGGTATTGCCAGACGACATTGGCCTTGTCGGTGGGGACGTCGGCCTCGCGCGAGTAGTTGGGGACGGTCAGGAAGGTGAGGCGGTCGGTGGGGACGTCCTGGACGGTCGACGCCAGGTCGTACAGCGGCTTGAGGCCGTCCAGGTCGTTGTCGGTGGTGATGGACTTGGTGGCCGACTTGAGGAAGTCGTAGAGCTCACCCGGGCTGGTGAGCTTCGACTGGGCCTTCGCGGCCAGTGCCTTCATGAATTCCTGCTGACGGCCGATGCGGCCGAGGTCGGAGCCGTCGCCGACGCTGTAGCGGGTGCGGACATAGCCGAGCGCCTTCTCGTCCTGGACGTTCTGGCAGCCCGCGTCCATGTCCAGGTGGGCCTTCTTGTCGTGGATGGCGTACTTGGGGCAGACCTCTATGCCGCCCAGGGCGTTGACCATCCCCTTGAAGCCCTGGAAGTCGACCGAGGTGAAGTGGTCGATGCGCAGCCCGGTGTTCTGCTCGACGGTCTTGATGGTGCAGGCCGCGGCCTTTTCGATGCTCCCGGAGTCCCCGCCGATCGAGAACGCCTCGTTGATCTTGAAGTGGTGCGGGGACGACTTCGAGCCGTTGCCGCGGGTGCACGCGGGGATCTGCACCCAGGAGTCACGGGGGAAGGACACCGCGGTGGCCCACTTACGGTTGGCGGCGATGTGCAGCACCATCAGCGTGTCCGACTGCATGGTGGTCAGGTCCCTGCCGTACTTGGCGTTGGCGCCCGCGCGGCTGTCGGAGCCGACGACCAGGATGTTCTTCGAGCCGGGGCTGAGGTTGGCCGGCCGGTCGCCGTCGACCCCGATGTCCACGCCGCGGATGTTGCCGTCCAGCTCCTGGTAGACCCACGCCCCGACACCGGCCGTGGCGAGCAGCAGGACGCCGAGTACGCCGCCGGTCCAGGCGAGGATGCGGCCCCGGCGGGTCATCCGCAGGGTGCCCGGCCGGCCTCCCTTACGGGAGCCATCCCCGGACCGGCGGCCTGATTCGGTGGGTTTACGGCGCGATCCGGTGCCGGACGCGCGGGAGCCGCCGGGGGCGCGGGAGTCGTCGCCGGTGGGAGAGGACGAGCCGGGTGCGCCGTCGGCGCCCCGTCGGGCCGTCTGCTGGTGCGTCTGCCTGTCATGCACGCCGATGGCCCTTCTGGTCCTTCTGATGCTGGTGATGCGGGTGGTGCTGTACGGGGGAGGGGGTGGTCCCGGCAGCCGGGGGGACCGGCGGCGTCGGCAGGGGGTGGCGGTTCAGATGCCGGCGCTGGGCAGCAGCAGAATGGACTCGGGGTCGTAACGCAGCCACTGCGGACAGGCGCCGGGCAGGGTACGCAGCCGGCACCACAACTCGCCCGCGCCGTCCGTCCACCAGGCGTTGATCCGGCCCAACGTCCATCTGCCGTCCGGGTATTGGACCTCCACCGGCTGATAGACCCATCGCACCTCCGCCTCTGGAGGCGGGCAGTCCCAGGTCAGGAGTCCGCACCTCGTCGCCATCTCCCCCTCCGGCCGCGCCTGTTGCGCAATCTGCGCGCACTCTACCGGGAAGATCTACAGTGTTGTAGAAGTTGCCTGCTGTGGAGCGTTCGCCGCGCGGTGCGCCGGGTCCGGCCCGGCGAGGTCAAGGATCAGTGTGCACTCAGAGCGGCGTTGCTGCCTTGAGAACGACGAACAGCGCAACCGCTGCGTTGAGCGCGGAGAGCGCGGAGGCGGCCGTGCCCGCCGCGGCGACCAGAGCCGCCAGGCCCGCCGGGGTCAGCGCCGGCGGCCAGTGGCGGGCCGGCGGCACGGGCCCGAGCAGCGCCGCCACCCGGCGTGGCACCGGCCCCGGTTCGGGCGCGGCGAACTGCGCCAGTTCCACGGCCGGCGCCGGCCGCGCGACCAGCGCCGCCCGCCCCACGGCACGGGCGGTCAGCCGCCGGTCGCCGACCACCCGCGCCGCCTCCTCGTCCGCCCAGCGCTCGGTGGCGAAGGCGACCGCGGAACGCAGCGGCAGCAACAGCGGGTTGACGCAGCCGGCCAGGCGTACGACGAGCAGAGCGCGGTGGTGACGGCAGTTCAGATGTGCGCGCTCATGGGCGAACAGGGCGCGCCGCTCGTCGCCGTCCAGGCTGCGCAGCATGCCGCGGGAGACCGCGATCCGGCCGGGCCGGGCGTCCGGGGCGGGCGGGAATGCCGGGCACGGCGTAGGCGTACGGGTCGTCGTCCGGCAGCACCGCGGGGTCGGCGCAGGCCGGCAGTACCTCCAGCGCACGGTGGGCACGGGCGCGGACCCGGCCGTACCGGCGCAGCGCGGCGCCGCCCACGGTGAGCGCGGAGGCCAGCGCCGGGATCGCGGCGACACCGGCGATCTCGGCGTAGGGGACCGCGGCCCGCACCTGTGGGTCCGACCAGCCGTCGGGCAGCGGATTGCCGGGCAGTTGGGCGGTGCCGACGACCATCAGCAGCCCCAGGCAGAGGGTGCTGCACAGGCCGAGGACCGCGGCGAGCAGGGTCAGCAGCCGGGTGGTGGCGCGCGGGTGGAGGTGCTGTTCCGCGAGCCGGGCGATCGGCAGCGCGGTGAGTGGCAGGACGAGCGGCAGGAACACGAAGACGCCCACCGGTCAGCCTCCGCGTGCTTCGTCCGAGGGGTGGTGCCGGCGGGGCGCCGGGTCCGGGCCGGGCTCCGCGGGCGGGGCGCCGGCGGGTGCCGGGCCATCGGCGGGTGCCGGGCCATCGGCGGGCTCCGGGGCGTCGGCGGGCGCCGGGCCGTCGGCCGTGGCGCGGTCGAGGAGGGCGCGCAGCAATTGCTCGTCGTGTGCGGAGAGCGCGGAGACAAAGCTGGTCAGTACGGCGTCCCGGTCCGGTTCCCCGTCCAGTACGCGGCGCATCCGCAGTGCCGCGAGACCGGCCTCGTCGGCGGCCGGGGTCCAGACGTAGGCGCGGCCGGACCGTTCACGGGTGACGGCCTGTTTGGCGTGCAGCCGGGACAGGATCGTCATCACGGTCGTGTACGCGAGGCCGTCGCCGAGCCGTTCCTGCACCCAGGCGGCGGTGGCCGGGCCGGACGCCTCGTGCAGCGCGGCCAGCACCTGGGCCTCCAGCTGGCCCTGTCCGCGCCGGCGGGCGCGCTCCCGTCCGGGGCCGCCGAACTCCCCCGGCCCAGGGGTTCCCCCACTGCCCAGCGCCTTCCCGAAGGACTTCCCGCCCACTGTCGTCGCCTCCCGTCGCGCCGGGTGTCCCGTCGGCCGGGACGTCCGGGCATCTTACTGAGTGGCCGGATCCGGACGGTGGTTTGTCCGGCCCGCAGCCTGCGCCGCCGATCCCCCTCACTTTACTTCTACACTCCTGTAGATTTTGAGGCTCACCCGGAATGCAGGCAACACCTGGAGGGAAGCCATGGGAGTCTCGCTGGGCAAGGGCGGCAACGTCTCCTTGTCGAAGGAAGCACCCGGACTGACCGCGGTCACGGTCGGCCTCGGCTGGGACGTCCGCACGACCACGGGCGCGGACTACGACCTGGACGCCAGCGCGCTGCTGTGCACCGAGGCGGGCAAGGTCGCCTCGGACGCGCACTTCGTCTTCTACAACAACCTCACCAGCCCCGACGGCTCGGTGCAGCACACCGGCGACAACCTGACCGGCGAGGGCGAGGGGGACGACGAGTCCATCGATGTCACGCTGTCGGGAGTGCCTGCCGAGATCGCGAAGATCGTCTTTCCGGTCTCCATCCATGAGGCGGAGGGCCGGGGACAGAGTTTCGGCCAGGTCCGTAATGCCTTCATCCGCGTCGTCAACCAGGCGGACGGGGTGGAGCTGGCCCGCTACGACCTGAGCGAGGACGCCTCGGCCGAGACCGCGATGGTCTTCGGTGAGCTCTACCGGCACGGCGAGGAGTGGAAGTTCCGCGCGGTGGGCCAGGGCTATGCGTCCGGTCTGGCGGGCATCGCGGCGGACTTCGGCGTCAACGTCTGAGGCCGGGACCTCCGGGCGGGGAGGGCGGCCGCCGTCGGCGCCGTCCCTCTCCGGCCCCTTGCCGGGACGGTGCAGCAGCGGACGGTCGTCGCGACCGCCGTCTACAGCCATGTAGAAGTTCCCTGGCCGTGGCCCCTCAACGGAGAGTGCCCGGCTATTACCGCCTATAGAGGGATTTGCCCGGCCGGTGCGGGGTACCGTGAAGACACCAAGGGACTCGGGGACCACAACACCGGGCGCGCCGGTTTTCTGCGGCCCGCCCGAGTGAGGTGAACACCATGCAGACTCTGTGGACCGTGGTCGTGCTGCTGGCGCTGGTGGCGCTGGGGGCCCTGTTCATCGCCCGGGTCAACGCCCAGGGGGCCGGGCGGATGCCCACCCATCGGTACGCGGACTGGAAGCAGTCCGTACGGCAGCGGATGCACAAGCGGCCCCATGACGAGGCCCACCCCGAGACGCCTGCGGCCGGCCCGCCGCCGCCCTCCGGCAAGGCGGGAAACGACCTGTGACGTCCACGGCCCGCACCGTCCCGTCGTCCCAGGACTACGACGGGACCTCCCCGTTCCCCGACAGCGGCACGGTGTCCCCGCCGACCAGCGGCCGGCGGATGTATGTCACCGTGACCGGCATCATCGTCGTCGCCCCGTTCGTCGGGCTGGCCGTCGCGATCCCCCTCCTCTGGGGCAGCGTCGTCCACCTCACCGACCTCGTCCTCCTGGCCGTCTTCTACGTCCTCAGCGGTCTGGGCGTCACCGTCGGCTTCCACCGCGGCCTGACCCACGGCAGTTACACGGCCGCCCCCGCGCTGCGCATCGCGCTCGCCGTAGCCGGCTCGCTCAGCTTCCAGGGCGATGTCATCGACTGGGTCGCCACCCACCGCCGCCACCACGCCTATACCGACCGCCCCGGCGATCCGCACTCCCCCTACCGCTACGGCACCAGCCTGCGCGGTCAGCTGCGCGGACTGGTCCACTCGCACATCGGCTGGCTGTTCGGCGACGACCCCACCTCGCACCGCCGCTTTGCGCCCGATCTGCTCGCCGACCGGGGTATCCGCGCGGTGGACCGGGCGTTCCCCGTGCTCTGTCTGCTCACGCTCGGCCTGCCGTTCGCGCTGGGCTGGGCGCTCGGCGGCTCCTGGGTCACCGGGCTGACCGCCCTGCTGTGGGCGGGGTTCATCCGGATCGCGCTGCTGCACCACGTCACCTGGAGCGTCAATTCGCTCTGCCATGTCATCGGCGAACGGCCCTTCCGCACCCGGCGCCACGACCGGGCGACCAACCTGTGGCCGCTGGCCCTGCTGTCGTTCGGCGAGAGCTGGCACAACCTGCACCACGCCGACCCGACCTGCGCCCGGCACGGTGTCGACCGCGGCCAGCTCGATGTGTCCGCCGCCGTCATCCGGCTCTTCGAGCGCCTCGGCTGGGTCCGGGACGTGCGCTGGCCCGATCCCGAACGGGTGGCGGCCCGCCGGCTCAGGAGCACCGCATGACCACCGCCGGGGACCCTCCCCACCCAGGCCACGCCCAGCACCACGCGCCGCCCCCCGTCGCCCGTCTGACCATCGCCCCCCACACCGATACGGCCCGGCGCCTGGACGGTCTCTGGTGGCCGCACTCGACCGACCTGCTGGCCGAACTCCCGGAGCTGCTGACCGCGTTGCCCTTCGACTGGCCCCGGATCACCCATGCCACCGTGAACGGCGCGGGCTGGTCCGCCCTCCCCTCCCACACCCTCGTCGCCGGCCATGTCGTCCGCCTCCGCAGAACCACCGGCCGCCCCGGTCCGGACACCCTCTGCCTGGTCTCCGCCGGCAACGGCCGCTGGGACCTCCTGATCATCCCGCCCACCACCCCCGAGCCCGAGGCCGTCCGCATGATGGCGGAGATGGCCCGCACGGGGGAGCCGACACCGGCCTGAGCGGGGGCGCGGTGAAGGGGGCTACGACCTGCCTGCCGCCTGCCGCCTGCCGCCTGCCGCCTGCCCCCACGGCCCTCGGCTACTGCGGACGGGTGGTGTTCATCGGAAGAACGCCGATCCGGGGGCGTCGGTCCGTGAATCCGCTCATTACGTACTCATCATAAGAAAACGCAACAGAAGCGACGCCATCCCAGTGGTGCACCGGAAGCGGCGCAACTGAAGCGAAGCAACAGAGGAAGTGCAACGGAAGAAGACGCAACGGATCTCTCGGGGAGATCCCGACCGAAAGCGAGGGGCCATGGCTGCGACCAAGGTCATGAAGTTCTGGGCGGTGTGCCTGGTCATGCTGGGCAAGCTGCTGGCATCACTGGGGGTCTCCGCGGCGGCGTCGGCCGCGCGCCGGGACGCCGCACTGTACGAGCGGACCCTGGGCAAGGGGAACGCGGGCACCGAGGCCCCGGGTGGTGATGCCCCGGATGTGGGGCGCTGCGCGGTGCCGGATCACCAGCCGGATAGGGGGAGCCGTGCCGTACCTGCCCCCCGGACCGTGTCGCTGTACGGCCAAGCCGGCCCCGCCCGCCGGCTGTTCCCCCGCCCGGAGCTGCCGCCCACGATCAAGCAGCGCATCAGCGCCGAGGCTCATGGCACCTCGCCGGGGATGCGCAGCCGCATCACCTCCGGCGCCGAGCCGCTGACGGCCGACGGTCTCACCGCCAAGGCCGGGACCACGCCGGACGCCGACCGCGCCGACGCGGACACCGACCGGGCGCACGCCGACCGGGCGCACGCCGACCGGGCGCACGCCGACCGGGCCGGCGCGGACGCACGCCCCGCGGTTATTCCGGCGGCCCGCAATCGTGCGCACACCGCCCGCGTCGTCTGAACCGGGCGACAGCGCTTTCAGGCGTGATCCAGACGGCGGCGCACACCGGCGTGATCCACGCGGCAGCGCGCGCAGTGCACGCGACAGCACGGAGGCATGAGCCATCGCCGCAGCACGCAGCGGTGTTTCACCGGAGACGGACGCAGAGGCGGACGTAGACGCAGAGACGGACGCAGAGGCAGACGTAGACCCAGAGGCAGACCCAGAGGCAGACCCAGACGTAGACGTAGAGACGGAAGTAGTCGCAAGAGGCCGAGGCAGGTTCGGGCGCAGACCTGGGTGCAGGTGCGGACGAGGTGCAGAAGCCGACATGTTCCACGTGAAACGTACGTAGATGTGAATCACCTGAAGGCGCCGGGACGGACGCAGGCCCGCAGCAACGGGAGACCCGGCACAGCGACAGTTGCAGTAAAGGCGGCAGTGACCGCTTCAGCCATCGCACGAACACAGACCTGAACCACCCCCGCGTACCCCCGGAGTTCTACCGATCCGCCCCGACCGGGGCATCGGCTCCCGGGTCGCGACCTCGGGGCCCCACGACGAAGTGCAGTGCACTGCCACGTCGTTGGCCCTTGAGCGCCCGTGCTCTCCCCCGGGCGGGCGCATTACGCCGATGAGTGCCCCCGCGGGCCCCGGCGACCGTGTGGTGACGTATACCGGGCAACCGGTTTTCCGGTGCGGTGCGCCGGCTCCTTGTGGATGGTGTCCGCATTGCGCGCATCCCCTCGAAATGATCTCGGTGCGTCCGGCGAAGGCCGGCGAAGGCCGGCGAAGGAATCCGCATATTGGTCGACTTCTTCTTGACTGCTTGGTAAAGTCCCGAGCACTCATTGTGACTCGGCGATTTGAAGCAGCCGCCCGGGGTCATTCACCGTTCGAAATCCGGAGGGTTTGTGGAATGCCTGAGCTGGCGGACACCGGGAGGAGAATCAAAGAGCTGCGGGTCAGTGCGGGAATGACCCAGCACGACCTTGCCGGACCCGAAATGTCATCCAGCTACATTTCGTTGGTCGAGCACGGGAAGCGTATTCCCAGTGGCCGGGCACTCAAGATCCTTGCGGAACGCCTCGGGGTCGGTGTGGCGGAAATATCCGGAGCCGCCGCGCCCGCGGAAGAGACCGGCCGGGTCCGCCGGCTCGACCTGGTCGGACGATTGGTGGCGGCCCGCAGGCAATGGGACGGCGGCGACGTCGAAGGCGCCTTGTCCGAATTCCGTGCACTGGCCGAGGTGGAGCCGGCCCACCGGCAGGACGATGTTTTCACCGAGGCACAGCTCGCCATCGCGGAAATACTGGGCACGCTCGGCCGCGCCGATGAGGGCGCCGAGGTCCTGCAGCGGATGCTGGCGGCGCTCGCCCCCGAGCCGTACGCCGAGCCGCGGCTGCGCGCCCTGATCGCGCTCGCCGATCTGCTGGAGTCGGCCGGCCGGGTCCAGGACGGACTGCGCTACGCGCTGACCGGCCACCTCGAATGCGCCGGTCAGCGCCCCGGCACCGGCTTTCACTCACTGCTCGTCCTCGATGTGCTCACCCGCTGCGCCTACTGGAGCGGCTGCCCGGACTGGGCGCCCGATACCGACCACGGCCGGCCCTCGGCGGACGGTGTGCTCTCCGGGCCGCGCGCCTCCGTCGATCTGCACCGGGCGCTCGATCTGCGGGACCGGGGCGAGCCGGAGCGCGCCACCGAGCTGCTGGGCGAGTGTGCGCGCCGGGTCACCCCCGCCGCCGGGTTCCCGCTGTGGGAGAAGATCAACGGTCATTACGCGCTGCTGTTGCTGCGGTGCGGTGAGACGGCAGTGGCCCGCAGCATCGTCGAGCGCGGTCAGGTGGTCGCCTCGGTGGCTCAGGAGCCGGGTTTCCCGCTGTGGCTGACGACCGCGGACGCGGCCGGTGCGGAGGCGGCCGGTGACCCCGCCCGGCTCTTCTGCCTCGGCGAGGAGCTGGCCGCGCTCCCGGATACCGGCCGCAGCCATGAGAAGGCCGCCGCTCTCGGGGAGATCGCGGCGGCGTGTGCGCGGGCGGGCGACCGGGAAAGGGCCGTCGGGCACTTCCGGTATTCCGCGGAGCTGTTCCGGCGGGCCCAGGCGTACCGGCATGCCGAGCGGGCCCGGGAACGGCTGACGGAGCTCATCGAAAAGCGGGGCTGACGGCCGCCGGGTCAACGGCGCCGCCGCGGCACCTATTCCTTTGCTCCGCGCAAAGCGCGCTATTTCTTCGCCTTCTTTCCGAGCCCCAGTAATGCGAACAAGGCCTCCGCGGCGCCGATGATCGCCAGTATCATCCCGGCCTTGTGGAGTGAGATGACTGACGTCTCCACTTCCTTTGTGGTCAGCCAGAGGACCAGGCCTATGACCCCCACAACAATGCCTATGACAACACCCTTCATGGGTTTCCCTCGTTCCGTGTGATGGTGTCGGACTCCGTGTACGGACCAGCGTCCCGTCCGAGCGGCGCATTCGGATCATCCGCAGGTAGGCACTTTCCACCCGCCGACTGTCACTTTCTATGTACTCCCGGCCCTGTTCTCTGTACTCCCGGCCCTGTCAGGGGCGGCTAGGGGACGGTTAGGGGAGACCAGGAGGAAATCAGGGGCCGGTCGGGGCGGCCCCTGGGAGCGCTCCCCTTTACCCCCGCAGGGCTATCCCGTGCTGCTGCGCCAGAATCGCCGCCTGCACCCGGCTGCGCAGCTTCAGCTTCGACAGGATGCGGCTGGTGTGGGTCTTCACGGTGCCCTCCGCGAGATGGAGTCGCTCCGCGATGGCGCTGTTGCCCAGCCCGCCGGCGATACAGGCCAGCACCTCCAACTCCCTTTTGGTGAGGGCACCGAGGGCCTGCCCGGCGCCGTCCGGCAGGGTGGGGCCCGCCGGCGGTGGCAGCTCGGCGAACTCGCTGATCAGCCGCCGGGCGATGGCCGGGGCGAGGAACCCCTCCCCGTGCGCCACCTCCCGTACCGCGCCGACCAGTACGGCCGGTTCCGCGTTCTTGAGGATGAAGCCGCCGGCCCCGGCCCGCAGCGCTCCGAAGATGTACTCGTTGAGGTCGAAGGTGGTCAGCACCAGCACCTCGGCGAGGCCGCGCTCCACGATGGTGCGGGTGGCGGCGACCCCGTTGAGCTGCGGCATCTGAACGTCCATCAGGACGACATCGGGCCGCAGTTCGTCGGCCATACGGACCGCCGTCACACCGTCGCCGGCCTCACCGACCACGGTGATGCCCGGGTCGGTCTGCAGTAACAGGGCCAGCCCGGACCGCACGGCCGCCTGGTCGTCGGCCACCAGCACCCGGATGCCCGGGGGCCCGCCCGCCGGATGCTCCGCCGGCGCCGCTGCCGGCCCACCCCTCGGCTCGTCCGCCGCTAACTCCTTCACTGGCTGTGCCACCTTTCTCGTCTCCTAAGGGTTCTGGGTCAGCGGGAGCACCGCCCGCACCCGCCACCGCTCCGGGTCGGTGCGGTCGGGTCCCGCGGCGAAGCTGCCGCCGACCAGGGCGGCCCGCTCGGACATCCCGGTGAGCCCGGCGCCCGCCCCCGCCGTCAGCTGCTCCCCGGGGCGCTGCCGGGCCCGGCAGCCGGGGCGGGCCAGCGGGCTGTCGACCGAGAGGGTCAGCTGCTCGGCGCCGGCCTCACAGCGGATCCGCACCTGCCCCGCCGAGGCATGCTTGAGGACATTGGTCAGCGCCTCCTGCACGATCCGGTACGCGGTCACCTCGATCACCGAGGACACCTCGGGGAAGTTCTCGGGGAATTCGGTGTGCAGGGTCAGCGCCGCCGCGTCGGCGGCCGGCCGGGCCTGTTCGACCAGCGCGCCGAGCGCGTTCAGCTGCGGCCGGTCCCAGTCGTCGGACACCCCCCGGTCGGACCGCAACAGCACCACCATCCGGCGCATTTCGGCCAGCCCCTGCACACTGTTCTCCCGGATCACCGCGAGCGCCCGCAGCACCGGATCCTCCTCGGCCGCACCGTCCTTCGCCCGCTGTGCCTCGGTCAGGGAGAGCACGGCGCTGGAGTGAATGGCGATGGCACTGAGATGGTTGGCCACCAGGTCGTGCAGCTCACGGGCCATACGGGTGCGCTCGGTCTGCAGCACGGTCTTGCGGTCCAGCTCCGCCAGCCGGTCGATCTGTGCGGCGCGTTGCCGCTCGGCATCCGCCCGCTCCTTGTGGTTCCGGATCACCACCGCGGTCCATACGGGGGAGATGAGCAGCACCGCGATGATGACACCGGTCGTCACGCCCTCGGAGCGGTCGCCGACGAGGAGCAGCGTGACGGTGGTCGCCAGGGTGGCCGCCACGGTCCCGAACTGCAGGACCCGGCACAGCCACCGGGTTCCGTACAGGGCGGCCGCATAGAGCAGATCCGTATAGACGAGGACGGGGCCCAGGCCGCCGCCGGCGGTGAGCTCCACGGCGACGGTGAGGGTGCCGACGGCGAGCGCGGCCAGCGGCAGGACACTGCGGAAGGCGGTCGCGGTGCACAGCACGAGCACCGGCAGTACGGCCTGCCAGGCGGGGATGTCGCCCCCCATGACCGGTGGCCCGCCCAGGACATACAGGATCAGACAGCCGGCGAAGAAACCCACTGCCAGTCTGAGGTCACGGAGCGGTACGGGGCGGCGGCGCGCGTGCGTACTTGTGAGAGGACGTAACCACACCCAAGGACAGTACGTCGGCGGGTTACCCGTTCTCCTGGCCCTGGCGCCCGAATTCGGGGCGGTCCGTCGTACATCGAAGTATGTAGCCGTACATCAGCAGAAGGGATGACCCGAACGCTCCGGGGGATCTGCAAACTTGGGCTGTCCGTATCGGTCGGCGGAGGCGAAAGAAGGGGGAGGGGCCATCTGTATGACGGGTAGTCACTCACCCGGTATGGCCTCGGCACCGCTCAACTGCGGAGGACGGAAAGTACGTGGAAACGAACGCCGCTCTTCTCGATCTGTCTCCCCAATCCCTTGACCAGGACGTGGTGGACCCCGGGCACCACCCCGGCCGGGCCCGCCCGGCGCCGCCCGCTCGCGCACCCGGCCCCCCGGACTCCGCCGCCGTCCCCGTCCCGGTCTTCGTCGTCCCCGTAGGATCCGCCTCTCCCCACGGATCCGGCACGGGGCTCTCCCCCGACGACTGTCCGGGCCTCAACGGCCGTTCCCGGGCCACCCTCGACGGTGCGGCCCGCGGCCGGCTGCGCGCCCGGCTCCCCGGGCGGGTGAGCGCCGCGATGGCCGCCGCCGGCCACTGGGAACTGTACGGAACCCGTGGCCTGCTGGTCGTGGCATGCGGGGACGACGCCCGCCGGATGGGCTTCTCGGTGGAATCCGTCCGCCCTGAAACCTCCCCGCCGCACACCCCGTACGAGGTGCTGACCGCCCATGAGTCACGCCTCGCGGCCACCCGCCCCGCCGCCGAGCGCGACCGTCTCGTCACCCGCTTCTGGGTCCGCAAGGACGCCGCCCTGCAAGCCGTCGGCCGGGGGCTGTCCCTTGCGCCGGAGCGCATCGAGGCGGGTTTCCCCGGCGACCGCGGAACGGTCGCCGTGCCCGGCCCGCACGGCATCGAAGTCCCGGTATCGGTACGCAACTTCGCGTTCTCCCCCGCGTACGAGTTCGCCGTGGCTATCCCGGAACCCCTCGCGCTCACCCCGTCCTTCTCCTATTCGGCCGGGTAAGTGCCGGTTTCCGCAGGGCCGCCGGCGCCCGCACCGGCGGGCACGCGCCACTGCCTGCGCCACTGCCTGCGCCCACCCGGGTGAAACCCCCGCATGTCGCGGCTCCCCGGCACCGGGAAAACCATATTGCCGGGTTAGTTGGTGCGTGCCCACCGGTCGTGGCGAGTACGTGCGTCACGGCGTTGCCGGAGCACAGCGGAGGATTGCCGTCATGCCGTCGCCCCTCGCCAAACGGTCCGTCGAAACGCTCCTGTCCGTGCTGCTGGTCATGCTCAGCGTCCTGGGTGCGGCCGGCCCGAGTGCCGCGGCGGCCGGCCCGCCCGGCAGCCCGGGGCCGGACTGGGAGCGCATCGCCGCCTGCGAGAGCAACGGCCGCTGGCACATCAACACCGGCAATGGCTACCACGGCGGTCTGCAGATCGACCCCGCCACCTGGCGCGCCTACGGAGGCCGCCGTTACGCCCCGCGGGCCGACCTCGCCACCCGCGACGAGCAGATCGCCATCGGCGAGCGCATCGTCCGCGACCGGGGGCTGTCCGCCTGGCCCAACTGCGCCCGGACCACGGACAGCGGCGACAGCACCCCCCGTGCCATGGCGCAGACCTCGTCGGCCGCTCCGGCCCCGCAAGCGGCCCCTCGCACCCGCAGCCTCACCTCCCCCGGACACACCACGGCCCGCACTTATGTGGTGCAGCCCGGCGACTGCCTCTCCGTCATCGCCGAACGCGCCCACACCCCGGGTGGCACCACATCCCTGTACGACCTGAACAAGGACACCCTCGACCAGGGGCCGGACCACATCTACCCGGGGCAGCGGCTGCGGCTGCGGGCGTGATTCCGGCGCCGGCGTCCGCCCGGTCCGGTGCTCCTGAGGGCCGTCACGGTGAATCCGCTGATCGGTGCGGGTGAATGCGCGGGACGGGCCGTTGCTCAGGCTTGGTGGATGGGGGCGTGGCCGGTAGCAAGACCGCGGGGTACCAACCGCGAGGTGCAGGAGCACACAGTGAAGAACATGGCACGCATCAATGTGGTGATCGCAGGAGCTTGCGGCCTGCTCCTGGCGGTCGGCGGGGCGTCGCCCGCACAGGCCTGGGACGGGCCGTTCGACGGGGACGGCGTGTGGAACAGCGACACCTTCGCCAACTTCCATGCCGGGTTCAGCTGCCGCAACCGCGCCAGAATCTGCATCAACGGGCCGCTGAACAGCGGAAACGTCCGTAACTCGCAGAACGTCCACCTGTCCGGCAACAACAGCAACAGCGGCAGCCCGACCAACGTCAACGGCAACACCAACGACGATGCCGGCGGCACGACCGGGGCCGAGAACAAGACCAGCAACAACCAGCAGCACATCGGCCGCGGCGGCAAGCAGAAGCTGTGACCCGACACTGATCCGCCTCTCCGGCCCCGGCACATTCCGGGGCCGGAGTCGTGTCCGGGTGAGGCGCCGCCGGGCCTGGGGAACGGCAGAGCGCCCGGCGGAATCCGCCGGGCGCTCGGGGACGGCTGTCGAAGAGGCCGTGGGCCGTAGCCGTGTCGGGAGCGGGCCGGTATCAGTGGAGGAAGCCTCCCAGGATGCGCTGCACGCTGTTGGCGCTGCCCTGCGAAGCGCCCGTGACGGCGTTGCCGCTGTTGGTCGACCCGTTGGTGTTGGCGATATTGCCGCTGCTGTTCGGGTTGCCGCGGTTGATGAAGTTGCCGCTGTTCAGGCTGTTGCCGCTGCGCACCGGCCCGTTGATGCAGGGGTGCGGTGACCTGAAGACCGGCGAGTTGTAGTTGAAGTCGGCGAGGCGGTTGTTGCAGACCACTCCGGAGACCATGCCGGCCACGGTGCCGACGTCGGCGCCCGCGACGGCTGCGAGCAGGGAATCGCTCGGAATCACCTGGGCCTGGGCGACACCGCTGCCGAGCAGCACCAGCCCACACGCCCCGACGACAGTGCCCGCCTGCGCAATTCTTCTCACGTCGCTCCTCGCCTCGTCGTCCTTCGGATGCCAGACGTATCGTGCTGCCGCGGTCGGCCCGCAACGGCATTCAACCCGCGGGGAGCAAAACCCCCGGCGGCCACAATCAGCCGGGTGGCCCAACACCTCGCGGGGCTTTTCGCGGGACGGCCGGCCGGAGGGGGGCAGGCGGAGATCATCGGCGGTGGTGCCGGGCCGCCGGGGCGGGGCGGACCGGGCCACCGGGAGCGGGCCGCTCATCCGGCGGCCGCCGGCCGGCGCACCGGCGCTCAGAGCACGAGCCGCTCCGGCATGGGCTGCTCCACACCGTCCAGCTCCAGCGTGCACCGGGGCATGGAGGGGACGAGATGCGGCTGGCGCAGCAGGACCCGGAAGGGGTGGGCGGGCTCTTCGGGGAGTTCGCCGGTCAGCACATTCATGCCGGCGCTGTGTTCCTTCTGGTACGCGATCACCTTGCCGTCGACCAGGAGCTCGATCTCCCCGGACCGGCCGGGCCCGACGTTCACGGTGATCGAGTGGTCACCCTGATCCAGATGGAAGTGGTGGCTCTGCCCCATGACGCACCTCCGGCAGTTCGTCGGTGACGACCGGCGGCGGCGTCCGTACGAACAGCGTGCCGGTCCGTCCTTCCAGCGTAGGTTCCGCGAGCGACAATTGTGGTGGATGCCGGGCGGCCGGTTCACGGAGCGCGGGTCGGCGAGACCTGCCCGGAGGGACCGGGCGCCGGGCCGGCAGGAGACGACGATGAACGGCTCGGTCCGCGTGGGACATGTGGTCGGGGTACCGCTGCGTATGCACTGGAGCGTGCCGCTGCTGGTGGGCCTGTTCGCGTACGGACTCGGACGGCAGGGCCTGCCCGTCTGGACGCCGGGGCGCTCGGACGCCGTCTACGCCGTCGCCGGGGTCATCGGGGCCGCGCTGCTCATGGGCAGCCTGCTGCTGCACGAGACGGCCCATGCCGCGACCGCCCTGCGGAAGAAGATCTCGGTGCAGGACGTGACGCTGTGGGCGCTGGGCGGAACGACCCGGATGGGGCGGCCGCAGACCGCCGCGGCCGCCTTCGCGGTGGCGGTCAGCGGGCCGCTCATCAGCCTGGTCATCGGCGGTGTCGCGCTGGGGGCCGGGGCCGGGCTGCACGGGCTGTCCGGCTGGGCGGTGCCCTCCGTCGTCCTGGCCTGGCTGGGCTGGGCGAATCTGTTCCTGGGGGTGTTCAACCTGCTGCCCGCCGTGCCGCTGGACGGCGGCCGGGTGGTGCAGGCGGTGCTGTGGTGGCGCACCGGGGACCGGGAGCGTGCGGACCTGGCGGCCTCCCGGGGCGGCCAGATCATGGGGCTGCTGCTGGTGGCCGCCGGCTGGATCTCCGTGCTGCGCGGGGCACCGGGCGGGCTGTGGATCGTCTTCATCGGCCTCTTCATCATGATCGTCGCCGGTGCGGAGCGGCGCCGCGCGGCCCTGCACCGGGCGCTGCGGGGGCTCCGGGTCGGCGAGGTGATGTCGGGTCCGGTGGTCAGTGGCGCCGACTGGCTGACCGTCCAGCGCTTCATCGACGAGGTGGCCGTGCACTCCCGGCACTCCGCGCTGCCGCTGCTCGACTTCGAAGGCCGCCCCAGCGGCATCGTGCAACTGCGCCGGCTCGCGGCGGTACCGCCCCCGAGGCGGGAGACGCTGCGGGTCCGCGAGGTCGCGACCCCGCTGTCCCAGTGCGCGGTCGCCGCCCCGGACGATCTGCTGACCGAGGCGCTGGACAAGCTCAGCCTGCGGACCGGCGCCCGCGTCCTCGTCGTGGACGCGGGGCACCTGGTGGGGATCGTCACCGGGAAGGACATCTCCCGGCTGATGCAGCGCAACACCCTGGGCGGAAAGGAGAGCGCCTGACCGGCCCTCCCGGGGCGGCGCGGTGGGCGCGCGCCACCGCCGGGCGGCGCACACAATGGTGGTACGGAACGCCCGGGGGACACGGGGGCCGCCGGAGCGGAGGACCGGAACCGGGACAGGTGTATGGAGTACGTCACCGTGACCGCGCTGAGCCACCCCGGGCTGATCCGCGAGCACAACGAGGACAGCCTGGTGGCCGGCCCCTGGACGCTCTGCGGCACCGTGACCGAGAACCCGCAGACCCTGGTGTTCCCGCTCGGTACCCCGCTCGTCGTCGCGGTCGCCGACGGCATCGGCGGGCAGCCGGCCGGCGAGGTGGCCAGCGCCCTGGCCGTGCGCCAACTGGCGGCCCTCGGCCCGACACTGGACACCGAGGAAGCCGTCCGTGACGCCCTGAACCTCTGCAATGACGCGGTGTACGCGGCCGCCGGCCAGGACCCGGAGCTGACCACCATGGGCACCACGGTCGCCGGGGCCGTCGTCCTGGCGGAGTCGCTGCTGGTGTTCAACGTCGGCGACAGCCGGGTGCTCGACGCGACGGCGGACGGTCTGCGCCAGGTGAGCGTGGACGACAGCCCGCCGCTGTCGCCGGGGCGGCGCACCACCTCGCTCGTCACCCAGGCGCTGGGCGGCACCCCGGAGTTCAGCGCCATCACCCCGCATGTCAGGGAAGCGCCGCTGTCCGCGGGCGACCGCTACCTGGTGTGCACCGACGGTCTGACCGACCCCGTACCGGAGGACGCCCTCAACGACCTGCTGCAGCTCCACAGCGGCGGCCGGGCCGCCTTCGAACTGTGGAAGTCCGCCATCGAGGCGGGCGGCCCCGACAACGTCACGCTGGCGTTGATCAGCATCGGCGAGTAGCGGGGGCTGGACCGGAGCGGGCTGGACCGGACTGGACCTGTGCGGGCTGGAGCGGAGCGGAGCGGACCGGGCCGGAACGGAGTGGAGCGGGCTGGACTGGACTGGACTGGAACGGACTGGACTGGAGCGGGCTGGAGGGGACGGGACTGGACCGGACCGGAACGGACTGGAGCGGACTGGACTGGAGCGGACCGGAGCGGGGCACGGCCGGTGGTGCGCGCTCGGCGGTGCGCGGCGCCGCGTCCTCGGGGTAACCCCACCCCCGATCTCATGGCTGCCGGATGGGCGGCGGGGCACCGCTCAACCACCCTTGCCCCATGACGACTTACGCCCATCGCGCCCTTCTGCTCGCGCTCTCCGTCGCCACCGTCGCCACCACCGTGACCGCCGCCGCCCCGGTGGCCCGCGCCGACGCTCCCGGTGCCAACGGGCCCGCCCTCACCTGGCGGCCCTGTGCCGAGCCCGGCGGTCTCAGCGGCCAGGAGTGCGCCCGACTGCCCGTACCGCTCGACTACCGCGACCCGGACGGCCCGCAGATCGGCCTCGCCGTGACCCGGGCGCGCAGCGAGCGGCCCGCGGCACGGCGGGGGACGCTGCTGGTGATTCCCGGCGGGCCGGGCGGGTCCGGAGTGCGCCAGCTGAAGACCAAGGGGCCGGTGCTCCGGAAGGCGATGGCGGGGGCGTACGACCTGGTCAGCTTTGACCCGCGGGGGGTGGGCGGGAGCACCCGGGCGGGCTGTGAACTCGACGCGGCCGACCGGCATCTGGTGACCCTGCGGTCCTGGCCGGCGCCGGACGGCGGGATCGACGCGAACGTCGCCCGTTCCCGGCGGATCGCCGAGGCGTGCGACCGCCATGGCGGTGCCGTGCTGCGCAGCTTCACCACCGTGAACGAGGCGCGCGACATCGACCGCCTCCGCCGGGCCCTGGGCGAGGAGAAGCTGTCGGCCTGGGGGTCCTCGTACGGGACGTACGTCGGGGCGGTGTACGCGCAGAAGTACCCGCGGCACACCGACCGTTGGGTACTGGACAGCATCGACGACCCCGACCCGTCCCGGGTGGGGCGCGGGTGGCTGGCGAACATGGCGGCGGGTGCGGACGACCGCTTCCCCGACTTCGCGGCCTGGGCCGCCGATCCGGCACGGGAGAGCGCGGGGCTGCGGCTGGCGCGGCGGCCCGCGGACGTCCGGCCGCTGTTCCTCGCGCTGGCGGCGAAGCTGGACCGCGAGCCGAAGGAGTCCACCACACCGGGCGTCCCGCTGACCGGCAACCGGCTGCGGCAGGCGCTGCAGAACGCCCTGTCCAGCGACGCTCTGTTCGCCGAGACCGCCCGGCTCGTCCAGCAGGCCCAGGATCCGGCCGCCGAGCCGGTGCTGCCCGCCGCTCTCGCCGGGCCGATGCCGGACCAGGACGCGGCGCTCATGATGGCGACCGTCTGCAACGATGTGCGCTGGCCGGCGTCGGTACCCGCCCACCGGCGCGCGGTGACCGCCGACCGCGTCCGGCACCCGCTCACGGCCGGAATGCCGGTCAACATCACGCCCTGCGGCTTCTGGAAGGCCCCGGCGGAGCGGCCCACCCGTATCACCGCCGACGGCCCGTCCAACATCCTGATGGTGCAGAACCGCAGGGACCCCTACACCCCGTACTTCGGCGCGCTGAACATGCGCCGGTCCCTCGGCGACCGGGCCCGGCTCGTCACGCTCGAACACGGCGGCCACGGCGCCTACTTGGGCAACGGCACCGCCTGCGGCGACCGCACCGTCACCGCCTTCCTGACGACGGGCCGGCGCCCGCAGTCGGACATCCACTGCGCCGAGTGAACCACGGGCCGGGCAGGTGCTCCGGCAGCCGGCCGCGCCGAGGGCCGGACGTCCGGCGTCCGGCGCTCGGCGCTCGGCTATGCGGGGTCCGGCTATGCGGGGTCCGGTGTGTCCGGCGTCCGGCCCAGAGCGGCGAGGAGCTGCTGCGGCGCCACCGGCTGCTGCGCCCCAGGGGAGCGGGCCACCGGCCCGGACACCGCCACCGCGGCGCAGGAGGCTGCCAACTCAGCGGATGCGTACGGGACTTCAGCCACCCCGGGGGCGCCCGGTGACGCGGGGGCGCGCTCAGCCGCGCTCCTCCTCGGCCTCCATCAGCCGGATGCCCTGATGTGTCAGCGAGACCATGGCGGGTGTGTTGCCCGCCGCCCAGTCGACCGTGACCAGGCCCTCGCCCACCAGATAGGTGCAGGCCGCCGCCAGGTCCTGAGCGTCGATCCCGAGCTCGTCATGCAGCTTCGCACCGGTGATGCCCAGCAGACGGTTGCCCTCGGTGGCCTTGTACAGCTCCTGCATCACCTGTTCGCGGTAGGTCTTCCGCTCGCGCAGTGTGGCCATGGCTGCTGCCCTCTCATGCTCGGCGTGCGCGCAGCACCCCGTCGCGGCACGGTGTCTCAGACCTCGTCCGCCTGCGGCTGGCTGCCCTCGGACGACCGGCCCGACGCCAGCCAGGACCGCGCCGGCCGGGTCGGGCGCGTGGTGTCCACGGTGAGGTGGAGACGGGTGCCGCCGTCGCTGCCGGCGGGGTAGCTGCGCTGTTCGGTGGTGGCGTAGCAGCGGCGGAGAGTCTCCGCGACCTGGCGGGCGGTCTCCGGGGACGCGGCGACGATTCGTACCTCGGCGCGCCCGGCCGAGGGAAGGGGACCCAGAGGTTTCATGACGACTTCCCTGTGACGGGGGGAGGGAGGCCGCCGACGCCGCCCGGAAGGCGCGGAACGGCACCCGCCGGTAGCGGGACACGAGGCCTTCCCCGTCCCTTCACCCTACTCCGCCCCGAGGTCCCCGAGCGCGCGCGTGACCAGGCACTTCCCGGGTATGCGGGTCCCGGCCCGGCTGCCTGGCCGGGCCGTGCCGCCGGCCCGCGGAGTACGGTGAAGCCAGCGAGGCTTTGTGCGCCGGCTGCTCACGCCGGCGTCGTCACGGGCGATCAGCGGACGTACCGAACCGCGGACGGGCAAGCACACCATGGCCGACTCCGACACCCCGGACTTCCCCAAGCTTCTGCCGGAAGAGGCCTACCGGGCGGTGCAGCCCGGTATGGCTCTCCTGAGGCTGGGGACGACCCGGTCCCGCGAGGGAATCCTCGACGGCGCATGGTGGCCGCACTCCCGCAACATCGGCGCCGAGCTGCCCCGTCTGATCGCCGCGCTGACCGAGCACCTCGGCCCCATCGTGCGCGTCGGCCTGGACGCGAGTGCCTGGGAGGAGCTCCCGACCCGGCTGATCATCGACGACCGGGTCGTGCACATCGACTCCTTCCCGGTCGGTGACGACACGGTCCTCATCACCCGCGGCAATCAAGATCACTTCTCGCTGCTGGTGGTCCCGCCCCAGGCGACGCCGGAGGCGGCACACGCCGCGATGACCAGAGCCGTCCAGGCCGACAATGTCGCCCCGGCCGGACAGATCCTCATCGACACCGGCAGCAGCCCACCGCGGCCGGTCCCCGCACCGGAACCACCGGCCGGCCCGGAGCCCGGCGGTGCGGGCTGAGGTCGGGAACCCGGGGGTGCGGGCTGAGGTCCGGAGCCCGGCGGTGCGGGCTGGGGTCCGGAGCCCGGCGGTGCGGGTTGAGGTCGGGAACCCGGCGGTGCGGGCTGGGGCCCGGAACCCGGGCGGTGCGGCCTGACGCCCGGAGCCGTGGAGCGGCTGCCGTGGGCGGAGGCTAAGCGTCGAGCCGGATGCCCTTGACGGCGTTGTCGAAGACCGGCCGGTACCGGTTCCACTGGGCGTCCGGCGCGGAGAGGTAGACCACGTACTGCGTGCCGTCGGTGCTGCTGAACGCCAGCTCCACCGCGCGGTACTTGCGTTCCGAGCCGTTGAAGGTGAACTCCCAGTACCCCGCGGGCCGTCCCCGGAACGTCGTGGGGTCCATCCTGACCCGCTCATAGCCCGGGTTGTCCCGGCGTGTCTGTTCCTCTTCGGTCTCCTGCCAGTGCCGGATCGGATCGGACTGCCCGGCGAACTGGGCGATGTTGATCCGCAGGCCCGCCCGCCCGGACACATAGGCGACCTCGGAGCCCGGCGGATCCTGGCGGGTCCAGCCGTCCCGTATGGGAAGGGACAACCCCGGCCCCTCCTTCTTGAGGTGGTATCCGGCGGGAACCGGTGGCGGCGGGGAAGGGCTGGTGCTCGGGGGACGTTCGGCGGCGCCCGACCCGGCGGGGCGGGCGCTCGTCGGACCGGCACCGTCCCAGGGCCACAGCAGCACACCAGCGGTCACGGAGGCGGCGACCGCCGTCGCCGCGGCACTCCACAGGACCGTACGGCGGCCGCGCCTGCCCTTACGGGCGGGAACCGCGGGGACTTCGGCGCGGTGCGCCTGGGTGGGCTGATCGCCGAGAACGGTTCCCGTGCCGGCCGTGTGGCCGCCCAGGAGGCGTTCGGCCTCGTGGGCGGCCATGCGCGCCCCGGGTTCCTTCACGAGCAGGCCCTCGATGACCGGGGCCACGTCACCGGCGTTGCGGGGCGCCGGGTACTCCTCGGTGGCGATGGCGTACGCCGTCTCGATGGCGGTGTCCCGGCTGAACGGCGGGCGCCCCTCGACCGCCTGGTACAGCGTCGCCCCGAGGGACCACAGATCGCTGGCCGGGCCGGGCTCGGCGATTCCGCTGCGGAGGCGTTCCGGCGCGAGGTACTGGATCGACCCGACCAGCTCGCCGGTCCGGGTCAGTGAGGGCGTTCCGGACTGCACGGCGATGCCGAAGTCGGTGAGGACGATCCGCCCGTCGTTCCCGAGCAGCACATTGGCGGGCTTGATGTCCCGGTGCAGCACCCCGGCGTCGTGGGCGGCGCGCAGTGCGCCGGCCATACCGCAGCCGATCCGGGCCGCTTCGCCGGGCGGCAGCGCGCCCCTGCGCTTCACGAGGTCGCCCAGGGTGACCGAGGGGATGTACTCCATGACGATGCACGGCAGACCCTCGTCGTCGACGACGTCATGCACCACGATCACATGAGGGTGGGTGATCCGGGCGGCGCTGCGGGCCTCGCGGCGGGTGCGCTCGTAGAGCGTCTCGATCTCGTCGTCGTTCAGGTGCGGCGGTACCAACAGCTTCTTCACGGCGACCGGCCGCCCGAGCAGCTCGTCCTCGGCCCGCCACACCGTGCCCATGCCGCCGCGGCCGACCCGCTCTACCAGCCGGTACCGGTCGGCCACGAGCCGTCCCAGATCGGACACCGCGAGTTCTCCTCCGCCGCACGGGTTCAACAGTCTGCGGGAGCACCATAGCCCGCGCGTTCGAACAGTCCGGAAGGAGGCATTCCGGGTGCCGGTGCCGTGGGCCGGTGCCGTGGGCCGGGGCGCTCCGGCAGGACCGCTGGGGGCGGCGGCAACTGCCGTGGTGGCCGCCCCCGTTCGTCCCCGGGCGGCGACCGCGGCGCCCCCGACGCCGCGCGGGAGGGGTGCTGCGTGGGGGTGTATGGCGCCTCGGGTGGCATCATCGCGGCGCCATTGGTGCCATTCGTGCGCCATGGTGGCTTGCGATGGCGCCATGGTGGTGTCACTATGGCGTTATGGACCTCACGCCGTACGTCGACAATCTCCGGCACGAGCTCGCGGTCGCCGCGGACGCGGGCGGAGACGAAGCCCGAGCCCTGGCCGAGCGGCTCACCACGCCCCTGGAGTCGGCCGTCCGGCTCACGCTGCTGAACGCACTCTCCTCCGCCATGACCGAGATCACCCGCGACCTGGCGCCGGGGTCGGTCGATCTGCGGCTGCGCGGGCTCGACCCCGAGTTCGTGGTGACCGCACCGCCGGTCCAGGAGCCGTACGGGCAGGCGGAGTTGCCCGAGGCGGCGTCGGGCGAGCCGCAGGCGACCGCGCCCCCGGCCGCTTCGGACGCCGACGAGGGCGGCACCGCGCGGATCAACTTCCGCCTTCCCGCCCATCTCAAGGCCAGGGTCGAGGACGCCGCAGGACAGGAAGGCCTCTCGGTCAACGCCTGGCTGGTGCGGGCCGTCGGCACCGCCCTGGAGCCGGGCGCCACCAGCCGCCCCACCGGCCGCAGCTCCCGCCACCTGGGCCAGCAGGGCTACACGGGCTGGGTCCGCTAGGCGGCCTGTTTCCCGGGGGCCCGGAGAACCGCCCCACCCCTGCCTCGACGCACCGCACCACCTCTCACTACTCACTCACCCACTCACCCGCTCATTCACTCACCCGCCCTCCCGGCGGGACCCACACCAGTCATGAGGACGGCACAGCCATGCCTGCTTTCGACACTCCTGAACCGCTCTCCGTCACCGTCCAGCTCGACGTCGGCTCTGTCCGGATCGCCGCGAGCAAGCGCACCGACACGGTCGTCGAGGTGCTGCCGAGCGATGCCACCGCGGAGGCCGATGTGCGGGCCGCGGAGCAGACCAAGGTCACCTGCTCCGGCGGCAAGCTGCTCGTCAAGGGCCCCAGGAAGCGCTCGCTCTTCGGCAAGTGCGGCTCCCTCGACGTGACCATCGAGCTGCCGGCCGGCTCGGACGTCCTGGGCACCTCGCCCATGGCGGACTTCACCGGTGAAGGCCGGCTTGGCGAGTGCCGGCTCAAGACCTCGCTCGGCGACATCCAGGTCGACGAGGCGGAGGCGGTCCACCTGCGGACCGACTACGGCGACATCCGGCTGGACCGTGCGGCGGGAGACGCCGAGCTCGTCGGCGCGGGCCGGATCGAGGTCGGCGAGATCGCGGGCGCCGCGCTGGTCAAGAACGGCAATGGCGCGACCATGATCGGTGAGGTCACCGGCGCGCTGCGGGCGAGCGCGTCCAACGGCCTCATTTCCGTCGGTGTCGCGCAGGCCGGCGTCGATGCCAAGTCCGCCAACGGCGCCATCCGGATCGGCGAGGTGGCCCGCGGCCGGATCGTGCTCCAGGCCGCCGCCGGTGACCTGGAGGTCGGCATCCGTGCGTCCACCGCCGCCTGGCTGGACGTGACCACCGACGTCGGCACCGTGCGCAACGACCTCGGTGCCGCCGACGGCCCCGGCGACAGTGCCGAGACCGTCGAAGTGCACGCCCACACCAGCATCGGCGACATCCTGATCCGCCGCTCCTGACCAGGCCCGGCCGCTTGTGGCCGGCCACGACCACCACACCCAAGAAACGGGACTGCCATGATCATGACTTCCAGGACCGCCGTCGTCTCGCCGGCGATCAGCGCCACCGGGTTATCCAAGTCCTACGGCGACAAGGTGGTGCTCGACGGCATCGACCTGCGCATCCCCGAAGGCACGGTCTTCGCCCTGCTCGGACCCAACGGCGCGGGCAAGACCACCACCGTGCAGATCCTCTCCACCCTCCTCCCCGCCACCGCCGGCCAGGCGCGGATCGCCGGCCACGATCTGGTCCGCGAGGCCGATGCCGTACGCGCCGCGATCGGTGTCACCGGCCAGTTCTCGGCGGTCGACAACCTGCTCACCGCCCGGGAGAACCTGCTCCTCATGGCGGACCTGCACCATCTGGACCGCCGCGAAGGCCGGCGGCGGGCCACCGAGCTGCTGCGCCGCTTCGAACTGACCGAGGCCGCCACCAAGCCCGTCGTCACCTTCTCGGGCGGGATGCGCCGCAAGCTCGACCTCGCGATGACCCTGGTCGGGGACCCGCGCATCATCTTCCTCGACGAGCCGACCACCGGACTCGATCCCCGCAGCCGGCGCACCATGTGGGAGATCATCCGCAGCCTGGTCGCCGACGACGGCGTCACCATCTTCCTGACCACGCAGTATCTGGAGGAGGCCGACCAACTCGCCGACCGCATCGCCGTCCTGGACCACGGAAAGCTGGTCGCCGAAGGCACCGCGGACGAGCTGAAGCGACGGATCCCCGGCGGACACATCCGCCTCCGGTTCGCCGACGCGTCCGCACTCGCCTCGGCCGCCGCCCTCTTCGGCACCACCGCACACGAAAGCGAAGCGCTCACCCTGCACGTCCCCGGTGACGGCAGCCTCCCCGCCGTGCGCGCCGTCCTCGACGCCCTGGACGACGCGTCGGTCCGTGCCGAGGAACTGACGGTGCACACCCCCGATCTCGACGATGTCTTCCTCACCCTCACCGGCAGCGACCGGTCCGCCAGCGAGGCCAACTCCCTGAAGGAGAACGCCCGATGACCACTCTGTCCTACGCGGCCCGCGATGCCCGGACGATGCTGCGTCGCAATCTGAAGCATGCGCTGCGCTACCCGTCCCTGACGGTCTCGGTCGTCGCGATGCCCGTCATGATGCTGCTGGTCTTCACCTATGTCTTCGGCGGTGCCCTGGGCACCGGCATCGGCAAGACGGCCGGCGGCAGCCCCGAGTACATCGACTATGTGGCCCCCGGCATCATCCTCATGGCCGCGACCTCGGGCGCCCTGGTCACCGCGGTCGGCGTCTGCGTCGATATGACCGAAGGCATCGTCAACCGGTTCCGCACGATGGCGATATCCCGTGCGTCGTTCCTGACCGGGCATGTCGTCGGCAGCGTGCTCCAGACGCTGGTCAGCATCGCCTTCGTCATCGGCGTCGCACTCCTCATGGGCTTCCGGACCCACGCCACACCCCTCGGATGGCTCGCCGCCGCCGGCCTGCTCACCCTGCTCACCCTGGCGCTGACCTGGCTTGCGGCCGCCATCGGCCTGGTCGCCAAGAATCCCGAGACCGCCAGCAACATTCCCCTGCCGATGCAGTTCCTCCCGTTCCTCGGCAGCGCCATCGTCCCGCCGGAGTCCATGCCCACCGGGCTGCGCTGGTTCGCCGAGTACCAGCCCTTCACCCCGGTCATCGAGACGCTGCGGGGCCTGCTGATGGGCACCGGGGTCGGCGCCTCCGCGATCGCCGCCGTGGCCTGGTGCGTCGGCCTCACCCTGGTCGGCTACCTGTGGGCACGCACGGCCTTCCGCCGCAGCGTCACCCGCTGAACGGCCGCTCCACGGGCCGCTGAACGGCCGCTCCACGGGCCGCTCCACACGCCACCTCACCGCGCGCACTCCGCGCGCAGGCACCGCACTTCGCCACTTCGCCGCGCAGTTCGTCACGCGCCGCGCACTTCGCCGCGCACTTCACCACTTCACCGCGCAATTCGGCGCGCGCTTCACCTTGCACGTCGCCCGGCACTTCCCGGCACTCCCGGCACTTCGCCGTGCCGTCAACCTGCACCGGAGGACCCCATGCAGCACGAACCGTCCGCAATACAGCACGAACCGTCCGCACCCGCGACCCAGCAGTCGGCCGAGGAAACAGCGGCACACCCCGAACCGGTGACACTGCCGCTGACCCGCGCCGCGGGCTGCCCCTTCGACCCGCCCGCCGAGCTGGCGGAGCTGCGCGAGCAGCAGCCGCTGCGCCCGATGCACTACCCCGACGGGCACGTGGGCTGGCTGGCCACCGGCCACGCCGTGGTCCGGGCGATAGCCGCCGACCCCCGCTTCAGCTCCCGGTACGAGCTGTTGCGCTACCCCCTCCCGGGCGGGCCTACCGGCACCCTGCCCCCGGCACCGCTCGGCGACCTCACCGGGATCGACGCACCGGAGCACACCCGCTACCGGCGGCTGCTCGCCGGTAAGTTCACCGTCCGCCGGATGCGCCAACTCACCGCCCGCGTCGAGCAGATCACCGCCGACCACCTCGACGCCATGGAGCGCCAGGGACCGGTGGCCGATCTGGTGCAGGCGTTCGCGCACCCCGTCCCGGCCCTGATGATCTGCGAACTGCTCGGTGTGTCGCAGTCCGACCGTGCGGGCTTCCAGGAGCACACCGCGATGCTGAGCAGCCCGGAGGCCGGTCTGGAGAAGCAGATGGCCGCCATGACCGCCCTCGCGGAGTGCATCCGCGAACTGGTGGTGGCCAAGCGCGCCCACCCCACCGACGACCTGCTCAGCGATCTGACCTCCAGTGAACTGACCGATGACGAACTCGCAGGCATTGGCAGCTTCCTGCTGGCCGCCGGTCTCGACACCACCGCGAACATGCTCGGGCTCGGCACCTTCGCCCTGCTGAGCCACCCCGAGCAGGCCGCCGCCCTGCGCGACGACCCCGGCCTCGCGGACCAGGCGGTCGAGGAGCTGCTGCGCTATCTGAGCATCGCCCACACCGGGTTGCGGGCGGCCCTGGAGGACGTCGAGCTGGCCGGGCAACTGATCAAGGCCGGCGATACCGTCGCCGTCTCGGTGCAGGCCGCCAACCGCGACCCGCTGAAGTTCCCCGACCCCGACACCCTCGATCTGCGGCGGAAGGCGACCGGGCATCTGGCCTTCGGGCACGGCGCCCACCAGTGCCTGGGCCAGCAGCTGGCACGGGTCGAGATGCGGGTCGCGTTCCCGGCGCTGTTCCGCCGCTTCCCGACGCTGCGGCTGGCCGTCCCGCCCGAGGACGTACCGCTGCGCGACGCCATGAACATCTACGGGGTGCACCGGCTCCCCGTCACCTGGGACAAGGAGTAGTCCGGTGCACCTGAGCATCGACCGCGACCGCTGTATCGGCGCCGGGATGTGCGCCCTGACCGCCCCCGAGGTGTTCGACCAGGACGCCGAGGACGGCCTGGTCCTGCTCCGCACCGCCGCGCCCCCACCCGGGCTGCGCGCCACGGCCCGGCTGGCCGCCGGCCTCTGCCCGGCCGCCGCCCTCACCGTCATCGAGCAAGGCGGAGCGGGCAGTTCGCCCCCGGGCGGCCGTTAGGGCCTGTCCGGCGGATCATGGCCGGGCCGCACCGGTGACCGGTGGTCCGGCACCGCACCGCGCGCCGCCGCCTACCGCACGGCGGGGAACCCGACTGCCCTCCCGCACGTCTTTCGGCGTGTTGGCATGATCGGTCCGTGGAGGAACCCGGTGGAATACAGGATGTTGGGGCAGCGGTACGAGCTGGTGGAACAGCTCGGGCACGGCGGTATGGGGACGGTGTACCGCGCCGTCGACCACCGGCTGCGCCGTACCGTCGCCGTCAAGACCCTCTCCGCCGAGCTGGCGATGCAGCCCGAGTTCCTCACCCGCTTCCAGCGGGAGGCGCATGCCGCCGCCGCGCTCAACCACCCCGGAGTGGCCACCGTTCATGACGTCGGTGAGGACGCCGGCGGCGGCGCGGCCGAACCCTATCTGGTCATGGAGTACGTGGCGGGCCGGACCCTCAGCCAGGTGCTGGGGGACGGCCCGCTGACGGTGGCACAGGCCGTCGACATCACGGGTCAGGTGCTGGCGGCGCTGGATCACAGCCACCACCACGCCATCGTGCACCGGGACATCAAGCCCGCGAACGTCATGCTCACCGCCTCCGGCGCGGTCAAGGTCGTCGACTTCGGCATCGCCAAGGCGCTGAGCGAGGTGGCCACCCGGCTGACCGGGACGGGCGTGGCGGTCGGTACTCCCGCCTATCTCGCCCCCGAGCAGATCAACGGGGGCGACACCGACCACCGCACCGATCTGTACGCCGTGGGCTGTCTGCTGTACGAGCTGCTGACGGGGCGCCCCCCGTACACCGGCGACTCACCGTATTCCGTCATGCATCAGCATCTGGCCGCGGAACCGGTGCCGCCCTCGCAGCTCCGCCCGGAACTCCCGCCGGCCGTGGACGCTGTGATCGCCAGAGCGCTGCACAAGCGCCGGGAGGATCGCTTCGCGGACGCCGCCGCCATGCAGGCGGCACTCGCCGCGGCACCCCGCTCCGCACCGGCTCCCCGCGTCCCCACCCCCACCGCACCCGATGCCGTTGCCCCGGGCCCCGCCCCGGCGGTGGCCCCGGCCGCGCCCGCCGGGAGCGCCCCGGCGCGGCGGTCCGCCCGGCGGCGACCGGCGCGGGTGGTGTTCCGGCCGACGGCCGAAGGCGCGGTCGCACTGCTCGGCTGCTTTCTGTCCCTGGTGATATCCCGGACCGACATGATCGAAGTCGGTCAGTTCTCCCGGGTCGCGCTGCTCGCCGGCGTCGCCGGATCGGTGCTGCTGCTGTGGTCCGCACGGCTCGCCTGCGCCGTGGCCTGGGGCCCGGTGGCGGAGGCCGTGGCGGTCTGGTCCGAGCTGGCGCGCGCCAACATCGGCTGGGAAACCCGCTATGTCATCATCGCCCTGGTCCTGGGCGTCGTCTCCGCGCTGTGCCTCGCCGCCGGATACAAGGACGAGCGCACGGGTGGCTTCGCGCTCGTCGCCTTCTGGTTCACGTCCCTGGCATCCGTCTGGTTCTTCCTCGACGACCTCCGCAAGATCGGCGTCTTCTACGTCCTGCTGCTGGCCGTCACGCTCGCCATCGGGGCCCAGGTCCTCAAGGCACGCACCCGGACGTCGCCGTCCGGCGACGTCGCCGGGCCGTCCGGCGCGGCCCGGTCCGGGGGCGCCGCACCCCCGGCCGCCCCGGCCGGCCCGTCCGCACCGGCCTCCGCCGGGCGCGGACGACAGCCCGCCGGATAGCCGGGCCGCGCCTGCGGCCGGACGCATGCGCGGCCCGGCGCCGGGCCTGCCCGCCGGCGCCGGGCCTCAAGCCGTCGGCATCAGCCGACCCACACCACTCGGCATCAGCCGACCCACACCACTCGGCATCAGCCGACCCACACACTCGGCATCAGCCGACGCACACCACTCCCAGCAGACACACATGCGTCGGCGAGGACGGCTCCGCCTCCGGTGCGGTCGGTGCCGTCGGGGTGGTCGGCGCAGTGTGCGCCGGTGGGGTGTCCGCGCCGGAGCCTCCGGTGGCGGCGGGGGCGCTCGTCGCGGGAGTCGCGGCGTCGGTGTGCGCGGGGTGCGCCGCCCTGTCCGGTGTGGACGCGGCGGGCGCGCTCGCGCTCGGGGACGCAGCGGTGTGGGACGGGGTGACGGACTGCGGCTGCCGGGCCGTCGTGGCGGGCGGCGGCGTGGCCGCGGAGGGGCGCGCATGCCGGCCGGACGGGAGGGACGGGCGGGCGCCGGGGTGCCGGGAAGCCTGGGAGTCCGACCGGTCCGACGACGAGGCGGCGGGCTCCGTCCGGGGCGTGGACACGCTCTCCGGCTCCGGCATCGAGGCCGCGTGGGTGCCGTTGGTGGCGGGCTTGTTCTGCAGCATGCTGACGGTCAGACCGCCGCCGACGAGGGCAAAGGCCGTGGCGGCCGCGGCCCGGCGCCGGTGCTTCTTCCACCGCGCCAGCTGCCGGCGCCGGGCCGCCCGGCCCTGCCCGGTGGGCGCGGGAATCCCGGCACCGCCGGGCGAACCCGCGTCCGAGGCGTCCGAGGCGTCTGCGACGTCTGCGGCGCCTGCGGTATCGGCCGTCTCCGCCGGCGCGACTTCGAAGGCGCCGCCGCCGAACGGCGTGGCTTCGGGGCTGTCACCACCAATTGGCGCGGCTTCGGAGCTGTCACCGCCGAACGGACCGGCTTCGGAGGTGTCGCCACCGAACGGACCGGCATCGGCGTACCGGCCCTGACGGGGCCCCGGGGCGGGAGCCTTCTCCGGCTGCCAGGACTCCCACGTCGCGGCGGCGGCCATCGCGCTCTGCCGACGGTGGGTGGGCGGGGCTATGTCCGGAGCGTAATCGCCGCATCCTGGACATACGAGTGCCCCATTGAGACTCCGGCGGCACGACGAGCAGTAGTCCATCTTCGATCTTTCTGTGCTGGCTGCGCCGCCAGGGACGCCGACGACCTGATCAAGCTGATCCAGTTCGCACGCGGGATCGAGCGGGCAGTAACGCTAACGACACCCGTCGAGGTCCACGCGTAGGCCGTGTGACGCTTCCGTGCAGATTTCCCGGCGGCGCCGCGTGCACTCCGGACATGTCACGACGCGCACCGGACCGAGGAACCGGCCCCCCGCCGGGCGGGGCCCGCACGAACCCGCACCCGCTCTCGCACGCCTCCGGCCGAGGGTCCGGGGAGGAGGAAGGGGGCCCTATCTAATCAAGTTTGACTAACGTATCCGACGGGCATACCTTCCCCGCAAACGAGTAGGCAAATTTGACGACTGGTGGACTCGCCTGACGCCGGACGCATGGCATGTGGCATGTGACGACACCTGGTCGAAAACCGTGAGGAGTTCGTGTGACCTTCCTGCCGGATGCCGGGTACGTACCGACCGCCGAGGACCGCGCGAGCCTGGACGCCTGGTTCGCGGAGTACGACGAGCAGAGCGCGAAGCGCAACGTTCAGAGCATGGCCGACATGGCGGTGTTCCCCCTCAACCTCGTGAGCGACGACGCGGCCGGCAACGGTCGTTCGGCACAGTGGGACCGCGAGCAGTACGTCGCGACGATGACGCAGGTGATGGGGGACGGCAGCGAGGAGATCACCTTCGAGTCCACCCGGACGCCGGTCTTCCTCTCACCCGCCATGGTCGTGGTCTTCTCGGACTCGACCATGACGACGGAGGGCCGGAGCTGGCGGCTGCGTTACGCCGACATCCTGGTCCGGCGGGACGGCAGGTGGGCGTTCCAGACCATGATCCAGGGCGGCTGGGGCGACAACCTGTAGCTCACCGAATGACCGGGACGCGACCCATGATTGGCCCGCATGAGCCCGATCGGAGTGGCAGTCGTAGGCGCCACGCTCATGCTCACCGTTGCCTCCTGCGCTGCCGACGCTGATTCCGTCCGGTCCGAGCGCCGGCCGGCTCAGTGCGAGATGTCGTCCGAGGTGGCGGCGGCGCGGCGGAATTCGGCGTTGATGCGCTGAGCTTCTTCGAGCTGGTCCTCAAGGATGACGATGCGGCAAGCCGCCTCGATCGGCGTGCCCTGGTCGACGAGTTCCCGGGCGCGGGCTGCGATCCGCAGCTGGTAGCGGGAGTAGCGGCGGTGCCCGCCCTCGGAGCGGAGCGGGGTGATCAGGCGGGCCTCGCCGATGGCGCGGAGGAAGCCGGGAGTCGTGCCGAGCAGTTCCGCGGCCCGACCCATCGTGTAGGCGGGGTAGTCATCGTCGTCCAGTCGGCTGCCGAGCGAATCATCCGCTGTCATCTGCACCTCTTCTTGGGAGCGCGTCGAGGGGCCTTGGTGCCGTACGGCACCAAGGCCCCGAAGGAAATTCAACACCATCTGTCGGCCCTAGTGCTGCGCCGACCTTCTGTTTTCGCGGCCCCGCCCTGGAGAAGGGCGGGAGCGCGGGGTTCGTGAGGGCGTGACCGGGGACCACCTTCCCTTCCGGGGTCGTGCGTTACCCGGGGGAGTGCTCCTCGCCCGGGTGACCCTGATGGCGTCTGCTTCCTCCGTTCTTCCGCGGTGTCGATTGTGTCGATCGATCACTTGCCGATCCGCAGTCGCGTGCGTTCCGGCACTGCCGGTGGCGGCCCCTGAGCACCGCGGGCCACCCGGTACGGCCGTCAGCCCCGTCGCCGTTCTGCGACCACCCTGGCTTCGGAACTCCACCGCCGCACCGACCTGCGATCTGTGATCTGTGTTCTGTGTTCTGTGTTCTGTCTGAACTGCTTCCCGGCGACACCGCCGCCGGGCGTTCAATCTTGGCTATGAGAGATACCGTAACCACACGAGATCCCAATGTCTACTCTGACGAGAGTAGATTTTCGTGTCTTTGATGGGGAGGCAATCCGCCTCGAACGGCGCAGGCGTTCGGAGCCACCGGAGAACCGGGGACCGGAGAACCGGGGACTGGAGAACCAGAGACTGGAGATCCGGCTCTTCTGCCGATGCCCGAAGGGCGGGAGCGCGGGGGCGGCCCGTGCCGGGAGCACACCGATGAGCGCACCGAGGGCCCGAACGGCGTGTGCCGGTCGGGCCCTCATGGGTGTTCTGGTGTGGTCCGGTGCAGGCCTGCCCCGGACCGGCGGTCAGCCGGGCAGGGGGGTGCCGAGCATCGCGGAAGCGGCCTGGAGCGGGGTGAGCGGGCGTGCGGGGGCGGCGGTGGGAAGGCCGCGGCAGGTGAAGCCGAGGAGGGTCATGGCCCGGACCACCTCGCCGGCGCTGAAGTCGCGGCGGTCCTGGTGGGTGATGACCTCGCCGACCTGTTTGACGGGGTACTGGCGGCGGCCGATGATCACGGATTCGCCGAGGACCGGCTCGGGCTTGACGTCCTTCATCGACGCCTGCACCCCACTGTTGGTCAGGTAGAAGGGGAATCGGGCGATGACACAGCGCATGGTGCCTCACAGGGAGAAGGGATGGCGGGCCGGACCGGGATACGGCGGCTCACGGGGTGAGGGCGAGGGCGAGGACGCCCGGGGTACCGCCGTACTCGTCGGTGCCGCCGTGCTGGTCGGTACCGCCGCACTCGTCGGTACCGCCGTGCTCGTCGGTACAGCCGTACTCGTAGACGACGGGCGAGGCCGCGAGTCGTCGGTATCGCCTCGCTTGCCCGGCTTCGGCCTTCGTGGCCGCGGGTGCGGGTGCGGTGAACGCTCCGTGGGCGCCGAGGACGTCCCGCAGCTGCACCCGGTCCGTGTACGCGGAGCTGTCGCGGACGGCGGTGAGCCGGGTCCGGGTGATCAGACCGGTGCACCGGCCGTCGTCGTCGCAGACGAGGAGGTGCCCGGCGCGGGCACCGGCCATGACAGACAGGGCGACTTCGACGGTCATGTCGTCACCGACCCGCGGCTCCGACGCGTCCATGGCGTTGGTCACCGCCTGGGCCCGGGTGGCGGCATCCGCCGGGTGCGGCTGCGTCTGGAGCAGCGTCACGAGGTGCCTCCTGCGGTGGTGGGTCAGCTTTCTGGTTTCTGGTCTCTGGGTTCTGGTCCCTGGTCAGGTGTGTTCCAGGGCCTGTCCGGCGGGTCCCAGGGGTCTCTCCCCGGAGATACCCCCCATGCCGCCGGGCCGACCTATGCCGCCGGGTCGACGGCGGACCGCTGCGCGGGTGCCCGCCGGGTCGTGGCACCGGCGCGGCGCCGGCCTCGGGCTGCGGCGGTGCGGCGCTGCGGGCGTTCGGCCGCCGGGGCGGTGATGACGACCGGGATGCCCGACGGGGTCTGCGCGCCGGTGATGCGGCTCAGGGCCTCTTCGCCCGAGCGCACCTGCGTGGTCTGCGGCCGGATCCCGGCGTCCGACATGAGGCGGTCCATGTTGCGGCGCTGGTTCGGCAGGACCAGGGTGACCACGCTGCCGGACTCCCCGGCGCGTGCGGTACGTCCGCCGCGGTGGAGGTAGTCCTTGTGGTCGGTGGGCGGGTCGACGTTCACGACGAGGTCGAGGTGGTCGACGTGAATGCCGCGCGCCGCGACGTTCGTCGCCACCAGCACGGTCACCTGCCCGTTCTTGAACTGCGTCAGGGTACGGGTGCGCTGCGGCTGGGACCTGCCGCCGTGCAGGGCGGCGGCCCGTACGCCACTGCTCAGCAGGTGCTCGGTCAGCCGGTCGACGGCGTGCTTGGTGTCCAGGAACATGATCACCCGGCCCTCGCGCGCCGCGATCTCGGTTGTCGCCCGGTGTTTGTCGGCGCCGTGCACATGGAGGACGTGGTGCTCCATCGTGGTGACCGCACCCGCGGACGGGTCGACGGAGTGGACCACCGGGTCGGTCAGGTAGCGGCGGACCAGCAGGTCGACGTTGCGGTCGAGGGTGGCGGAGAACAGCATCCGCTGGCCTTCGGGACGTACCTGGTCGAGGAGCGCGGTGACCTGGGGCATGAAGCCCATGTCGGCCATCTGGTCGGCCTCGTCGAGGACCGTGATGCCGACCTGGTTCAGCCGGCAGTCACCCCGGTCGATCAGGTCCTTGAGCCGGCCCGGGGTGGCGACGACGACCTCGGTCCCGGCCCGCAGCGCACCGGCCTGCCTGCCGATCGACATCCCGCCCACCACCGTGGTCAGCCGCAGCATCACCGAGCGGGCGTAGGGGGTGAGCGCATCGGTGACCTGCTGCGCCAGCTCGCGGGTGGGCACGAGGATCAGTGCCAGCGGCTGCCGGGGCTCGGCACGCTGTCCGGCCGTACGGGCCAGCAGGGAGAGGCCGAAGGCGAGAGTTTTGCCGGAGCCGGTGCGTCCGCGGCCGAGCACGTCGCGGCCCGCGAGGGTGTTCGGCAGGGTCGCGCCCTGGATCGGGAACGGCACGGTCACGCCCTGGGCCCCGAGCGCGGCCAGCAGCTGCCGGGGCATGTCGAGGTCGGCGAACGACTCGACGGCGGGCAGGGCGGGGGTGAGCGTCTTGGGGAGGGCGAACTCGCCCTGGACCGTGGCGGGACGGCGTCCGTGGCCGCCCGAGCGTCGTGCGGCTCCGGCACGGCCACCGCCGCTTCCGGCGCGGCCGCCGCTGCTTCCGGAGCCGGCACCGCCCTGACGGGTGCGGGCGTAGCGGTCATTCGTGCGTGTGCGGTTCATAGGGAACCTTCCTCGATGCGGCACGTATCAAGGAATTCCCGCAGCAGTGCATGGCACGGAGAATTGCAAGAATGAGCCGAATGGAATACGAAAGCGAATCCGGCCGGCGGGAAAGCTCCGCGGGCGCAGGTGCTGAAATGTGTGGCGCGATCAGGGCGCACAATCCGAGGCGTCGGACGAGGGGAGCTCTGACGGAGTGACATCCGGAGCTTGCGGGGAGACATCCGCTGCGGTGCGGCTGCGGATTCCCCGGAGTCATGCCGCGGGTGAAATTGTCGCGGGATGACGGAGAGGGCGGTGCCCTGAAATGCGACGAGTGGGGGCCCGCACCCCGAGGTGCGGGCCCCACTCGTACGGCGTTCGGCGTCAGGCGGGAACGATGTTCTCGGCCGTCGGGCCCTTCTGGCCCTGCGCGATGTCGAAGGTCACCTTCTGGCCTTCGAGCAGCTCACGGAAGCCCTGGGCAGCGATGTTCGAGTAGTGGGCGAACACGTCGGCGCCGCCGCCGTCCTGCTCGATGAAGCCGAAACCCTTTTCGGCGTTGAACCACTTCACGGTGCCAGATGCCATGTCAATCTCCTTCGGGGCAGTGCCCGGAGTACGCACTGTGCGGACTCCGCGTCGCCGCGATGATTGCCCCGGCCGGAAATTGATCCGGAAATACCGAAGCGCTCCCGCCGGCACAAAAACCGACGGGGGCACTTGAAGTTTTTGGGAACCACAACTGCAACTGAGCCCGACGGTAGCACGAGGACATCGCCGCCACCTGCTTCATTATTTCGCTCCGCCTGTTGTGCGAGATACCCTTACGGCGCCTCGCGCCCATTTCTCATCCCGCGGTCACAGATATGTGGTCCGGCCGGGGCGCAGCGTTTCTGTCCCCGGACATCGCTGCCGGGCCGGACGGGCGAACGACGCCGCATGCCAGGGCCTGACCGGCGCCGCATGCCAGGGCCTGACCGGCGCCGCATGCCAGGGCCTGACCGGCGCCAAGGCCACACCGCTGGCCTCGCCGCCCCGTGGAGTGAAACGCTCGGCCGGTCACGCCATGACGAGCCCCCTCGGGCCATGGCCGCCCCCGCAGCACAAAAGGAACGCCGGATGAGTATGTGGACCACCAGGCTGGATGCCGCGGGCATTCACGACCCGCAGCTGCGCGACGAGTTCACCCGGCAGCGCTCGGTGGTGGCGCGTTACAAACGCGCGGCCTACACCGCGGTCCTTCTGCTTCTGCCGCGCCCCCTGGCCCCCCACCTGATCGCCGCCATCGCCTTCATGCACCACACCGACAACCTCCTCGACGACGGCCCGCTGCCCCAGCGCGCCGCTGCCTATGCGGCATGGGAGAAGGAGGTGAGCCAGGCGCTGGCCACCGGCACCAGCGACCACCCCGTGATCCGTCCGCTCCTGCACGCCGGCGCCTGTCACCCGCGCCTTCTCGGGCATGTCGAGGACTTTCTCCACACCGCGGCCACCGACCTCGAATTCTCGGGCTTCGAGACGGAGTTGGACTACCAGCGCTACCTCGACCACTACTCACTGCCCGCTTTTATGCTGGTTGCCTGCGTGCTCGTGCCGGGTGACGAACCCGCCGGCTACCGCGCTGCCTGCCGCACCTACATAGACGGCAGCCAGCGACTCGACTTCGTCAATGATCTCGCCGAAGATCTGGCCGACGACAGACTGACCATCCCTCAGGACACCTTGCTGAGCCACGGCGTGACCCGCGCCGACCTGGTCCGCGCCCAGGACACCCCCGGAGTCCGTGCTCTGCTGCGGCAGCTCCTCCAACAGGCCCGCACCGCCCTGGCGGCCAGTCACGGTGTGACGGATTTCCTGCCTCCCGCCAACCGTCCCTTCGTCCGGGCTCTGATAGCCCTGGAAGAGGCCACCGCCGACGCGGCCGAGGCCAAGGGCCCGGGCCTCCTGACCGCCTCTGCCCGCCCCGCCGTTCCCGCGGCGCTGAAGATCCTCACACGCGAATACCGCCACCTGCGCGGCCTGCGCCGCTCTCGTGCGGATCGCTGCGAGTGAGCGGCCTCGCCGGCCGGCTGAGCGGCCAAGCGACAGGTAACCGGATCACGTTGGCGCGCCCCGGCCACGTATCGGGAAACAATTTCGGCTGTGCGCGCTGCGAGAGGAACCCGCCGGCGAACACTGTCAGCCACCCGGCCAGCAAGAGCACGACCAGCATCCAGTCAGGGATCCTCGCTCGCCGTCCCAGCAGCTACACCAGGGAGGTCGGCATGACGAAAACGACAAACGCAGCGAACAGTAAGACCAGGGCCTTCATGGTCCTGTGACCATACTGATCAAAGGTCCGCCGGACAGGCCCTAGTCGGGTCGCACGGAATCGAGCAGGGTGGCGCACCGGGCGAGCAGGCCGACAAGCGCGGCCCGCTCCTCGTCGGTGAACTCGGCGGACAGTGCCCGCTCCACCCGTACCGCCCGGGTGTCGGCGTTCTCCATGACGGCGCGGCCCTCATCCGTGAGCCGGGTCTCCAGGACGTTCTTGTGCCACTCGTGGGGAGTGCGCACTATGAGGCCGCGCTCCTGGAGGTTCTTCAGCACCGTGTTCATGGTCGGCGGCGTCACTCCGCACGCCCGCGCCAGCGCAGCGGCCGAGATGCCGGGCCGCTCGGAGCTGTAAAGCAGCGCCGCGTACTGCGGGACCGTCAGACCGGACGGCTTCAGCGCCGCGTGCTTGGCGCTGTTCAGCGCCTGCTCGGCACGCTTGATGGAGGAGCCGAGGCGCTCGGACGCGGGCATGGACGTCATCCCCGCATCGTAACGGCCGTACATCAGGCAAGCCCTCACCCGAGAGTGAGTACCCATATGAAGATTCGAACCTTGACGATGATTAGGGTTCTAACTTAAGTTCGCCCCCATTCGATCGCCTGCGGACGACACCCGCATGCGCCGAGAACGGGGAGGACCCATCCATGTCCCAAGCGATCACCCGCCGCGCGCTGGCCTCGGCCGCCCTGGCGCTGACCGCCGTCGTCGTGCCGTTCGCTGCCACCGCGAGCAGCCGGCCCGCGCCCGCGTCACCGGCCTCGCACACCGCCGCCCGGCACGAGACCCGCGCCCGCGTCTCCACCGCGTACGACCTGCCCGGCGCCCGCGTTTACCCGGAAGGCATCACCGCCGACCCGCGCACCGGCGACATCTACGTCGGCTCGTACGCGACCGGAGCCGTCTACAAGGCGACTCCCGGGCACCGCACCGCCCAGGTCTTTCTGCCGTCCGGCACCGACGGGCGCACCACCGCGAACGGGGTGAAGGCCGATCGCGCGGGCCGGCTGTGGGTCATCGACTCGACCACCGGCGTCGCTGTCTACGGCCTGCACGACCGGAAGCTCATCGCCCGCTTCGATGTGACCGGGAGCGCCAGGTCGTTCGTCAACGACCTGGCGATCGCCCGCGACGGCAGCGCCTATCTGACCGACAGCTACCGAGGCGTCCTCTATCGCGTCACGCCCCGGCAGCTGACGCGGGCCGCCGCGCACGGCGGTCGTGCCGAGCTGACCACGGCCTACGACCTGACCCGTGGGATCCCTGACGCCCCGGCCGGCGGCGTCGCGCTCAACGGCATCGTGGCCGACCCTTCCGGCCGTTATCTGCTGACCGTCGACATGACCGCGGGCACCCTCTACCGGGTCGGCCTGGCGTCCGGAGCGGTACGCCAAGTCGCCCTGCACGGCGGAGACGCGCTGCACGGGGACGGCCTCGACCTGCGCGGCGACACCCTCTGGGTCGTCCACAACCTGACCCACACCATCAGCCGGTGGAAGGTCGGCGGCGACGGCGCCTCCGCCCACATGGAGCGCCGCATCGCCGACCGGGCGCTCCAGCTCCCGACCACGCTCATCCACAGCCGCGGCCAAACGCTCGTCGTCCGCTCCCAGTTCGACAAGGGCGGCCCGATCGGCCCCGGGACGCCCCAGCCGTTCACGGTGGCCGAGGTGAACGGCATCTGAGGTGTCCCCTACGAGTGGACCGCACAACCGGCAAGCCCCAGGCTCCTGACCTGGGGCTTGCTGCCGGAGCGGGGGGGGACGAGGACGGGACGGGGAGGGGACGGGGAGGGGACGGGGAGGGGAGGACGGGGAGGGGAATCGGAACCCCGCGCCCCCGAAGCTCTCCGCGAAGCTCAGATGCCTTCCGGCGTATCGGGAACCCGGGCAACGAGGGCTTGGGCCGGGGAACGTGAGGTCGGCAGGCTTGCGCCATGGCCGCCTTCGGAGTCCCAGACCGACACCAGGGACAGTTCCGTCTCCTCCGCGATCCGGCGTTGCTCCGCCTCGTCCATCAGGGCGCTCGCGGTGCGGGTGCCCAGCGGATCGGCAGCCTCGGTCATGAGCCGGGCGGCCGCGGCGGGGCTGGTCTCCGGCGGGATCACCAGGAGGTCCCAGCGGCCGGCGTTGTAGGAGAGCAGCAACAGCTTGTGGGGATCCTGCTCCTCCTTGAACCAGCCGACACCCACCACATGCCCGTCGACGGGCACCTTTGGCGGGATGACCGGCCAGAACGTGGGGTTCACCGTGACGTGGGTGATCCGCCCCCACCGGGGGTCGAGGGCGGTCGTCAGGGCGGGCAGTTCCGCCGTCAGGTCACGGGAGCGGGGCCACCACGCCCCGTCGAGCAGAGCCGGAGCGGTACCGGCCGGCGCCAGCATGAGCCGGAGGGGCAGCGAAGCGGTCCGGTCTTCGACCGCGGGCGGATTCCGAATGGTCGTGGTCATGACGCGGACCCTGCCCCGGGCCGACCGCAACCGGCCCGGTGTCGTGAATCGCCGAAAACGACACGAGCTTGGGAGCTGGTGTACGGGGTGCCCTCGGTACTTACAGCTTACTCCCGTTAAGGCCCGCCGGGCCGGTCCGGAAGCTACGGAGTGGACGGCAGAGGAGACCTTGCGGTGGCCGGCCGGAGAATTGCTTCGTCAAAGGGGGCGACCAGGTGCAGGGTCGTGGGTCAGCTGAGGAATGACAGCCGGACCTGGCGTTCCGGGCTGTCCCGGTCGGTGTTCACCAGGACCACGGACTGCGCGGCGCCCAGCTCCAGCTCACCATCGACCACGGGCAACGTGGCGTGTGGCGGGACCAGCGCCGGGAGCAGGGGGGAGCTGCTGTGGCCAGGGCTTCCGGGGCGGTCTTGCGAGGGGTCGTCCGTGGGAAGCAGGGCGCGGAGGGCCGCCAACAGGTCGTCGTCGCTGCCTGCGCCGGTCTCGATGACGGCCAGGCCGGACGTCGCGTGGCGGGTGAAGATGTTCAGCAGTCCGTTTCGCCCGTGAGCGGCCTCCCGGAGGAACGCGGAGCATGCGTTCGTGAGGTCGTGCAGGGTCTCGGTGGAGCCGGTGGTGACGTTGATCGTGCGGGTGGTGAAGGTGCCAGCCATGGTTCACCAGTACCCGTCGCACGGCCCGAGCGCTGACGGCCGGACGGGTTGTTCCTCCGCACTCCGCCGAAAGGGGCGGAGCGTCACCGCCCCCTCCGGCACGGTGTGAGAGCCGCTGCCTCCGGCACGGTGTGAGAGCCGCTCGGCTGTCCGGGGCCGATGCCGGAGGGAAACACCGGCCCCGGTCCTCACCGGCGCTCCGTCCACGCACCACCGGCACTCGGGGCGGTATGCCCCGTCTCCGTCCTGCCGACGGGCGGGCTGCCGAATGGTTCACCGGTAAGTTTGAGCCGGACTGTCCCCCGTCCTTCCACGACGGGGGACAGCCCTTGAGGGACACCCCCTTGCGGGGGCGGCCGCCTACCGGAAGGCCGTCAGGTCAGGGGCTGTACCGCGTGACCAGACCTGTGCGTGCGTACCGCAGCAGGACCCGTCATGCTCCCCCGGCCGAGTGGGCGCAGGCCGGTTACGCCGGCGGGAAGCAGGGCGTCAGGGAGCCGGTCGCCTGGACCGTGGAGCCCCCGACGGTGGCGACCGCCGTGTAGCTGCTGGCGCTGATCTGCAGGATGGACAGACCGGCGTTGTTGAGGGTGGCGACACCGCTGGCGTTGGTCACCGCGGTGCCCACCGGCAGGCCGGAGACGTAGAAGGTGACCGTGACTCCCGCTTGCGCCGGCGTGAGGGTGGCCTTCAGCGTCGCCACGAACAGGTGCGGAACCGGGAAGGGCAGGTTGAACCGCCAGCAGGCGGGCGACGCACTCAGCGGGCTCGTCTGCGGAGTGACGGTGACGGTGACGGGCGGGGAGACGACACCGGTGCACGAGCAGGCGGTGCCGGCCGCGGTGACGGTGGCGGTGACGGTGGCGGTTCCGGGGGTGTTGAAGGTCAGTGTTCCGGTGGCGACACCGGCCATGTTGGTGGTGACGGTTACCGGTACTGCGCCACCGTTGAAGGTCACGGAGGCACCCGGGACCGGGAGGCCGTTGCAGGTCACCACGGCGGACACGGAGGTCGGCTGGCCGGCGACCACCGGCCCGGTCACCGGCTGGACCACCACCTGGCAGGACTGCTGCGGAGTGACGGTGACGCTGACGGGCGGGGAGACGACACCGGTGCACGAGCAGGCGGTGCCGGCCGCGGTGACGGTGGCGGTGACGGTGGCGGTTCCGGGGGTGTTGAAGGTCAGTGTTCCGGTGGCGACACCGGCCATGTTGGTGGTGGCCGTTACCGGTACTGCGCCACCGTTGAAGGTCACCGAGGCACCCGAGACCGGGAGGCCGTTGCAGGTCACCACAGCGGACACGGGCTTCGGCTGTCCGGCGACGACGGGTCCGACCGGCTGGACCACCACCTGGCAGGTGGACAGGGCCGGCACGTTGACCGTGTTCGAGTCCAGCGTGACGGCGGCGCCGAGAGCCAGCAACCGGCCGTCCACGATGGCCCCCGTGGTGGCGGTGATCGAGGTGTTGGCGAGGATGCTGCCCCTCAGGGTGGAGCCGGCGCCGAGTGTCGCGGAGCTGCCGACCTGCCAGAAGACATTGCTGGACTGCGCGAGGCCGGCGAGGATGACGTTGCCGGCGGCTCCCGAGATGAGCGTGGTGTTCGTCTTGAAGATGAAGACGGCGTTGGGGTCACCCTGAGCGTCCAGGGTCAGTGGCCCGTTGAGGCCGAACGTGCCGGAGGCCGAGTTGTACACACCGGGGAACAGGGTGGTCCCGCCGAGTTCCGTCGCGACAGTGCCGGTGACCGGTTGCACAAGCGCGTTGCCGTACCCAAAGAGCAGGTCGGCCTGGGCCTGCGCCGCGGCAGCGTCGTTCACGTGGATGGTTCCGGTGACCGTTCCGGGAGGGAACCCGGACACGGCACCGGCGGGGCTCACTCCGAGGTCGCCGGCGACCACGGTGAGGCCGGTGTTGGTGATCGCCGTGTTGGCGAGCACGCCGTAGGTGGCGGCGGTGCCCAGAGGTACAAGTGTTGCCATCGTGGTTTCCTTTCCAAGGGTCCGGGGCAGCCCTGATGCCGCCCTGGAACTGTGCGAGAGCGGCGCGCTTGCACCGCTGGGCCCCGCGCCTCGGGCACGGGGTGAGCTGTGCCCTCTGCTGCGCGCCGGGATGAACAGGAAGGCTTCGACCGAGCGCGGTGTGCGCACTCGCCACAGCTGCCTGAGCGCACTCAGGCGTCGGCGCTCCTACCTCGTGCTCCTGGTGACGCCGCACCGGCGGTCGCCTGATGCCGGATCGTCGCCGGTGCCGGACGCCGAGGGTGTCCGCCCCATCCAGGTCTGACGGAGAACGGGGGAAGCCTGGAAACCGGCGGAGTTGTCGCCCGAGTCGTCACTTGGGCGTGCCGGCGGTCCGTGAAGACCGGCGTGAGACGGGATCCGCCCCTACCGGTACGGCCGGATGCAGCGGAGTCGGCAGCGTGAGTTGATTTCCACTCACCACGACTCAGAGAAGTTGATGCCTTTTCGGCTGAAAACCCTTGCCCATGTTGAGCCCTCGCGATCTAGGTCTGCATGGATCTAGTTCGGGGCTCCCCATGGCTGACTGGCAGTCAGCCAACAGCTGGTAGGGGCAACTGACCAGCCGTCCAAGGAGCACCCATCAGGCAATGCCGCTGACCGCTACCGGTCAACCGGCGGATCATGAGTCCCCGAGAGGGATGGGCGACCTCCGGACTCACTCTTGCTATTAAGGCGTCACCGGCGAGCCCCGGATAGAGGGAGGACCCAGATATCGCCCGAATGGCGCAGCGCGTATTCAGGGCCGCTGCGGCCACGGATCACGCGTGCGCATCACGCCTCGACGGCAGCGCAAACGCACGCCGGCGCACACAGGCGGGGAGGCCGAGGGGGCGACCGTGCTGCCCGCAGCCGGCCCCGGGGTGCCGATCCGCTGCCGGAGCAGAACCCCGTCGACGACCTGGCGGCGATCCCTCCAACGCCCGCTCCGCTCAACGCTCTTCGGCACGTACGGCTCCAGCCGGGCGAGACCCTTCTGGTTCGGGACGACGCTCCCCGTCTCCCCTATATATCGGAAGGCAGGATATCGTGGGTGCATGACTTCCAGAGGCATGACGCAAGCGGCGTTCTTCGTCCTCACCGCACTGGTCGACGAGCCACGGCATGGTTACGGGATCGTGCAGGTGGTCGACGAGCTGTCCGAAGGGCATGTGCAGCTCCGGATCGGCACGTTGTACGGCGTGCTGGACCGACTGGCGGCCGACGGGCACATCGAGCTGGACCGCGAGGAGGTGCAACAGGGCCGACTGCGCAAGTACTACCGCCTCACCGACGCCGGCGGGGCAGCCCTGTCCGCCGAGGCGGAGCGGATGGCGGCCGGGGCACGCGCTGCGACCCAGCGGATGGCCGTACACCGCCCCGCGACCGCCGGGCCGGCTCCCCTGAGCCGCTCCGCGCGTCGCCCGGGCATCGCCGGAGGCACCGCATGACGACCGTGCTCGAACAGCGTTACCGCACCGTCCTGCGCCTGCTGCCCTCCTACTACCGCGCTGAGCGGGAGGAGGAGATGGTCGAGACCTTCCTGGACGGGATCGACGAGCGGGACCGGGACGAAATGCGCCCCGCCTGGGGCGAGGTGGCCAGCATCGCCGCCCTCGCCATCCGCGCCCGGATGGGCGCCGCCGGCGCCCCGGCCCGCTACGCCACGCTCGGCGCGGTGGTGCGCCTGTTCGCGCTGCTGAGCGTGCTGCTGCAGGCAGCCTCCGCACTGACCGAACGGGCCGTCTTCCTCACCTGGGCCAACGGTGCCCCCGTCGAGGACCGGGAGATGATCCTGGGGGGCTTCACCGGCCATGGCACTCTGCCCGGGCTGTACGAGGCGGCGTTGTGGCTGCTCCCGCTGGCCTGGACGGTGGTCTACCTGGCGCTGCTGCGCGACCGCAGGCGCACCGCCTTCGTCTTCGCCGCCCTCGCTGCCCTTCCGGACCTGACGCCGGTCATCCCACACGCGGGCGGCGGACGGGACACCGTAGCGGTCTCCCTCTCGCTCACGACCGCGGCGTTCTCCTGGCTGACCGTCCTCGCTCTGTGCTGTGGCTTCCACCGCGACGCTCCGCCCGCCCGGCTCCCACTGGCTTCACCCGGGCCGACCCTCATGGGTACCTGCGTCCTCATGGGCGCGTCGATGGTGGTGTGGCCTGGGGGTGCGGACCCGGGATGGTCCGGCGGTGCGGCGTTCATCGCCGTGGCCGCCGTCTGGATGGTCGTCCGATGGCGTGCACCGAAGCACGTGGCAGACCCCGCACTGCCGCTCGCGCTGGCCGCGCTCGGCCTGGGCGTCCTCATGCAGCGGATCCTCCTCCTCGCGTTCATGGTCCAAGCCCACACCCCTGGCTCGGTCATCGCCGCCGCCACCGTGCAGGCGGCCGTCATCGCCCTCCTGGCGGCAGCTCTGACCACAACCGGCACCCGCGTCCTGACCACACGGTTCAGCACCATCTGAACCAGGCGGGCACGACCGCCCTCGTGCTGGTCGCCGCGGCAGGCCAATGGCCTCCTCACGGCCTGCGGCTCCTCCGCATGCTCGCCGCAGCGTCACTCGCATCACCCGCATCACCGACCGGGTTCGTCGTACCCGGGCCGCCACCGCTTCTTCCGGAGTTCACCTGGCGAGAGGGGACGCGGGGCCGCCTGCCCGCCCAGAGGGTGCGATCCCGAGTGCCTGGACCACGCGGAGGCCGACGGCTTCTCTGTACACCGGGGTGTGGCTCGATCGTCCGCATCAGGGCGGGACGACGGTGCCCACTGTCCGTCAGCACCCCCAACGTGCGCACGGGGAAACTGTCGTGTCCAGCTCACAGCATGCTACGCCCGCCTGCAGCAGGGGCGTCGGGTGCTGTGACACATGTCAGGCTCGGGCGTGACGTCTGTCATCGGAACCCGTGACATGCGGCACTGGAGGGTGCCGCTCGTTGCCTCGACGATGGTTCGTATGACTCAGCACTCCCAGGGGAATGTGATCGAGGTCGCTGATGTGTGGCGGCGATATGGCGTCGGGGCGAAGGCCTTTGATGCCGTCCGCGGTGTCACTTTTGCTGTCAAGGAGGGCGAACTGTTCGGTCTGCTCGGGACCAACGGGGCAGGCAAGACCTCCACCATCGAGCTCCTTGAAGGACTCGCCCAGCCCGCCAAGGGCACCATCCGCCTCTTCGGCCGGCATGACCCGTACAGCGACCGCAAGCACACCCGTCCTCGCACCGGCGCCATGCTTCAGCACAGCGGATTCGCCGAGCAGCTCACCGTCGCCGAGACCGCCCGCATGTGGGCCGGATGCACCACCCGCCCCCGGCCCGTCCGTGACGCCATCGCGCTGGTCGGTCTCGCCCACCGTGCGGATGTCCAGGTCAAGAACCTCTCCGGCGGCGAAAAGCGTCGGCTCGACCTTGCCTTGGCCACCCTCGCCGACCCCGACCTTCTCTTCCTCGACGAACCCACCACCGGCATGGATCCCGAAGGCCGCCACGACACCTGGCGCCTCATCAAGAGCCTCAAGGACATGGGCACCACCATCGTCCTGACCACTCATTACCTTGAAGAGGCCGAAGCCCTCGCCGACCACTTAGCGATCATGCACGCCGGGCGTATCGCCGCCCACGGCACCGTCCCCCAGATCGTCGGCGAGCATCCGGCGACGCTGACTTTCACCCTCCCCGTTACCCACCAGGCAACGGACCTTCCGCCACGCGAACGTCTCGCTGCCACGCGCATCCAGGCCCAGGGCCTCAGCCTGCGTATCGAAACGCCGCACCTCCAGCACACCACCACCGAGTTACTCCATTGGGCCCGGGACCAGGACGTCGTCCTCGCCGGCCTCAACGCGCGCTCTGCCAGCCTCGAAGAAGCCTTCCTGCATATCGCCCACAAGGGCCTCACCCGCAGCGAGGAGGCTCAGGTCGCATGAGCAGCCCTGCCCGCCAGCTCGTTTCCCTTGGCCGTGCCGAGGCCACCCTCTTCTTCCGCACCAAAGCCAACTTCGTCAATGTCCTCTTCATCCCCGTCTTCACCCTGGCTGCCCTTCACCTCACCATGGGCAAGTTCGACCTCGGCGACCTGGGGCTGTCCATGGGCCCTGTCATGGTTGCCACCGCCGTCGGCATCGTCCTCGTCTTCTCCCTCTACGTCCCCCTCACGACCACCTATGTCGCCCGCCGCGACGAACTCCTCCTCAAGCGCCTGCGCACCGGCGAAGTCGCCGACCCCACAGTCCTCACCGGCACCGCCCTTCCGTCGGCCGCCATCGTCTTGGTGCAAACGGCTCTTATCGCGGCTGTCCTGCTGCCCTTGACCGGAGCAGGCGCCCCGCCCGGCGCCCACTGGGCGCTCGCCGCTGTCGTGCTGGGCATCCTCCTGATGTGCGCCCTCGCGGCCGCCACCAGTGCCCTGGCGCGTACCACCGAGAATGTGCAGGTCGCCGTTCTGCCCCTGCTGTTCCTCCTGCCCACCACCTCCGGCACCTTCTTCCCCCTCGAAGCGATGCCGCAGCTCATGCAGGACATCTGCCACTGGTTGCCGATGACTCCCGTCATCGACCTCGTGCGCAATGCCTGGACCAACACCCTCACCCTCACCGAAGCCCTGCTGCGGCTCGCGGTGCTTGCCGGATGGACCGTCCTCGCTCTCGGTGCGGCCCGTCGCTGGTTCCGCTGGGAGCCCCGCACGTGATGACGGGCCCGCAGCATGCGGAGGTCCAGCGAGTGACTCTCGTCTCCCGCTGGGCCTTGGCTCTTGCCATCACCGGCCCTTCGACTGCTTTCGCCTGGCCTGTCGCCGGCCGGCTGGTCACAACCGTCCCTGGTCTGCTCGTCCTCACCGCCTATGTGGCCCTGGCCGTAGCCGCCATTCACGCCGCGACCCTCGCTCTGCGGACTCCTCCCACCCGGCCTCGCCCTCTCCTCCTGGCGGTGACCGGCATCGCCGCCGCCGCCGGGCTGGCCGCCGTCCTCCCCGCCTTGGACCACGGCTGGCTTCCGGCCACGCCCAAGGGCCCGATCGCCGCTTGTGCCCTCGCGGTCGTTCCCGCTGCTGCGGCCTGGGCAGGTGCCCACTGGCGCGCCAGCAGCGCCCTGGCTCTGGCCAGCGCCCTCACCACCGCCTGGGCGACCGGCCCCGACGCCTTGCGGGGCTTCGGGGCTGTCCTGGCTCTCTGGATCATCACGACTCTCGGCGTCCGCACCTCACAGTGGTCCTTACAGGTCATGCACCAGCTCAACGCTGCTCGTCAGGCCGAAACCCGTCTAGCTGTCGTCGAGGAACGCCTGCGGTTCGCTCGCGACCTGCATGACACTCTGGGCCGCACCCTGGCCGGGATCGCGCTCAAGGCCGAACTCGCCGCCCGCCTGCCCCATGGGCCTCAAGCACAGTTCGAGATGACCGAGATCCAGCGTTTGGCCCGGGAATCCCAGCAGGAGATTCGAGACGTCGTCCGCGGCTATCGCACCACCGACCTGGAAACCGAACTCGATGGCGCCCGCTCCGTCCTCGCCGCGGCAGGAATTACCTGCCGCATTCGCACGACCGGTCCTGAGCCTTGTGACGCCATCCAAACTGCCCTGGGGTGGGCGGTGCGTGAGACTGCCACCAATGTCATACGCCATTCCCAGGCGACCTACTGCACCATCGCCCTCACCCATGCCGCCGACGGCACGAGCATCTTGACGGTCACCAACAACCATCCCCGTCCCGCCGTCGACAGCACTGCCGGCACCGGGCTCGACGGTCTTGCCCAGCGCCTGGCCGCCCACGCCGGAACCCTTACCCACGGTCCGGGAACCGACGGCACGTACACCGTCACCGCCCGCATCCCCCCACAGGAGCACGCTTCATGAGCACCGTGATCCGCGTCCTGCTTGCCGAGGACGAGCACCTCATCCGCGAGTCCCTCGCCGCACTTCTGGCCCTTGAGATCGACCTCGAAGTCGTGGCCCAGGCCGCCACGGGGGACGAAGCCGTCACCGCGGCTCGGCGGCACCACCCCGATGTCGCCGTCCTCGACTTACAGATGCCCGGTACCGACGGCATCAGCGCTGCCCGCGCCGTGATTGCTCACGACTCCGACTGCAAGACCCTCATCGTCACCAGCCACGGACTGCCAGGGCACCTCAAGCGCGCCCTGGAGGCAGGCATCAAGGGGTTCGTCCCCAAAACCGTCTCCGCCGCCCAACTCGCCACTGTCATCCGCACCATCCACCATGGACACCGCTATATCGACCCCACCCTTGCCGCCGACGCCATCGCCGCAGGCGACTCCCCTCTTTCCGCCCGCGAAGCCGACATCCTCGCCCTCGCAGCCGACGGCGCCACCGTCAGCGAGATCGCCCATCGTGCCGCCCTGGCTCCCGGCACCGTTCGCAACTACCTTTCCCAGGCCGTGGCAAAAATCGGGGCGCCTAACCGCCACAGCGCTGCCCATGTCGCCCGCAGCCACGGCTGGATCTGAAGCGGATCCATCTGTCGCCCCTGTACCTGACCGAGTGACGCGGAACCGGCCGTTGCGGGCCGGGTCCGAATTCGCCACGCGAACGGCGTGTGTCACCCACGGCACGGCACGGCACAGCTGACCTACAAGGTGTCCGGCAAGGGCGAGTCCTCGGTCCGGGACTCTCTGCCCCGGACCGGTCGCCGGACGCCGAACCCGCGCCGTCGAAACCTCTCAACGACCCTCGTTCACCCGCCCATACCGTGGTGTTGCCGCATGTTCCGGCGCAGGTCAGCCCATTCAGGGGCGCCCACGCCGGCTGGCTCCCCGGCCTGCCAGAGTTTGGGTGCACGGTGAACCACTTTCGGGTCGGACACGTGGTCCGGAGTGACACCTGTATGCCGTACGTTCCGGGGAGATTCATGACGCGCAGATGGTCGCTCATCACCGCGATCGCCGTACTGACCGTCGCGCTGGCCTTTGTCGTCACCCAGCTGGTGCGCGGGCAGGGGGCCGCGGAGTCCGGGAAGGAGCAGGCCGGGGGGAAGCCGACCTCGCCGGGCCCGGGGGGCGACGCCGAGTCGCTGCGCGGCGTCGGGTGGTGGCCCCTGCACCGGTCCGGCACCGCGAAGGCGGGTGAGCACGACGCCGTCGTCAGCGGCGGCACGCAGTGGACCGACGGCCCCGAGGGCGGCGCCCTGCGGCTGGACGGCACCAGCGGATACGCGGACACCGGCTCCCGGATCGACACCGCCGGCAAGGACTACTCGGTCGCCGCGCGGGTGCGGCTCACCTCCGAGGACATGAACGGCTTCCACACCGCCCTGTCCCAGGACGGCGACCGGACCAGCGCGTTCTTCCTCCAGTACTCCGGCCAGGACGAGAACTTCGCGTTCAGCTTCACCGGCGCCCGTACCGTCGCGGAGAAGACCGGGCAGCCGCAGGCCGGCCGCTGGTACCACCTCACCGGCACGTACAGCCAGAAGGACCACCGGATGCGGATCTACGTGGACGGCCGGCTCGCGGGAAGCAGGGAGGCCGCAAGCACGGTGAAGTCCACCGGCGCTGTGGTGATCGGACGCAGCAAGTTCGACGGGAAAGCGGCCGACCACTGGAAGGGCGACATCGCCGATGTGCACGTCTACGACCGTGAACTGACGTCCAGTCAGGTGGAATCGCTTTCCTCCGGCGAACCGGGCTGACGGCGGTACCGGGGGCGGGTTCACCGCCGTCGCATGCCGGCGGACACGCCGCACCGAGTGAACGACCGCTCGCGGCGGCGCCCGCCGGCTCTGTCGCGTCCGGCTGCACCCGTCTCCCCACAGACGACCGGAGAGGAAACAGGCCTTTGTCGGCCAGTGCTTCGACCGAACACCGAATACCCCGCCCCCACACCGCGGAACTCCGCCCCGACGAGTTCCTCAGAGCCCTCTACCAGTTCCACGGCAGCGCGTTGCTGCAGTTCGCCGCACGGCGGCTCGGGGGCGACTGGCATCGCGCCGAGGACGCCCTCCAGGAGGTCGCGATCCGCGCCTGGCGCCACGCCGGGGAGCTCGACCCGACCGCGGATTCGGCGCGGCCGTGGCTGTTCACCGTGCTGCGCAACCTCGTCATCGACGGTCACCGGGCCCGCCAGGCCAGACCACCGGAGACCGGCGACCCGGAACTCGCCCACCTGCCGGTGTCCGACGACGTGGACCACATCCTCACCTCCCAGGTGCTCGTCGAGGCGTTGCAGGACCTGCTGCCGGCGCAGCGCGAGGTCCTGCTGCACGTGCACTACCTGGGGCGCAGCGTCAACCAGACGGCCACGGTCCTCGGCGTGCCGCCGGGCACCGTCAAGTCGCGGACGCACTACGCCGCCCGCGCCCTGCGGGAGGCGCTGCACAGCCGCGGGCTGCAGGCGGGCGGCCGTGACCGTGACGCCGGATGAGACTCATGCGAAACGCCCCGCGTGCCGGGTGATCTCCAGGCCGAGCGGTCCGGTGTCGAGCGATCCGCCCGCGCCGGCCCGCCAGCGCCACCCCGCGGGCGCGTCGCCGAGCACCAGCAGCGCGTCCCCGCGCCGCAGGGCGTCCAGCGCCCCGTCCCGCCGCGGGAGTTGTGAGGCGTCCACGACGAACAGGTGCGGCGCCTCGCCCTGGACGGCGAGCCGGCTGCTGCCCTCGATCAGCCGGAAGATCTGGGTGACCTCGGACGAGCCGGGCCCCGGCTGGTCCGGGCCGGCCGAAGCCGCCCTGGCGAACGCCTCCTCCAGGCTGGCCGCGGTGTGCAGACGCGAGGTCCGCGGCCCGTCACCGGCCACGAGCCCGTCGCCGGCCAGGGATCCCACCAGGGTGACCTCGGCGAGCGCCCCCACCGGGCCGGCGAGCGCCTCGGTGATGACGGCCCGCGCCAGGCTGCGCACCTCCTCGTCCGGGCCCGTCACGGAGACGGGCCCCGCCGCCCGGGAGAGGTCGACCAGCACCCGGTCGGCGCCGTCCAGCCCCACCGTCACCGTCAGCGCGTACGGCAGGGCCGGTTCGCCCTCCGGGCCGGGGCGGTGCAGGTCGTCGGGCGAGACCGTCCAGCGCTCGCCGTCCGCCCCGGCGGTCCACGGCGCGGGGGCGGACTCCTCCGGGGCGGCCAGCAGCAGTCCGAGGCGCTCCTCGGAGTAGACGACGGCGTACAGGTCGGGCAGCGACCGGCCGGAGCGCAGACACTCGCCCGTCAGCCGGCGCAGGCCCGCGTCGACCACGTCCAGCGCCTCCCGCCCCACGACGGCGGCCGAGGCGGCGACGGGCTTCGGCGGGCGGGGCCGCCGCTCGGTGACGACCAGCGCGGTCACCGCCCCGATCAGCGCCAGCCCCAGCACCACGGCCAGGACGTACCAGATCATCTTCTGACTCCTTGTCGGGACGCCCCGGCGGCGGAGCCGGGACGGTCGGAAGCGGGGGCGGCACCGCGGCAGCGTCGCGGCGCCGTGCACCCGAAGGCCACTACGGGGCGCGGCCGCCAACGGTTCACCGGCGCGTCCGGGAACCGTCCGTGAACCATCCGCGGGCGGGCTCCGTAGGTCCCGTCAGTGGCACGGGTGCCGCCGAGTCCGGCCCCGCGCCCCCGCATTCCCGCCGGCTGGAGGACGTTTCGTGTCGTTGATGTTGACCGTGGTCGAGGGGGACGGTGAGGCGTTCGACGTCCACCTCGACGCCGACCCCGACACGCCCGTGGGCGCGGTCGCGGAGGCGCTGGCCAGGGCGGGTGGGGGTCCCCCCGGCGACGCCAGGGGGAGCGTCCACCGGCCCCCGGAGGGCCTCGGCCTGTACGCCGGCGACCGGCTGCTGCCCGCGGACCTGCGGCTGCGGGACGCGCCGCTCCACCACGCGGCCATCGTGGGCCTGGGCCGCCCGGCGGGCACCGCGTCCGCCGAACCGGACGGGCTGGTGGAGGTCCGGGCGGTCGGCGGGACCGGGGCGGGCGCGGTGCACCGGCTCGACATCGGCGAGTACCGGATCGGAGTGGCACACGACGGGACCGCCCAGGTGCTGCGCGCCCTGCCGGACCGGCCGTGCGCCGTCCTGACGGTGGGCCCCCGAGGACGCTGCCGGGTGGCGCCCGACGCGTCCGCGCCGGACGGCGGCACCCTGCAACTGGACCGCGAGGATCTCGCCGGGGCCACCGCCTGGCCGGCCGGCGCGCAGCTCCTCGTCGGCGGCTGCCTGCTCGAACTCGCCCTGCCGCAGAAGCCGGACGCGGCCGTGCAGCCGTCGGAGGACGGCACCGGCTGGGACTACAACCGGCCGCCGCGGCTGCGCCCGGCTGAGAACGCCACCCGCTTCACCCTGCCCTCCCCGCCCGCGCCGCCCGCCGCCCGGCCGCTCCCGTGGATCACCGCGGCCGCCCCGCTGGTGATGGCGGGGGTCGGGGCGCTGGCCTTCGGCCGCATGGAGATGCTGTTCTTCGGGCTGCTCTCCCCGGTCGTGATCGTCGGCAACTATCTGATGAGCCGGCGCAACGGACACCAGTCGCACTCCGACGAGGTCGCCGCCTACGAGGAGAAGAAGGGGCGCATCGAGGGCGACGCGGAGCAGGCCCTGGCGGCCGAACGCACCGCCCGGCGCCGGGGCTTCCCGGACCCGGCCGAGGTCGTCCTGACCGCCGTCGGCCCCCGGCGCCGCCTGTGGGAACGCCGTACCTCGGACGCCGACTTCCTGGAACTGCGCATCGGGACCGCCGACCTGCCCTCCGACGTGGTGCTCCACGACCCGACCAAGGACGAACACCGCCGCCAGGACCCGTGGACCGCCTACGACGTCCCGGTGACCGTTCCGCTGCGGGAGCACGACGTCCTGGGCATCGCGGGCGAGGGACCGACCGCACGCGCCGTGGCACGCTGGGCGATCGCCCAGGCCGCCGTCCTGCACAGCCCCCGTGACCTCCAGATCCACCTGCTGACGACCGGCGAACCGGGCCGGGACGGCTGGTCCTGGCTGCGCTGGCTGCCGCACGTGCGGAAGAAGTCCGGCGACACCCCGGCCAGCATCGGCTACGGCACCGAGACCTGCGCCCGGCGGGTCGCCGAACTGACCGCGCTGATCGCCGAGCGCGCCGGAGGGGAGGACCGGCGGAGCCGGGCCGCCGGACCCGATGTGCTCGTCGTCCTCGACGGGGCCCGCAGGCTGCGTTCGCTGCCCGGCGTGGCCCAGATCCTGCGCGACGGACCGGCCGTCGGCGTCCGCGCGGTCTGCCTGGACGCCGAGGAGCGGCTGCTGCCCGAGGAGTGCCACGCCGTCGTCGCCGAGGAGCCCGGCACAACCGTGCGGGTGGGACGCTCCGGAAGGGGCACCGTCGGGGGTATCCGGCCCGACACGGTGTCCCTGGACTGGTGCCGCTCGCTGGCCCGCGCGATGGGCCCGCTGCGGGACCCGGGCGGGGCCGACGAGGAGGCCGCGGTGCTCCCCGGCTCCGCGCGGCTGCTCGACGTCCTCGCCCTCGACCCGCCGCAGGCCGCCGGCATCCGGGCACGCTGGACGGCCGGGGGACGCTCGACCCGGGCGGCCGTCGGCGTCTCCCTGGACGGCCCGTTCTTCCTGGACCTGAAGCGCGACGGCCCGCACGGGCTGGTCGCCGGTACCACCGGCTCCGGCAAGTCCGAACTCCTGCAGACGCTGGTCGCCTCGCTCGCGGTGGCGAACCGCCCGGACGCGATGACGTTCGTCCTCGTCGACTACAAGGGCGGCTCCGCGTTCAAGGACTGCGTGCACCTGCCGCACACCGTCGGCATGGTCACCGACCTCGACGCCCACCTCGTCGAGCGGGCCCTGGTGTCGCTGACGGCGGAACTCACCCGGCGCGAGCACATCCTGGCCGCGGCCGGCGCCAAGGACATCGAGGACTACATCGAGCTGCTGGAGCGGAACCCGGCGGGCCACACCCCGATGCCCCGGCTGCTCATCGTCATCGACGAGTTCGCCTCGATGGTGCGCGACCTGCCGGACTTCGTGAAGGGCCTGGTCAACATCGCGCAGCGGGGCCGCAGCCTCGGCATCCACCTGATCCTGGCGACCCAGCGCCCCAGCGGCGTGGTCTCCTCGGAGATCCGCGCCAACACCAATCTGCGCATCGCGCTCCGGGTGACGGACGCCGGCGAGAGCCAGGACGTCATCAACTCCGCCGAGGCCGCCGGGATCTCGCAGAGCACACCCGGCCGCGCCTATGTGCGCTTCGGCCAGAACTCCCTCGTGCCGTTCCAGTCCGGACGGGTCGGCGGCCGCCGGCCCGGCGCCGCGGCGACCTCGCTGCCGGCACCCTGGGCGGTGGCGGTCGGCTGGCAGCGGCTCGGCGAACCGCTGCCGGCGCGGCCGCGCGCCGTGGCCGCGCCCGCCGAGGTGGAGACGGACCTCACCGGGCTCGTCGAGGCGATCCGCGGCGCGGACCGGGAGATGGGCATCCCCGCGCAGCACAGCCCCTGGCTGCCGCCGCTGCCCGAAAAGCTGGTCGCCGGCGAACTGCCGCCGCCCCCGCCCTCGGACTACGACCTCGCCCCTGTCGCGTACGGCGTGGTGGACCTGCCCGCACAACAGGCCCGGCTCCCGCTGGTGATCGACCCGGCGACGCTCGGGCACCTGCACATCGTCGGCTCGCCCCGGCAGGGCCGTTCGCAGACGCTGCGCACGCTCGCCGGCACGCTGGCCCGCGTCCACTCCCCGGACCGGCTGCACATGTACGGCATCGACTGCGGCAACGGCGCGCTGCTGGCCATGGAGGGGCTGCCGCACGTCGGGGCCGTCACCCAGCGCACCCAGCCCGACCGGGTGGCCCGGCTGCTCGCCCGGCTGACCCAGGAGCTCACCCGGCGGCAGGAGATGCTCGCCGCCCGCGGCAGCGCCGACCTGCCGGAACTCCGCCGCGCCCTGCCGGAGGACGAACGGCCCCCGCACCTCGTGCTGTTCATCGACCGGTGGGAGGTCTTCGACAAGCAGCTCGGCGAGTACGACGCCGGGAACCTGCTGAACTCCGTGCTGACCCTGCTGCGGGACGGCGCGAGCGCCGGTATCCACCTGGTGATGACCGGCGACCGGGCGCTGTTCTCCAGCCGGGTCAACGGCTCCACCGAGGACAAGCTCGTGCTGAAGCTCAACGAGAAGTCCGAGTACGGCATGATCGGCATCACCCAGCGGAACGTGCCCGACGAGATCCCGCCGGGCCGCGCCTTCCGCGCCGCCGACAAGGCCGAGGTGCAGATCGCGCTCCTCACCGAGAACCCGGAAGGCCAGGCACAGGCCGCGGCGCTCCAGCAGATCGCCGAGCAGTGCCGTGAGCGGGCGGCCCACCTGCCGGCCGCCACCCGGCCGTTCCGCGTCGACACCCTCCCGGACCGGCTCACCTTCGAGGAGGCCGCCCGGTTCGTCCCAGCCAGTCGCTCCACGCGATGGGCACTGGCCGGCGTCGGCGGCGACGAACTCACCGCGCTCGGGCCGGACTTCACCGTCACCCCGACGTTCCTCGTCGCCGGGCCCGCCCGCTCGGGACGCAGCACCGTCCTGTCGACGCTGGCGGTGGCGCTGCTCGCGGCCGGCACCCCGGTCGTGGTCGGTGCCCCCGCCCGCTCGCCGCTGCGCCACCTCGCCGGACGGCCCGGTGTGCTCGCGGTGTTCGACGAGTCCGACATCGACCCCACGGCCCTGGAGGCGGCGCTGGCCTCCGCGCCCGACGGGGCCGTGGTGCTCCTCGACGACGCCGACCTGCTGCTGAAGACGAAGGCCGAGCCCGTCCTCACGCAGATCGCCAAGTCCGGTGCCGAGACCGGCCGGGGCCTGGTGATCGCCGGACAGACCGACCGGCTCTCCTCCGGGTTCTCCGGCTGGCACACCGAGGCCCGCCGCAACCGGTGCGGACTGCTGCTGAAGCCGCAGAACATGAGCGACGGCGAGCTGATCGGCGTCAAGGTGCCCCGCAGCCGGCTGGGCGCGACCCGCCCGGGGCGGGCGATCCTGCACCTGGGCGACGGCGTGCTGCGCACCGTGCAGGTCCCGGAGACGGTGCTTGCGGAGCCGGGCGCACCTGCCTGACCCGCCGTACCGGGCACGCCGTCCGGACACCGCAGAGGGCTCCCGCCGATGAGGCCGGCGGGAGCCCTCTCGTCTGCGCGCGGCGGGGCCTGGTGGCCGGGGAGACGAGGGCGTGCATTCATCTGGCCTCCGCCGGCGCACGCTGGACATGCTGACACATCAGCTGCTGCCGCTATACGGGGCCGGGAAGGCAATACCGGCAGAATCCCCGGTGTGGCATTCCCGCTTTCCGCCCGAAGAGCTGCCCCGGATGGAAACGCCCAGAACGGTGAATGAGGTCAGCGGCGGCGGAACCAGTCCGGAGTGTCGGCCTGGGCGGTTCGCTGGAGGTACTGGTCGAGGCCGTTGGCGACACACCTGCGGCTGTCGTCCTCGTGGTCCCAGACGTAGACATTCGTGCCGGTCCCTGTGCGCGCGAAGGCGAACTGATCGCCGCCTCCGTTGTCGCCGAAGAAGAGCAGCGAGTCGAACGGCATGTAGAGCTCGCCGATCGAAGCGTCCGTGCGCAGAAAGCTGTTGTCCTCTCTGATCCTCTTCAGGTCCCAGACGACGCCGCCGCCGAGGTCGTCACGTACGCCGTCACTCTCCAGCAGCAGCGCCTTGAGGTCGTCGGGGAACGGATGCCGCAAGACCTCCTCGACGGCCGCGATGTCGTCCTGGCGGGCGGGATCGGTGAGCTCCCAGCCGAGGCCGAGACGGCTGATGAATTCTCTCCACATATGCATCACCTTGCGGGTCGGTTGCCGGGACCGGGATCAGGCAGACACTAGCGAACGGGCGGATCGAACTGCTTCCCGTACTTGCCGTCGATTTCCGTTGCCTTGTCAAAGAAATCTTGCCGGGTCGCCTGAGGGTTGCTCTTGTAGAAGGCATCCCAGTCCTTGCGTATGAAGCTCAGATGGACCGTGCTGTTGATGGGCTGGGGAATTCCGCGCAGGTTCTCCAGAGAGTTGATCTCATCCCGCCTGAAGACGCCCGGGTATTTGTTGAGAACCTGCTGTTCAATGGCGTGATGGATCACCATCTGCTTCCCCTTCAGGGTGGGGTTGGCGTTGAAGAACGTTTCCCGGTATTTGTCAGAGCCGTTCTGGCCCACCGTCGCCGTCTTGTGCCTGGGGCGCAGGTTGTAATTGCAGGAGGGGGGAGCCAGCCCCAAGGGGTCTGTCGTCGTCCGGGGGTTGTCGACATAGGTGACGGGGTTGGGCGCCGGTTCCAGCCCCAGCGGGTCCGGTGAGACGTAGCGTCCCGTCTCGGGGTCGTAGTGGCGGAAGTAGTTGTAGTGGAGGCCGGTTTCGTGGTCGGCGTACTGGCCGGGGAAGCGGAGGGGGGTGGTGGCGGTGGCATCGCGGTTGCGGGTGGTGGTGCCCCAGAGGGTGGTGCGGGAGTGCCAGGCGATGCCGCCCTGCTCGTCGACGAGTTCGGTGGGGGTGCCCACCAGGTCGGTGACGATGGCGAAGAAACGGGAGTCCCACTCGGCCGTGGTGCGGCCATCGGCGGTGCGGGGCTTGCGTTCGAGCTGGGTGAGGGGGCGGTGGTCCTCGTGCTCCCAGGTGAGGGTGACGCCGCTCGCGGTGTCGGTCTGTTCGGCGAGGCGGGTGCCGTCCCAGGTGAAGTGCACCGCCTCCGCGACTGAACCGTCCGCGTGCATACGGTACTTGGCGGTGCGGCGGCCGAGCGGGTCGTACGTGTAGCGCCACCGGGTGCCGTCGGGGGTGGTGCAGGAGGTGAGGCGGTCCTCGGCGTCCCACTCGTAGCGCCAGGTGTCGGGCTTCTTCGACGGGCGGTGCTTCTGGCGCAGGACCATGCGGCCCGCGGCGTCGTGCTCGTAACGGACGTGGCCCGCCGTCTTGACGCGGGTGCCGGTGTAGGTGCGTTCGCCGCGGGCCTCAGCGCGGCCGGCCTTCTCCGGCCAGGTCGCCTCCGTCTGGTTGCCGGCCTGGTCATAGGCGTAGGACTCGGTCCAGCCGTCGGCCGTCACCGTCAACGGGCGCCCGGCAGCGTCGAGTTCCATCCGCTGTTTGGCGCCGGTGACCGCATCGGCGACGCCCGTGAGGTGGCCGTCAGCGCGGTAGGTGTAGCTGCGGCTGCGCAGCGAGCGGTCCTGCGCGACGAGGTGGTGGGCGACCGAGCGGCCGGCCGGATCCCAGGCGGTCGTCGCTTCCACGGGCGAGGTGTCCGGGCCCCAGACGCGGGCCAGTTCGCGGCCGAGGACGTCATGGGTGAAGTCCAGCCGGTGCCCCTCGACCGTGAGGGCCGCACGATTGCCGGCCGCGTCGTAGCCGAGCTCGGTGACGGCGCCCGTGGGCGTGATACGGGAAGTGCGGCGACCCAGAACGTCGTAGGTGAAGCGGGTGGTGCGGCCATCGACGGTCTCGGCCAGCACCCGCCCCATGACGTCCCGTTCGAACTCCAGGGTCGTGGCGGGGGAAGCCGCTCGGAGGAGTGCCCCGCCCAGGCCGTACGTGTACGACACGTGCGTCCCTGCGATGTTCTTGGCCACCAGATCACCGACGGAGTTGTGCTGGAAGGTGATCTCCTCGCCCAGGTGCGTGGTGCGGGAGACCACCCGGCCCACGGCGTCGTGTGCGTAGGCGATCTGGCGGTCGTCGAAGTCGGACTCGCCGGTCAGCCGGCCCGCATGGTCGTAGGTGTAGTCCCAGCTCAGGCCCTGCGGGTTGCGGACCTGCGTCAGGCGCAGCTCCGGGTCGTAGGCGAAGGTGTAGCGGACGCCGTCGGGTCCGGTACGGGCCGCGAGCTTGTCGAAGTGCGTGTACTCGTAGCTGGTGGTGGAACCTGCGGAGTCGGTGCGGGTGAGGCAGTTGCCCTCCCCGTCCCAGGTCATGCGCTCGTTCCGGCCGTCGGGCTCCATGCGGTCCGACAGGTGGCCCTCGACGGTCCATACCGCGCGGGTGATCGTGCCCAGTGGGTCGGTGACGGTGGTGGGGCGGCCGAAGGCATCGCGTTCGATCGTCGCCCTGCGCTCGGCCGAGTCGGCGATCGCCAGAAGAAGGCCCGTGTCGTCGGCCTCGTAGGTGACCACCGAGCCGGAGGGGTCCGTGGCCGAGGCGACCGCGCCGGTGCGGTGATGGGTGAAACGCTCTGTGGTGCCGTCGGGCGCGGTGACGGTCGTCAGGTTGCCCCGCTCGTCGAACTCCTGCCGCCATGTCGCCCCGTCGTGGCCCGTCGAGGTGGTGGGGAGGTTCAGTTCGTTGTACGTCGCCGTGGACCGGCTGCCGTCGGGGAGTTGGATGACGGTGGGGTTGTGGGCCCGGTCGTACTCGTACCGGATCGTGTGGCCGAGGGCGTCGGTGCGGGCCAGGAGGTTTTCGTAGCGGTCCCACTCGGAGGCCGTGGTGTGTCCCAGCGGGTCGGTCTCGGCAATGACCTGGTGCAGGTCGTTGAGCTGGTAGACGGTCGTGGCGCCGCAGGCGTCGGTGTAGTGCGTCCGGCGCTGGTCGGGGTCGTAGGCCCAGTGTGAGGAGAGGTAGCCGTCGGGGCCGAGGGTCTCGGTGACGCGGTCGGCGTCGTCGTAGACGTAGCGGTAGGTGGAGCGGTTCCGGTCCGTCCAGGCGGTGATGCGGGACCGGTCATCGTAGTCGAACACCAGCGCCTTGCCCGACGAGTTCACCACGTGCGTGAGGTTCCCGTCCGCGTCATGGCTGTAGGACGTGACCTCGACCGGGCCGTCCGGCGCGGAGACCGCCAAACCGGTTATCAGGCCGGCGGTGCAGTGGACGTCGACGTGGTAGCCGCCGGAGTGGACCAGTGTGGTCGGGGTGCCGTCCGCCAGCCGGGAGACCCTGATCTCGTTGCCGTTGCGGTCGTGCCACCGGGTAAGCCAGTGCAAGCCGCTGTCGTCGGCGGGGTGGTCCGCGAAGTCGCAGACGAGGCCCGTGTGGGGATCGCAGACGCGGTAGGTGGCCTCGCCCGTGGTGCCGGTCCCCGCAGAGGCCAGCGGGAGGCGGGGGCCTTCCTCGGGCCACACCGGCTCGTCCGAGTCGGCGGCGGGAAGCCCCGGGTAGGTCAGGATCGAGCCGTCCTCGCGGGCCCACAACACGCGTCCCCGGTCGTCGACTTCGAGTCGTTCGTCCAGGGTGGAGGCCCAGGACGGGCCGAAGAACTGGCCGTAGCGGTAGGTCGACAGATACGTACGGGAGACCCGCAGCGGCAGGACGCCGGGCAGTGCCAGATCGTTCTGCGGCAGCACCATTTCGCCGCTGGCCACATCGACCGGGTCGGTCTTGCAGGTGCGGCTGTTCGCGGCCCGGCTGTTGATACGGACGTTGACCTGGGACGGCTTCATCGAGGCCGGCTTGACCCCCTTGAGAGCCGAGCCGAGCCCCCCGATGCCCTTGAGGGCTGCGGCCCCGCCCCCGACCAGGCCGACGACGCCGAGCACGATATCGAGTGCGTTCCACTCACCCGTCTCCGCCATCGTGGAGATGTTGATCCCCAACGACGCCGCGCCGGCCACCACGCTGCCGATCGTCAGCGCGATGCCGATGCCCTGCAGACCGGGCACCAGCATGGCCAGGACACCCAGCACCGCGCTGATGATGCCGAAGGCCGTACTCAGCGCTTTCTTGATCTTGTCCCACAGGCTGTAGCCCGCGACCGACTCGTCCCTCGCGTCGTCCAGCTTCTGCGCCGCGGTGGAGGCATCCTCCTCGCGCACCTGCCGCGCATCCTCGGCGAGCAGCCGGGCGGCGTCCAGATCCGCCTGTGCGTCATCGGCATGCCCCTGCGCCGTGGACTGCTTGCTGTGGGCCTCGTCCAGCGCGCGCCGGGTGCTCGCCCGCGCCTCGTGGTCATCCGGAGGGTGGCTGACCGCGTCCAGCCGGCCGATGTCGGCACCGGCCGTACGCACCACCTCGGTGGCCGACGCCAGCCGCTCCTTGGCCTCCCGCCCCTTCTCCAGCGCGTTGTCGGCATTGCGCTGCTGATCACGCAGCGCATGCACATACGTGTCCAGGGCGCCGGCCGCCTGGTCGTAGGAGCTGTGCAGCTTGCGCACCTGCTCGGCCAGGTCGCCGAGTTTGTCCCGGAGCTTGTCCATGGTCTTGCCCTCGCCCACCTGCTGGTTCTCCAGCCCGGAGACGAGGGGCAGGGCGTCGCCCGCGTTATCGGCTACGGAACGGTAGCTGCGCGCGAGCTCTCCGAGCACCTCCGCATCACCCGGAGTCGGGTCGTCCGAGAACCCGAAGACCGATTCCCACTCGGACACCGCTGGACGCGCCATGGACGCAACCTCACTTTCCCTTGTCTGCTTCGCCCATGGGGCCTCCGCCGGCCGCTTCCGCCGCCGGATCCGCTGCGCCGGCTGGGCCGGCCGGGTCTTCGAAGCGGAACGACTCCGCGATCGCGTCGAAGACGTCGTAGAACTGGTCCGCCAGATCCACGTTGGGGGTGGAGCTGGCGAGCACCAGATAGTCCCGGCTGTTCGGCACCGGGATCAGGGTGTGCCGCACCGCGGTGGGGACGGGCGTCCCCTGGTGGTCCACGTCCTCGATCCTGGTGATCCGCCCGGCCGCTCCGGCCTGGGGCAGTTCCACCAACTCCACCTCGCCGGGCGGCAGTCCGGTGCCTTCCGCCGCGGTGCCGAGCTGCATGCCGGCCGCCATGACGAGGTCCGCCAGATCCTCCGACTGATCCTCGGGAACGGACATCCGGAGCACGACCGTCGTGGCGCTGAGCACCAGGGGGCCGCTGCCCGCGCGGAGGATCCTGAGCATCCCCGACGCCCGCAGCGCGCCCTGCGCGTGCGCCTCGCGGGCGGTGCGCCGGGTGCTGCGGATCAGCTCGTCCACCTGCTCGCGGGAGAGCTGCGGGGCCTTCTTCACCTGGGACTCGATACGGCGGCGGATCGACGCGTCCCGGGTGCCCGGGTCGAGGTCGAGTTGCCACCAGGAGTCGGGGAACCTCAGCGTGTAGCCCGCGGGCGCGCCCGCGGGCTGCTCCGTGACCGGCTGCGTCATGACGCCTTTCCCTTCCGCACGACGTCTCCTGTCATGCGTCCTTCTTCGATTCGTCCAGCGAGTTGGCGCTGTCCTCGTCCGTCTTCGTGAAGTTCTCGGAGATCTTGTCCGTGTTCTCCGCGAACACCTTCACGTTGTCGTGGACCCGTTCGTGCCCCGCCACCCACGCCTTGTCGAACGCGTCGAGAGCGTGCGCGAGCTTGCTGTCGCCGGCGAAGCTCTTGAAGTCCTTCCGGTCGCCCGCGGCGTGGAAGAGCGTCGCGGAGTCCCCGATCAGATCCCCGATGTTCTGGAGCTCCCTGGCCGTTTCCTTCAGGTCCTGCACGGGCACGCTGATGCGACCCATCGGCGTCTCCTCTCCTGCTCCGGCCGTCCGGCCCCGCCCTCACCGGGGGGACGGGACACGGACGGTGCGGGGCACGTCAGCCGATGGAGCCGGACGTCTGGTCGTCGGTGTCGACGAACGCGTCGGCGACCTGCTTGATGAACTCGCTGACGCCCTGCAGGCCCTCGATCGCCTTCTCGGTGCCGTTCTTGTACTCCTCCCAGTACGGGCGGAACTTCGTCTCGGAACCGGGGGTGGCGTAGGCCGCCTCGACCATCTCGTCCATCTTGGTGTTGGCCTCGTGAAGGCTCTGCTGCATCAGCTCTTTCTGGTTCTGCAGCCAGGTCGCCGCCTCCCGCATCTCGTCCGGGCTGATCTGGATGTTGCCGCCGGCCATGTCGCTTCCTTCCCTCGCGTCGTATCGCTGCGGCCGCTGGGGCCGCACACACCGGGCTGTACGGGGCACCTGCCGGGGCGGTTCACGCCAGTTACGGAACGGTGACGAAGGCAGCAGGACGGGGCGCCGACCGGGACCGCACCGAGCCGACGCCGGCCCTCGGGCGGCGGGGGCAGGCAGGCGTGGGTGCAGGCGTGGGTGACTTCCCAGGCTTCGCCTGCGGTGCCGGGCGGCCGCGGCGCACGAACCGCTCCCGCCGACCTCCGCACTGCCTTGGACCGCATCGCACTACCGTGCACCGCACTACCTTGCAGTGCACGACTCATGCTGTGTAAGGTACTGGCCATGGAGGAAACATCCACCCCACGCGCCCAGTGGCTACGAGGGGTGCTGGATATGTGCCTGTTGGCCTTGATGGCGGAGGGGCCGGTCTACGGGTACGAGATGACGGTCCGGCTCGCCAAGGCCGGGCTCGACGTCGCGGACGGCTCGATCTACCCGGCGCTGGCGCGTCTGCGGAAGCGCGAGCTGGTCGAGATCGAACGCCGCAGCGGAGGCGGGGGTCCCGCCCGCACCTACTACAGGCCCAGCGAATCAGGCATGCAGATGCTCCAGTCGTGGAGCCGCGACTGGAACGAATTCGCCACGAGCATCGGCTCCATCATCAGCCAGACCAGCATCATCAGCCAGACCAGCCGGGAGGAATCATGACGCTTACGGTCGACGACGCGATACACCAGGCCATGGAGACATGGCACCGCCTCGGAATCGAACAGGACGCGGTCGATGAGATGGCCGAGGAGCTGGCAGCCGACCTGACCGCCGCCGCCGTCGACGGCCGGGCGGTCACCGACTACATCGGCGGTGACCTCGACGCACTGGCGACCTCCTGGGCGGTCGAACGCGGTCTGCTGCCTTCGCGCCCCCACCTGAAGGAGACCGCCGTCGCGGCGGCCAAGGGCGCCGCCATACCTGCCGTTGTCGCCGTCATCCTCTGGATGGCGGGAACACCCGGTGGCCTCCTCGACCGCAGCACTGAACTCAGGGTCACGCAGCCGGACGGACCGCCGCTGGTGGAGGTGCACAACTACCCCAATCCCGGCATTCCTTTGATGTGGGTGGGCTGGGCCGTGTGCCTGGTTGCCGCTTTCTTCCTCATCCGGCGCGCCGTGGCCGCGAAACTCCAGCGCCGGCACGACCCCGCCCGCGAAGAGACCTTGCGGGCCATCACCAAGGCCCTTCCCCTCATCCTCCTGGCAGCGGCCCTGGCAGCCACCGTGCTCAACTTCATGGGCGCTTACGCATTCGATTATTTCCAGGGCATCGTCAACGTCCTGGTCGGGCCGTTCGCCATGGTCGGCGTCGTCGCGGCCGGCACCGCCTGGGTCCGGGACCGCACCTGCCCGCCCCTGAACGCGTCCCGGTTGAAGTACCGGACGCCGGGCATCTAGCCGCGGCTCCCCACGGTCGAGGGGTGCCGGCGCGGCGGTCGGCAGAGCCCGGCGGCCTGGTCGGAGAGCAGCCCGACAGGCAGCTCTCCGACTTTGGGCAGAGGCGGGGTCGGCCCCAAGGACCAGGGAGCGCCCGGTCGGGGCCGAGATAATCGGCGTTATGCAGTTCAGCCTTCCGTCCGCCATGGAGAACCGCCCGTTCCGAAGCCCCTTCGCGGGGCCCGGGGAGTGTGGGTGGCGGGTATGGAGGGCAGTGGGTGAGGCGCTCCTGGCCGGGGCGCTGGTGTTGCTCGTCCCCCAGGGCGAGGTGCAGGCCAGCCTGGGGGCCGGCCCGGAGGCCGTCGGCATCGTGCTGGTGCTGGTCCGGCGCCGGTTTCCGGAGGCCTCTGCGGTCGCGCTGGCCGCCCTGATGGGGGTGGAGCCCGCCGTGGCGATGCTGACCGCGGTGGCCGGCTACACAGCGGTCCGACAGGCGGAGACGGTGCGGCGGGGGGCCGTGCTGCTGCTGGTGGCGGCGGCTGCGGCGATGGTGACGGGCGCGGTCTTCGCACCTCTGGCGGGGCTGGGCAGCAGCACGTTCGGGCTCGTGCTCGGTGCGGTGCTGGCGATCACCACCGTCCTTGTGCCCGGACTGGCGGGCGTGGCCTGGGGGCAGCAGGACCGGCTGGTGCGCGCGTGGCGGGAGCGTGCGGCCGCCGCCGAGGAGGCGCGGCGGCTGGCGGACAGCGAGTCGCGGATGCGTGAACGGTCGCGTATCGCCGCGGAGATGCACGACCTGGTGGGGCACCGGTTGAGCCTGGTCTCTCTGCACGCGGGCGGGCTGTAGATGGCGCTGGACAAGGCGGCGCCCGAGCTGCGGGACGAGGCCGCTGTGGTGCGCCGGGCCACCCGCGACGCGATGCGGGAGCTGCGGGAGGCGCTGGGGGTCCTCGGCCCGCTGGAGACGGACACGGGTACGGAGGCGCTGACCGACGCGACGGGCACCCGCGCGGACGTCGTGGCGCTGGTCGAGGAGTCGCGCAGTGGCGGCATTCCCGTCGAGCTGGACTGGGAGGGGGCGGATCTCGACGCCCGGCCGGCTCAGGTGCGGCGGGCGGTGCACCGGGTGGTGCGCGAGTCGCTCACCAATGTGCACCGGTACGCGGCCGGGGCGCATGTGACCGTCGCCGTCCGCCACACCGGCGGGCGGGTGGAGGTGCAGGTGCGCAACGGCGTTCCGCCCACCCCGCCCGCCGCTTCGACGGGGCTCGGCTCCGGGCGCGGGCTGACCGGGCTGCGGGAGCGGGTGGCGCTGCTCGGCGGCGGACTGGAGGCCGCGCGGACGCCCGGCGGCGGCTTCGCCGTGGTGGCCGACATCCCCGCCGACCCCGGCCCGGCCGCGGAGGCCACGGACACCGAGCCGTCCGGGCAGAAGGGAGCGGCGGCCCTCGACGAGGCCGGTGACGGCCTGTCGGTGGTGCAGCGGGGGCTGACCGGAGCCGCCACCGGACTGCTGGGACTGGTCGGAGTAAAGGTGATGATGGGGCTCGGGACACTGCTGGTAGCAGCTGCCCTGCCTGACGCGATCTACCAGGGCTCGGCGGGGCCCCGGCTCGGGATGACACGGGCACAGGTGGTGGACGTCGTGGCCGAGGACAAAGGCCTGGCACGCGCGGCTGCCGCCGGGCACGAGCCACCGCGGCCGCACTCGGCCACGGACTGCCTGTATCCGGATGCGAGCGGAAGGCCCGAGCAGGGGCGGATAGAAATCGACCGCTACTGCTTCCGGTCCGGCACCTTGATCGCCCTCGACCGTTTCACCGTCCCCGTGATGACGGAGCAGGTGACCGAACCGCCCCGGAGGAGCGGGACACATGACTGACCGGGCCAACTCCCTGTGTTCCTCGGCGGGTTCCGCGATCCGGGTGCTGCTCGCCGACGACGAGGAGATGATCCGGCACGGTGTCCGGGTGATCCTCCGGCACGCCGGCGGCATCGGGGTGGTGGGTGAGGCGGCCGACGGTGCCGAGGCCGTCCGGCTCGCCGCCGAGGTCCGGCCCGATGTGGTGCTCCTCGACGTCCGTATGCCGGTACTCGACGGGCTCGCGGCCGTCGGACCGCTCACCGCCCTGGATCCCGCGCCGCAGGTGGTCATGCTCACCACCTTCGGCGACGAGGAGAATGTCACCCGCGCCCTGCGTGCGGGCGCCACCGGCTTCCTGCTCAAGGACGAGGGGCCGCAGGAGCTGATCCGCGCGGTACGGGCCGCGGCGGTGGGGGACGCGGTGCTCTCGCCGGGCGTCACCGGGTCCGTCATCCGCCGGATGCTGGGCGGCGGTTCGGCCGGCGCCGTGGCCGCCGCCCCGGACCGCAGGGTGGCGGGGCTGACGGACCGGGAGCGGGAGGTGCTGGTCATGCTGGGCGAGGGGCTGTCGAACCGGGAGATCGGCACGCGGCTCGGTATCGGTGGGGGGACGGTCAAGACCCACGTCGGGGCGATCCTGGGGAAGACGGGGTGCGGCAGCCGGGTGCAGGCGGCGCTGGTGGCGTACCAGGCCGGGCTCATGTCCTGAGTTCCGGACGGGAAGCCGTCGGTCTGCCTTTGGGCAGAGCGCCCGTGGTCCGTGAGGGTGACCCGGCGGCGGTGGGTCTGACCTGCGGAAGACGGTCTATCCCCGTCCTGAGAGCGACGTGTACGGGGGTGCACCGCGGCCACGATGGTCGGGAGTCCCGTACCCCTTCCAGGAGTGTCCATGTCGCAGTCCACCACCCCGACCGTCAGCCTGCGGGCATCCAACGGTGCCGCCGCCCGCGCCACGGCACTGAGCAAGATCTACGGCGCGGGCGACACCCGCGTCGTGGCCCTCGACGAGGTCTCCGTGGAGTTCGGGCGCGGACGCTTCACCGCGATTATGGGGCCGTCCGGCTCCGGCAAGTCGACGCTGATGCACTGCATGGCGGGGCTCGACTCCTTCTCCGGGGGCTCCGCCCACGTCGGTGACACCGAGCTGTCCGGGCTGGGTGACCGGGAGCTCACCAAGCTCCGCCGGGAGAAGATCGGCTTCGTCTTCCAGGCGTTCAACCTGCTGCCCACGCTGACCGCCATCGAGAACATCACGCTGCCGATGGACATCGCCGGTAGCAGGCCCGACCAGGAGTGGCTGGACCTGGTCGTGGGGACCCTCGGCCTCTCCGGGCGGCTGGCGCACCGCCCCTCGCAGCTCTCCGGCGGCCAGCAGCAGCGCGTCGCCGTGGCCCGCGCGCTGGCCGGGCGACCGGAGATCATCTTCGCGGACGAGCCGACCGGCAACCTCGACTCCCGTTCCGGCGCCGAGGTCCTGGGCTTCCTGCGGGACTCGGTACGCGAGCTGGGGCAGACGGTCGTGATGGTCACCCACGACCCGGTGGCCGCCTCCTACGCGGACCGGGTGGTCTTCCTCGCCGACGGGCGGCTCATCGACGATCTGCCCACCCCCAGCCCCGAGGCCGTGCTCGACCGTATGCGGCGCTTCGACGGCAAGGTACGGACGAGCTGACGCGCTCCTCCCACACGGCCGCCCTGTCCCCTCACGCCCTCACGTACCTCCAGGACTGAACAGACCATGCTGCGTACAGCCTTGCGCAACGTCTTTGCGCACAAAGCCCGATTGATCATGACCGCGCTCGCGGTCCTGCTGGGCGTCGCCTTCGTCTCCGGCACCCTCGTCTTCGGCGACACCACCGTGAACGCCTTCCGCACGGCCGCCGGCGCAAACCTCAAGGGGGTGGCCGTCGCCGTACAGTCCGAGTCGTCCAGCGGTGCCGGGGCGGCGGACAGGCCGGACGCCAAGCCGACCAGCACGCTCGACACCGCGCTGGCAGACAAGATCCGGGCGCTGCCCGGTGTCGCCGCGGTGCGCCCCACCGTCGAGGGCGTGGCCACCGTGGCCGGCAAGGACGGCCTGCCGGCCATCACCGACAAGAGCCGGTCGAACCGGGCCACCAACTACCTGCCCGGCAAGGACAGCCACATCTCGCTGAAGGCGGGTCGCGGACCCGTCGCCGAGGGCGAACTGGCGCTGGACGCCACGACCGCCGAGAAGGCCGGCTACCGCATCGGCGACACCGTCCGCTTCGCCATCGACGGTCCCGCCCTGACCAAGAAGCTGGTCGGCACCGTCTCCTCCGACGATCCGCGGGTCAAGGCCGGTGGCTCGCTCACGCTCTTCGACACCAGGACCGCACAGAAGTTCTTCCTCCACCCCGGCCAGTTCCAGGAGATCGCGGTCGGGGCCAAGGACGGTGTCGACCCCGGCGAACTGACCGACCGGGTGCGGGCACTGCTCCCCGAGAAGGGCGCCAAGGCCACCAGCGGCCCGGCCCTGGCCGCCCAGCAGGCCGAGGATGCCACCACGCAGACCCAGGGCCTCACCAAGGCGCTGCTCGGCTTCGCCGGCATCGCGCTGTTCATCGGCGCGTTCATCATCGCCAATACCTTCACCATGCTCATCGCTCAGCGCAGCCGGGAAATCGCGCTGATGCGGGCCGTGGGCGCCTCGCGCCGCCAGGTCGTACGCTCCGTCCTCGTCGAGGCCGCCCTCGTCGGGCTCGGCGCCTCGGCCGCCGGCTTCGTCCTCGGCGTCGGCATCGCCCGTGTCATGCTCCCGCTCATCAACCTGAGCGGCGTCGGGCTGCCCGACGGGCCGCTGGTCATCTTGCCCTCGACGTGTGCCTGGTCGCTCGCGGTCGGCGTCCTCATCACGGTGCTCGCCGCCTGGCTGCCCTCCCGCAAGGCCGCGAAGATCGCCCCCGTGGCGGCGCTCAGCAGCGTCGACCAGGCACCGCCCACCCGCGCCCTGGTGGTCCGCAATGTGCTCGGCACCCTGCTCACCGGAGCCGGGGTGCTGGTGATGATCAACGTCGCCACGTTCCGTTCCAGCGACCCGCGCAACCTGATGACGGCGATGTTCGGCGGCGCGTTGACTCTCGCCGGCCTGATCGTGATGGCACCGCTGCTCGCCCGGCCGCTGATCGCCCTGGCCGGCAAGGTCACCACCCGTCTCTTCGGCGTCACCGGCAAGCTGGCCAAGGAGAACGCGCTGCGCAACCCCCGACGCACCGCCGCCACCGCCTCGGCCCTGATGATCGGGCTCGCCCTGGTCACCGGTCTGACCGTGGTCGGGCACTCCGCCCGGAGTGCTCTGGTCGCGGAGGCGAACAAGGGCATGACCGCCGACTACAACGTCTCCAACAGCACCTCCGCCGGGCTCGACCCGAGCGCGGCCGCCAAGATCGCGCGGGTGCCCGGGGTCGCCGCGGCCGTCCCCACCGCCATGGCGGTATACGAGACCAAGGTGGGGTACGCCGTGGTCACCGGCACGGACCCCAAGACCTACGGCGAGACCGCGAAGCTCGACTTCCGCGCCGGCTCGCTGCGTGACGTGGGTCCCGGGAAAATCGCGGTCTCCGACGAGTTCGCCGCCAAGGCCGGGCTCAAAGTCGGCAGCACTCTCCACGCCGGTGTGACCGACAACGCCGAACAGCAGCGGAAGAAGAAGGTGACGGTCGTCGGCGTCTACACCAAGACCCTCACCACGGACGACGCACTGGGCACGCTCACCGACGTCCTCCCGTACTCCGGCTCCAACACGCTCGAAAAGGTAACGGTCAAGGCCGAACCCGGCCACGCAACGGACCTTGAGCGGAAGATCCGCGCCGCGCTCGGCGACAGCCCGCTGATGGAGGTCGAAAATCACGAGCAGGTCGTCAACGACGGCGGCGGGCCCATCAATTTCGTCCTCAAGATGATGTACGGGCTGCTCGGCATGGCCGTCCTCATCTCGGTGCTCGGCATCGTCAACACCCTGGCCATGTCGGTCTTCGAACGCACCCGTGAGATCGGCATGCTGCGGGCCGTCGGCCTCGACCGCACCGGGATCAAGCAGATGGTCCGGCTGGAGTCGGTGGTGATCTCGCTGTTCGGCGCGGTGCTCGGCATCGGCTCGGGCATCTTCCTGGCCTGGGCCGGAAGCGGCATGGCGAGGTCGTCGATGGACGCGTACGAGACGCTCCCGCCGTGGGGGGACCTGGCGATTCTCCTGGGGCTGGCGCTGGTGGTCGGCGTCCTGGCCGCCATCTGGCCGGCCCGCCGGGCGGCCCGTCTGAACATGCTCCGCTCGATCCAGTCGAGTTGAGCCGGGCGGCGGAAGGCCGGACCGGGGACGGCCCCGGGCCCAGGCCGCTCGGATGACCGCTCCCGGGGCCGGTCCCCGTTCCGGCGTCTCCGCCGCCCGTGGCACCGCGGTGTCCGTCCACGCCAGGCGCCGCACCCATGGGGTGTCTGCCGGACGGACCCCGACGGCTTTATGGACGCCGGGACTTCGGCGGTCGGGAGCGCGGCGGGCGAGTGGAAAGGCGGAAGCACGGCTATGCACGAGGACCACCAGGGAAGCGATCGCCGCACCCTCGCCCCCCGGCCGGACGGTGCCTCCTCCGGGAGAGGACCGGACCGGACGACGGGGAACCTGCCCACGGAGGTGACGAGTTTCGTCGGACGCCGGCGGGAGGTGTCCGAAGCGCGGCGGTTGCTCGCCCGCACCAGGCTGCTCACGCTGACCGGTGCGGGCGGTGTGGGCAAGACCCGGCTGGCGCTGCGGGTCGCTGCCGGGGTCCGGCGTTCGTTCCCCAAGGGAGTATGGGTGGCGGACCTGGCGCCGCTGAACGACGGCGCGCTCCTCGCACAGACGGTTCTGATGGCGCTGGGGCTCGATCACGACTCGGCCCGGCCGGCGCTGCCGGTGCTGTCCGACCATCTCGCGGACAAGCGGCTGCTGCTGGTGCTGGACAACTGCGAACATCTGCTGGACTCCTGCGCAGAGCTGACGCGCTCCCTGCTCGCGACGGGGCCCCACGTCCAGGTGCTGGCCACCAGCCGGCAGGCTCTGGGCGTGGACGGTGAACACCTCCTGCCCGTACGACCGCTGTCGACACCGGACCCCCACCGTCCGCCGACGGCGGCCCTGGACCAGTACGAGGCGGTGCGCCTGTTCATGGACCGGGCCGCGGCGGTTGTCCCGGGTTTCACCGTCGGCGACGACCAGTGGGCGGCCGTCGCCGGGATCTGCCACCGGCTCGACGGAATTCCGCTGGCCATCGAGCTGGCGGCGGCCCGGCTGAGGGCCCTGTCCCCACCGCAGATCCTCGAACGCCTCGATGACCATGGCACCCTGCTCTCCCGGGGCAGCAGCGCAGCTCCGGCCCGTCAGCGGACACTGCGCGCCGCCATCGACGGGAGTTTCGACCTGTGCACGCCGTCCGAGAGACGGTTGTGGGCCCGCCTGTCCGTCTTCTGCGGGGGGTTCGATCTGGAGGCGGCGGAAGAGGTCTGCACCGATGACGGCATCTCCCGGGGGGAGATGCTCGACGTGGTGACCGGTCTGGTGGACAAGTCGATCCTGATTCGCGAGGACCACCGCGGCCAGGTGCGCTTGCGCATGCTGGAGACGATCCGGCAGTACGGGCGCAGTCTGCTCGACACCAGCGCGGGGGCAGGGCACGGGGAGCCCGATGCCGTACGCCGCCGCCACCGCGATCACTACCAGCGCCTGGCCGCCCGTGCGGAATCCGAATGGCTCAGCCCCCGCCAGACGGCCTGGTTCGCCCGCCTGCACCTGGAGCACGCCAACATCCGGGCCGCCCTGGAGTTCTGCCTGAGCACCGTGGGGGAGGCCGGCCATGCGCTCCGTCTGGTCACCTCGCTGTGGAGCCCCCGGCTCGGCGCGGGCGGAGTGGAGGAGGTGCGCCACTGGCTGGGCCGGGCCCTGGCGCTGGCCCCGGAGCCCAGCCCGGTGCGGGTCAAGGCGCTGTGGATCGAGGGATGGCTGGCCTACATGTGCGGCGACACCGCCACCTGGCACGCCCGGCTGGCCGAGTGCCAGGATCACGCCCGGACGCTGGGCGACGCGGAGTCGCTCGCCCACGCGGTGCGGTTCGCCGGCCAGGCTGCGCTCTTCCGCGACGACTACCGCCGGGCCGTCGTCCTGCTCGATGAGGCCCTTGAGCGCGACCGCGCACAGCAGGACCCGGCACTCCAGTGGCTGACGCTGTTCCTGCTCGGCCTGGCCTGCTGCCTGGCCAACGACCCCCGGGCCAGGGCGCTCTGCGAGGAGTGCGTGAGCCTGTGCGAGGCCCACGATGCACGGTGGTACCGCTCCTACGCACTGTGGTTGCTGGGTCTCCAGCACTGGCTCTCCGGGGACACCCGGCGTGCGATCAGCCTGCTCCAGGACGCACTGCGCGTCGATCAACCCGCCCACGACCTGCTCGCCACCGCCCAATGCCTTGAGGTCCTGGCCTGGGCCACCGCACACGACGAACGCTCCCACCACCAGGCGGCCAAGCTGCTCGGGGCAGCGCAGACCGCCTGGCAACTGGCCGGCACCGCCCTGCCCGGCCTCGGCCGCCTGCTGCACCACCACAATGCATGCCACACACATCTGCAAGGAGCACTCGGCGATACGCCGTTCGCCACCGCCGTGCAGACAGGAGCCCAACTCACCCTCGATGAAGCGGTCGCCTGCGCCCTCGGCCGAACACACTCACCCACGCCCGCGTCCGACCAGGAGAACACGCCGACGCCGCTGACGCGACGGGAGAAGGAGGTCGTCGACCTGCTCGCCCAAGGGCTCACGAACAAGGAGATCGCCGCCAAGCTCGTGATCTCCCCGCGCACCGCAGGAGCCCATGTCGCCAACCTGCTGGGCAAGCTCGGCTTCACCTCCCGCACCCAGATCGCGACCTGGGCCGTGGCACACCGCGCGCCCCACGGCCAAGGCCCTGACCGGCACCGCTGAGGCGCGCCCGCACACGGTGGCGCCCCGGCCGGACGACACATTCAGCATCGTCCGGCCGGGCAGCGAGGGCCTCCTGAGGCCGGTACGGATCTCGTGCTCCGCACCGGCCCAGAAGACCCTCACCCTGCTCCGTACCCCTTACGACGTACCGGCCGGCATCCCGTGTCGCGCCAACTGGGCTAGCTGGGCGTCGTGTTGCCGCACTGGGCCACTTCTTCGGGCGTCATGTCGCGGACATGGTGACGGATGATCTTGTAGGTGATATCCGCCTCCACGTCATGGAATTCGCGAGGCCCGAATTGGTTGACCTCGTTGACGTTGAGCCCTGAGCTGCCTTCCAGCTTCCAGGTCGCCTTCGCCAGCCGCGTGACGGGAACTTCGTCGATCCAGCCCACTTGGTGAGCCTGCATTTCGATCGTGTCGGTGGTGCCGGTGGTCTGCGATTGAATCCACTGCTTCTCGATCTTCGGCAGAAGGGAAGCGGGGTTCTTATCGATCGAAATTCCGACAATGGTCGTTTGGGTTTCGGTGTGCTCGTCCTTGTAGGCGAGGGTGGAGGTGTTCGGGCCGCAGTTCTGGCGGATTTCCCCCAGCCTGGTCGGAGTCCCCTCACGCGCCGGCCCCAGCCATTCGCCGGGCATGACGGTGCAGGACTCACCGCAACGGGCAAGAAGTTCGTTGCGCCTCTCGGGGTCGTCCAGGCTGCGTGGGTCCATGGTGCCGGGCTTGACGTCTGCGCCGCCGCCACCGAAAGGCGAGTCCGCCTGCGCCGGGGTGACGGTCAGGCACAGCGACGCCGTTACGGTGAGTGCCCCCACCGCGGCCACCTTCATTCGCCGGCCACCGCCGGAGGGGAGAACACTCCGTGTATTTCGCTTCATCTGATCTGCCTTACCTTCTGGTCGTCGAAGCGGTGCTGCCGGTCCGCTCACGGGCCGCCGGCAGGGCCATCCGTCCCGCCTTCGCCCCTGTCGGATTCACGAGCGCCCACTCAGCATGTTGCTTTCGCAGGCCCGAGCCATCCGTTACATGACCTAGAAAGGGACCCCCTTGGCAACGACCCGTGGGGCCTGCTCCCTCTGGGCCGCACAGCGCCGCGGCGGCCGCCGGCGCACCGGCAATGCGAGATCCCCCCGGGCGGGAGGTGGCTGATCTGCCGTAGAGGTCCCGTCGCCCGAGTCCGGAGGACACGAGCACGACAGCAGGCAACGCAAGGGCTCCTTGGCGCCCTTGCCCTGCTCACCCCCGCGTTTGCCGGACGTTAGCGGCGCGGCAGCCTTGCGATAGCGGCCCCGGCCAGAGTGGGTGACGTACCGAGGAATCAGCGACACCGACCACCACCCTGGGGGACCCGAAATGAGCGCCAACACCACTGCCCGCACAGCCCGTCGCCGCACCCTGCGCGTTGCCGCCGCGGCCCTGACCGCAGCCGCCGCGCTGTCCCTGACCGCCTGCTCCGGCTCGGACACCACCGGCAAGCCCGCGGATCAGACGGACACGGGCGTGGCCGCCGGATCCGGCGGCGCGGGCTCCTCCGAGTCCGGCGGCGCGGGTTCCTCCGGGTCCGGCGGTGCGGGTTCCTCCACCGGAGCGCAGGGTTCCGACGCCAAGGGGAGCTCCGGCGCCAAGGCCGGCACCACGGCGGGTGCTGCGGGCCGGCAGACGGGCGGTGCGAACGCCGCCGGCGGTGGCGGGGCGGGCTCGGGTGTCGAGCGCTGCCACTCCTCCGGCCTGAAGGCGGCGTTCGCCACGGGTGAGGATGCGGCCCCGGACCCGAACGCGGGCGGTTCGACCACCACCAGCGTCGTGCTGACCAACAAGGGCAGCCGCACCTGCAAGATCGGCGGCTTCCCTGGCGTGGACCTCAAGTCCGAGAACGGCGGCGAACGCTGGTCGCTGGCCCGCTCGTCGGCCAAGCCCGGCTCGATCACCCTGGGGCCCGGCGACAGCACCGACTTCACCATCAACGTCGCCATGACCAAGGAAGACAAGGGCTTCTACCAGCCCGCCTGGGCGGACATCACCCCGCCCAACGAGACCAAGTCGATCACCATCAAGTGGCCCTGGGGCACACTCGTCGACCAGCGCAGCGCCACCCACCCGGCCACCTTCGTCAACCCCATCGGCTAACCACCTCGGCACTGCGGCACGCCCGCATCGGAGAGGCCCAGCCAACAAACCAGGCCCAGGTCACTGACCTGGGCCTCAACTATGCAGCGGGTGAAGGGAATCGAACCCGCGCTCTGAGCTGGGGAATCACCGTGCGTTCCGCGCCGATTGTGGGACTGAGCTGGGCGGACAGTGGTCGGAAACGATTGTCCGTAGTGCTGTCGGCGCCCTGGAATCTCTCCGTCCAACAGTTGCCGGACGCGAGCCCAGCGACGCCTCCGACGGTGTCGCTCGCGTTCACTCCGTGCCCGAGGCGAGCAGGTCGGCTCCCGAGAGCTCTCCCAGCGCGGTGGTGATGTGGGTGAGGGGTTCCCGCAAGGCGGACAGGGCGCTCCGCATGTCAGCGGCGTGCTCCCAGTGGCGTTCGTGTTCGATGACGCTCATGGTGCCCGGCCGCGCGGCTTCGTGGATCTCCAGCGCCGGGTGCCAGGTGCTGAGGAAAGGGCGCAATTGATCGTTGACGAGACTGGCCACAAGTGGGGGGAGGCGCGAAGCGGAAGCGTGGGCGCCGAGGCGGTGGAGGCCGTCCCGCGCTGTGGTGAACAGGGAGTGGAGCGAGGTGAGGGCTTCCCTGAGTGACCCCTGGCCCTCGGCCAGGGGCTGCACTCCGACCCGCAGGGCAAGCTCGACCTGCAGGTCAAAGGCGACTGCCCGCTCCACATCGTGGGAAGAGGTCGGCGACTGGGAACGCACGGGGTACTCCTGTGCCCTCGGCGGAGTGTTGTGGTCCTCCAGAATAGGAGCCGGGCACGGTTGCACCAGAGTGCGCAGGAGCGCCTGGCGCAGATCTTCCTGTCTGGCGACGTCTTCGTCGTGACGACGGACAGCTCGTGCGACGAGGGGATGAACGCTCCACGCGCGGGCGCCCGGGGCCGCAGGGTGGACGATGCCTTCACCGATCAGGGCATTGGTCCCATCGGCCACACGATGAGCTGCTTCCGCGGGGCGAAGGCCGTCGACCAGAGCCAGCGTCTGCTCCAGCGGGCCTTCACCGAGAGTGGCGGGGTGCACGATGGCGAGTACCCGCAGGATGTCGTTGGCGGCGGTACGTTCCTTGATGCTGCGCGGCAGCAGCCTGGAGGAGAGCGGCACTCGGCCGGCCGGCTGCTGAGGGGACGAAGCGCGTTCCCAACGCAGCAGAACATCGGTGCTATTGCTGTGCAGGAGCCGCCGCAGGCGCGACAGGTCCTCGTGAAGCATTCGTTCGGCCACAAGGTCAAGCGCCAGGGGATGGCCGCCGAGGTCACGAAGCACCTCATCGGCGGCGAGACGCTCCGCCGGGCCGGCGGGCCGCCGTCGTGAGGTGAGCAGATCGTATGCGTCGGCGTCGGGGAGGGGGGCGAGGTCGAGCGCCTCGGCGGAGGAGCCGTAGTGGCGGGACCGTGTGGTGAGCAGGGTGGCGGTGACCAGGTGAGGGCCGTGCAGCAGAGCCAGCTGCTCCCGGGACAGGCCGTCGGGCACGCCATCGAGCACCCACAGACAGGGCTGGTCGCGCTCGCCCAGTGCGACGGCCAGATGACTGAGCAGCGCAGGCAGGGAACGCGAACTCGCTTCGATGCCGAGCGCTGAAGCCACGGTGCGCACCTGACGGAAATAGCTTTCCAGCGCGCGGTCGGGTGTGTCGGAGCCGACGTTGTGCAGGTCGAACCAGTAGATGCCGCCAGGGAACGAGGGCGCGAACTGCAGCGCGTACTCCTGCGCCAGTAGCGATTTCCCGATGCCTGGCACTCCCCGGACGACGGCGGTCCTGCCATGTCCTGTCTGCGAGACCAGAGGGGCGCGGTGCCGGTGCAACGCCGTGTGCAGATGCCACTGCTCAGCCAGCCGACCGGTGAAGCGGCGGGACCCGGACGGTATCGGAGCGGGCAGCCAGCTCAGGCTCGCCGGGCCCGGGGCGCCACCCAACGGGCCCCTCAAATCGCTGACATAGGACGTGACGCGATCGGCCAGCAGTTCCGCGGCGGCCTCGCCCCTGATGCCGGGCCAGTGTCGCGCATCGCGCAATTCCAGCGGGTGCACATGGTCGGCGGACTGCTCGGGGTTGATCACCAGGATGCGGCGCCGGGGATCTCCCTCACGCTGCCCGGCCAGGAATGCGTAGGTCAGTTCCCATTGGCAGGCGCGGCGGCGGGGGTACTCCTGCGAATACAGCGCCAGGAGAGCCTTCGACCTGGCCAGGGCACGGGAGATGGTGGCGGTGATGCCGGCGAAGTCTTCGACCGAGGTGTCATCCACGAACACCCGCAGTCCACGGCGACGCAGAGCGGGGACCAGGGGCTCCAGCGCGTCGCCGTCGGACCGGCTGTAGCTGATGAAGACGTCCCAGTCCTCCTCGCCCGTCTGCCGATCCATCCCATTCCCTTCTCGTTGCGTTGGCTCAAGGCAGTCTGCCCGACCGGTGATCCGGTCCAGTATCGTGTCGGGCCAGGCCGGGGCGCGACGCGACGTGGGGGGAATGCGTGCCGAGGAGGAAAGGCATGGGCCGACCGGCGGAGGTGGCCGTCAAGTTCACCGTGCCATTCGTCGGCGAGATCAGCGGCACATGGCGCCCGGATGACGCCGAACGGAAAGCAGCCTGGGAACTGTACGTCGAGTTGATCACCCGCGTGAGCGTGATCGAACTCGGCCCGGCAGAAGGAATCCTGCGCGAAGCGCTCTCCTCGCACTACACGCTCTTCCACACCACACGCGAAATCCTGCGCCGCTACGGTCCGGACGTGGCGCCACGCAGTCGGCAGGGCGAGATCACCTTCGGTTCGCTGGCAGTGACGGTCCTCAACGCGGTCGTACGTCCCCTTCTGACACGCTGGCACCCCGCTCTCGCCGAACACGAAGCAGCCAGACCGGCCGGCGTAGCCCCGCAGATGCATGAGCAGGAGTGGGAACACGAAGCCGAGCTACGGGAGCAGCTTCGGGTCTCCCGGCAGGCGTTGGCCGACCTGGCACGCGTACTGGCTGAAGTCGCGGGCGCTGCCGACCTTTTGGTCCCCCGCCCACCCCGGCCACCAAATCAGCGGGGGGGGGGGCGTAGGAAGCGGAGAGCCCCGGTCGCCGGGCAGCGAGGAGCCTGCGTGAGGGGCAGGTGCTTCTCGGTTGACCTGGGGCGAACAGTTTCCGAGTCAGCGGCCCATGTTCGGGTGAGGCGTCCGATGCAGGCTGCGTAATGATCAGGTACTCAGTTCCGTGCCGGGGGAATCAACCGGCGGCAGAGGGTTCCTGAATAGCCCTCAGGATCGCGGGCGAAGTCAGGAACTGTTTTCCCGGGTTTCTTCAGCGGGGATACAGTCCGGCCAGGGACCGCAGCACGGGACCAGGGGAGGGGCCGGCGTGTTGGAGATCGTGACGGTGGGGGCGCTCACCGCATTCCTCACCGCAGTGGGAAATGGTGCCGCGGGGGAGATGGGCAAGCAGGTGCTTGTGTCCACGGGTGCTCTGGTGAGACGGACACTGGGACGTGAGACTCCGTCGCCGGCCAGTCCGGTCGGGTGGGAGGTGCTGGCGCGGGAGTTGCATGCGCGGCTGGGCCAGGACCGGCAGCAGAATGACGAGTGGGCCCAGCTCCTGCGGAGCATGCCGGATCCCGTGCTGCTGCCCCTGGGGCCGGGACTGCCACCTGCCACCAGAAACTTCACCGATCGCCAGCGGGTACTGAAGCAGCTGACACGAGAGGCGGTCCGGTCGGCAGAGGGACGGCCAAGGGTTGCCCTCCTCTACGGGCCGCCCGGAATCGGAACCACTGCGGTGGGTCTGTACTGGGGTGCCGGCCAGCTTGCCCGGTACCCGGACGGACAGTTCTACGTCGATCTCCGCGACGCAGCCGCCGAGAACGGCCCTGGGCCGTCGGCCGTTCTGCTGCGCCTGTTGCGGAAAATGGGGGTCGGGCGGGAGCACATCCCGCCCACGGAGGCCGGGCGGGAAGAGCTGTACCGGCGGCTGACAGCCGGCCGAAGGGCGCTGGTGGTGATCGACCATGCCTCGTCCGTCGCGCAGGTCCGCAATCTCATCCCCGCCACCCCAGAGGTCTTCCTCCTGGTCATCGCGTCCGGACCGGCCTTCGCAGTGGAGGCGGAGCGGATCGCCGTACCGCGGCTGACGGACCGGGACGCGGTGAAGATGCTGAGGAAGGTCGCCGGACCGGAGAAGGTGGCGCTCGCCAAGCCCCAGATGCCGGCGCTTCTGGGCCACTGTGCGGGCAACGCCTTCGCACTGAAGGCTGCGGCGATGCGCCTGCTGACCGAGGAACCGGCACTCCCGGATCCGGCAGACAACCCCCTTGGGCGCTCTCCGGTGTACAGCATGGCGCAGGCTACGTGTCGTGCGCTCGGCCCGGAGACGGCAAGGCTGTGCCGGCTGACTGCGGTGGGCGGCTGGCCCGCGTTCGACGCAGACCTGGCCGCTGCCGCCGCAGGCATCGCGCCCGGGGAAGTCCCTCGCATGCTGGCTGACGCGGCGGACACGGCGCTGGTGGAGCCCCTGCGCGACGGCCGCTACCGCTTCCGCCCTGAGGTACGGCGCCTCCTGACAGACGCCGCGGGTCCCGAGCACGGCGTTGCGGAGTGCGCCGCGGCCGTCTCCCGAGCACTCGACTGCGTGCTGAACCGAGCACTGCACGCCGCACATGCCGCCCTGCCGCTGAGTTGGCGGGTCGAGCCCGCCCCGACGGACGACAGGCCGTACGTCGATGAAGCCGCGGGCATGGCGGCCCTGCGGGCCGACGCAGCGAATGTGATCCGGGCGGTCTCCGTCGCCCACGAGTACGGACAGCCCGGTACGGCGATGAAGCTGGCCCGTGCGCTGTGGCCGCTCCAGCTGAAGGCCGGGTACTGGGACGAGGTGCTGCCTGCTCTGCAGATCGCGGCCCGGTGCGCCGATGAGCATGACTCGGGCTCCCGGACGGCAGCCGCACTCCACTTCCAGCTCGCTCACTGCCTCGGCGAACTGCGGCGTTGGGAGGAAGCCGACCACGAGGCGCACCTCGCCGTCGCCGGCGAGCGAGCGGCGGGCCATGTAAGGGGCGAAGCATCGTCTGTGGAACTGCTGGGGCTGCTGTTGTTGAGCCAGTGGCGGTACGGAGCGGCTTACGAGCGGTTCGTCGAGGCGGAACATCTGTACCGGCGGATCTCCTCGGGACAGGACGGCGCGGCGGACCTGCCACGGGCCCTCGCCCTTGCTGAGCGCCACCAGGGACGCGCCCTTCGTGGCCTGGAACGATCGGAGGAATCCCGCATCCATCTGGAGCGGGCGCTGGCCTTCTTCGTGGAACAGGGCGAGGCGTATAACCGGGGCCGCGTCCTCACCGACCTCGCCGAGACGCTGCACGACGCCGGCCACGATGCCGCGGCGCTGGCCAGGATTGCCGAGGCTGAACGTCTGCTCGTGCCGGAGGGGGCGACTCCGCATCTGCAATACCTCGCTCGCCTCCGGCAGCGCTGCGAAGCCGTGGAGTAGCAGCCATCACCTGGTGCACACCATCGGATGCACGCTGCCGGCCAGGTGCACCCGGAGCGTCGCCCCGCCCGGCGGTACCTCGCCGCCGTGCGTCAACCATGCGTGCAGTGCCGACGCATACGCCGCCGGGTCGGCGTCCGCCGCCGGGCCCGCCGACAGCTGAAACACACCGTGGCCACGGGCGTGCACCGTGCACCGGTCCGGCCCGCTGACATACGCGGCGAGGGAGCAGTGCGGGTGACGGTGGAGCACTTCCGCCGTCCACGCGGCCGGGCCGCCCAAGCGGGGATCATCCGGCGGTCCGTCACGCCAGATCACGTCCGCCGTCGCCAGGTCGCCCGGATCGCGGGTGTCCTCGTGAACAGCGCGGTGCGCCTCGCCGCCGGCGTCATACGGATGCCCCGTGGACCGCTCGATCACGACATCGCGGCCGCGAACACGGGCACGGACATCCAGCGGATGGGTACGCAGCGGAGGGTCGTACTGCGGCAAGGGCAACGGCTCCAGCAGCGCGGGAGCCGCCGGCTCGGGGAGGTCCAGCAGTGTGTAGAAGTGACGCCGCAGCAGTTTCGCCGAGGCTCCGGGGGCCGAGGTGGTGAACTCGGCAGGCCCGGCGAGCGGTCGGTGTCGTGCCGGCAGCTCGTCGAGCTGTTCGCCCAACGGACCCTGCGGGTCGAGCCGCGGAGCCTCTCGGACGAATGCCGTGAGCGGTGCGTCAGGGTCCAGCCGCTCCTCCCCGGTGGCCGCCAGGAGGACGGGGCAGCCCAGTGCCGCGGCGTAGTAGGTGACCGCCCCGAAATCTCCCAGGACGACGTCCGCGGCCAGGAGGGCCTGGCGCCAAGCGTGCACAGGATCGATCAGGGTGAGCCCACTGCGGCGGGCGCGGTCCAGCCACACGCGGATTTGGCCCGGGCCGTGCCCGTACCAAATGTTCGGGTGCAGTACGGCTGCGAGGCGGTAATCGTCAGCCGGCAGCTCGGCCGCGAGCCGAGGCAACAAGCTTGGCAGGACGTCTTGGTCACCGCCGTTCCCGAAGAGACCTTCCGGGTTCCAGGTGGAGTTCAGCACGATGAGCCGCTGTCCGCGGCGCAGCCCCAGAGCGCGCCGGAACCGCTCCCGGTACGGGCGGGCGGCCAGCATGCGGTCGAAACAGGGGTCGCCGGCAAGTACGGCTGCCTTCTCCGCTTCAGGGCAGGCGCGGCGCAACCGCTCCAGCTGTTCCGGATGCGACAGCACGAGCCCATCCACGAACGGTTTGCCATCCGCCAGCAGCCAGTCCGGCGACAGCCCGAACGTCGGCTCCCGGCTCCCGGCTCCCGGCTCCCGGCTCCCGGCTCCCGGCTCCCGGCTCCCGGCTCCCGGCTCCCGGCTCCCGGCTCCCGGCTCCCGGCTCCCGGTTTGGCCAGCCTCTTAGTGTATCCGACACCGTGGGACAAAATGCTCAAATTGCCTTTGAGGTGCTGCAGTTGACCACCAAAACTGGCGGAAATCGCAAGGTCCACGGGGGTGACTAGGGCCTGAGCCCAGGGCATAACAGGCAGGTTCAATTCGGCGAAAAGCCTTCGGGTTCCGCCTTGGAATACGGATGATTCCGTCGAGGTAATCAGCAGTTGGACCCGGAAGTCGTCGTGGAACAGCGGCAGTACGTCCAGCAGACGTCCGGCAGAGGCGACATTGTGCACCACGAGCAGGACTCGGCGAGATGTTGCCCGGCTGACCCAACGATCGGAGCCTTCCCCGACCGGCACGCGTATCACCGGGGGATCGGATGGCCCCACTCGTCACCTCCTGTTGGCTGCACAGCACCCGCCGCACTTTCCGATCACCCTAGCCAGGCGCGGCCGGCGGCATAACTCCGCCGCGGAATGAAGGAGGGGACGAGGCCGTGCGGACGTGCTTCTTGATCACCCTTGAAGGACCCGCACGGCCCTCGTCACCTCCCGGCTCTCGTCACCTCCCGGCTCTCGTCACCTCCCAACCCCGCGATCCATCGAGGGCCCGGGAGCAAGACAAGCGGCTGTACGAATACGGCGGGCTGCTCCGCAAGCCGTAGTCGGCGTCGGGGTTCAGCCGCCGACCCGCTCCACCGGAATCCACACCTCCGCGTCCGCGTGCGTACCGTCGTCGGACACTCGTGTGCGCGAGAGCGACGGACCCGGCCGGCTCCGGTACGCCGGGTTCGACGGGAACCACTGCGTATACACATCCCGCCAGAGGTACTGGACCGCCCGCGGGAACTCGCCCGAGGACTCGAACACCGCCCACGTCCCCGGCTCGACATCGAGGCTCTCCGAAGCCCCGGGCACCTCCGCGTCGCTCACCACCCCGTGGAAGTAGTCGATTTCGGTGCCTTCCGCATCGTCCGCGGAGTGGTTGCTGACGGCGGCCATGACACCGCCGGGCTCCCCGGCCGCACACGCCTCCCAGCGCCCCAGCGTCTCCTTGCCGATGCTCTTGACGAACTCCACGATGGCCGGGTTCATCCCCTCGTAGACCAGCGGGACCTGTGTCCCCCTGCCCACGAGCCTGAACCCGTCCTTCTCCACCACCCGGTACCGCATGCTGCTGCTCCCTTCGACGATCAGCCGGAAGGACATCCGCGGCTGGGAGTGCAGCGCCGCACCCGTCCGCCGCGCCTCGCCGGGACCGACCCCGTGCACGGCGCGAAAGGCACGCGCGAACGCCTCGCCCGAGCTGTACCCGTACCGCACCGCGACATCGAGCAACGTCCGCTCCCCGGCAAGCACTTCGGCCCCGGAGAGCGTCAGCCTCCGGCGGCGGATGTACTCGGAGAGCGGGATGCCCGCCAGCGCGGAGAACATCCGCCGGAAGTGGTACTCCGACGTCATGGCGATACGGGCCAGCTCGGCCGCGTCGATGGGCTCATCGAGGTGCTCCTCGATGTAGTCCATGGCCTGATTCAGCCGCTCCAGCACTCCTGGCCGTCCTTCCCTTACTGCTCTCCACGCTAGGGACGTCCCACTGTGCCGGACCCGACATTCTGTGCCCGGTGCGGTCGGGTCGGCTCGCCGCCTGCCTGTCCCGTGTGTCCTCATCCCGCAGTGCCGGATGGCCGAGGTCACGCGGGCCCGACGGCTCCGGCGCCGGCTTTGTCAGCGACGAGGGCGGCCAGGGGCGCCGCCGCGGCCGCACTGATCTACCAGCACTCGGACCTTGAGCGGCAACAGGAAGTCGCGAGTGGCCTGGACGCCCTCGTGCGGGCAGCAAGGCCCGCCGGAAGCCTTCCGGTGAGCCTTCTGGTGCGGATCTGGTGCGCAACGCCTGAACTGGTCTTACGCGTCAACCACGCCGTCGGCCGCGGCCGGTTCGAGGGAGTCGACGTCCTCCATGAAGCTCAGCATCCGGGCGTTGACCACGTCGGGGTGGTCGATCTGCGGTCCGTGGCCCGTCGCGGCGATGATCTCGGCGCGGGCTCCGGGGATCGGCCGCGGCACCCTCTCCAGCTGCCGCTGCGGGTGTACCAGCAGGCTGCGCTTGCCTATGACGAGGTAGAGCGGGGTCCGGATGGAGCGCAGCGCGTCCTCGGTCAGCGGCCGCGGCGCGGGGCGGCGGATCCGGAAGGCGCGGGCGCCCGCCTGGATCCACCTCCGCAACTCGGGAACGACGAGGACCGGTTGCTCCAGCCAGGAGGCGAGGCGCGGGCGCAGCGCCTTGGGGGCGAAGCTGGCGAAGAGACCGACGAAGACCCAGGCGAAGAAGCGCAGGCCCACCTTCTCCAGGCCGCCGGGGTCGAGGGCGGTGACCGACGCGAGCCGTCCGGGCCGGCGGTGGGCCATGTTGAGCACCAGCCAGCCGCCGTACGAGGAGCCGACCAGGTGGACCCGGTCGAGGCCGAGGGCGTCGAGCGCCTCGTCGAGCCACTGGGCGGCGCGCTCCGGCTGCCACATGGGCTCGCGGTGGATGCTGCGCCCGGCGTCGCCGGGAGTGTCGAGCGCGTAGACGGGCCGTTCTGCGCTGAGCGCGGGGGTGTTGGGGTACCACATCGCCGAGCAGTAGCCCGCGCCGTGGATCAGGACCACCGGAGTGCGGGACTCGGCTGCCGGATCCGTGGGGCCGTACCGGTAGACGTGCGTGGTGCCGAAGCTGGTCTCGACGTCCGTCTCGGAGCGGGCGGGCGCACCCATCGCGTAGACGGCGTCGCAGGCGGCGAAGTAGCGGTCGCGCAGCTCGTCGTTCACGTAGCGGCCGACGTCGCGGCGCACACGGGTCGTGTTCTCGGGCACGGGAGCACCTCCGGGGAGATCCGTTCTTCGTGATACGACCGTACCATGGCGATGATACGGCGGTACCATAAAGGGGTCCGGGTCGAGCCGGACCGCGAACCCCACACCGACGGGCGGAGACACCGGCACATGCCAAAGCGCGTGGACCACGAGGAACGGCGCGCCCAGATCGCCGAGGCGCTCATCCAGGTCGCCGGGCGTCGAGGACTGCACGCCGTCGGCATGCGCGACGTGGCCGCAGAGGCCGGCGTGTCCCTGCGGCTTGTGCAGTACTACTTCGAGACCAAGGCGAAGCTGCTCTTCTACGGGCTCCAGCACCTGACCGACCGCTTCACCGCACGGGTGGGCGCCCGCCTTGCCGCTGCCGGTCCGAACCCGGGCCCGCGCGCGACCATCGAGGCGCTGCTGCTGGCCTCCCTCCCGACCGATGAGGAGAGTCGCACCTTCCACCTCCTCTACAGCTCCTACTCGATCCTGTCCGTGACCGACGATGCGCTGGCCGCCCAGCCCTTCATCGACAACCCCGACGACGCCGAGAACGCCCTGACCGGCCTGCTCGAACAGGCCCAGGCGTCAGGTCTGGCCGGTCCCGGCATCGACGCGCGCACGGAGGCGATCAGCCTGCTCGCGATGGCGGCGACCATGGGCACCAGCATCCTCGTGGGCCAGCGGAGTCCGGAGTCGGCCATCGCGGTGCTCCGGCACCATCTCGACCGGATTTTCACGACCGCCGAGACGCCGGCGGCTGAGTAGGGCCCAATCGGGTGCACCGCTACGGCACTTGTGGCACGCGCATGGCGCGCGGCTCCGAGACATGCAGGCAAAGGGGGAGGCCCAGGTCGTCGACCTGGGCCTCAACTATGGAGCGGGTGGCGGGAATCGAACCCGCGGCACGGGGCTTTCACACGCTACCCACACCCCTGACCTGCGCAAACAGTGTGCTGAGGGAGCTGTAAGCGGACGGTCTCATGCTCTTGGATGACCGCTGTTTACCGCTCCATCTGGCACAACATTGGGCACGGCGGCCGTCAGACAGGGAGGTCAGATGCCAAACGCGACACGGTGGGGTCGGCCAGCGGGTTACCGCTCCCAGTACTTTGCCGCCGCCTGTGCGTACGCCACCCTGCGGTCGAGCCGGTCATCCAAGACCCGGAACCGGCCGCGCGCAGACTCGGTCAGGGCCGCCCGGCCAACGAGCTGACCCGGCCGCTTCCAGGCCGTCCGCAGTGGGGCGGTGATGTCGTCGGCGGGGGAGTCGGATAGCACCAGGCCAACGAAGTACAGCAGGACGAACGGCAACATCACCAGGCACAGGAGCAGTGACGGCACCGTCCCCTCCCGCCCGCGCAGCACCGTCCCGTCGGGTAGGTGGATTTCATACGCGGGCCGCCACCGCTTCTTCCTGGGCGGCAGGCGCAGTTCGGCCAAGTGCTCGTGGTCCGGGGTGAGCACGGCGAGGTGGCCACCGCCCTTCCGGACGACCACGGCGAGCGGCGAGCCACCGGCAGCGTCAGCGGCGAGGAAGAAGCGTGGTTTGCATCCCTTGGGAAGGGGGCGGTCGTTGGGGGCACCACGGTGGACGTGGACGGGGGCGGAGCCCCGGAGGCGCAGTTCGTAGCGCTTGCCGTCGCGGTGGCGGGTGAAGGCGAGTGTCATGGAGTGTCTCGTCTCGTCAGTTCTGGGCGCCGCCCAGCGTGCTCAGGGGAAACCATGCCGACGCGGTGAACAAGTGCGAGGGGCCGACGAGCGGGCGCAGTGTGCGGCCGTCCGGGAGGAACACCTCGCACGACGGTGGCTCCCCGGCGCTCGCGGAACTCCGGGCGCGCGAGTTTCGGTCGTGCGGGTGCGAGACCATGAAACCCCGCTTCTGACGGGCGATGACGGAGAGCGGCTCGCGGTCCGGTGTGCGGGGGAAGGAGACGCGCCGACTGTCTTCGAAGAGTCTCCCGCGGAACGGCGCGGAACCGGAGACCGAGGCGATGGCCGCGCCGTTGCCACGGTGATCACGTACCGCAGTGCGCATTCGCAGGCAAGCTTCTCCTCCTCGTCGGCGAAAGCAGCCGTCACAGTCCGGCTCACCATGCCTCCCGCCTAACCGAACACCGCGCGCACGCCGCCGGCCGCCGGTGTCTCCGGGAGGTCTTCCGCCTCATCCGCCCGGCGGATGACCAGAGACTCACCGATCTGCCGCAGGATACCCGTGTACCGCGGCAGGTCGGCGAAGCACGGTGTCGTGAGGGCGAGCACCACCAGCCAGCCTCGGACCGGAGAGGGTACATACAACTCAACGTGGGCGAAATCCAGTGCCGGAAGGATGGCCTCGCCCTCCGTCTCGGTGGCGTGCAGGGAGAGCACAGCCGGGCCGCAGGGCAGGTCCACCCGTGCGATGCTGCGATGCTCGTCGAAGGAGAGCGTCTCCTGGAACGAGGCGGCGACGATTTCCGGAGCCTCCGGGTCCACGGCCTCTGCCCGCACCAGGAGGTGAGCGGTGCTCGCGGTGCCGTCCTCCGTCTCGTAGAAGGCGACGGACGCGTGAAGAGCGTTGTCGGCGGTCAGGGTGGCCGTGAGGTCGGAGTAGATGACGGCGGTGGTCTCACGCTGGAAATCAGTACCACCCGGCCAAACCTTCTCCGCAAGCTCCCACAGGGCGGCGTCGAGGACATCCGGGGGGAGGTGCAGCGGCAGTTCGTGGAAACCCTCCGGGGTGTCCAGGGCGAGGGACACGTTCTGCGGGGCCGTGGTCATCAGAGCCGCCCCGCAGCCGGCGTACCGGGGTCGGTGGCCTGACTGTAGCCGTCGATGGCGAGGCCCGGCACCTGCTGGGCCACCTGCGGGCCCTTGGACCACCAGGAGGTCGGGTCGATGGAGCCGTCGGCCCTCAGAGCCCCGCGCAGGGACGTCTTGACCGCGTCGGGGGTGAAGCCGCTGTCCATGATCTTGGTGAGGCCCTTGCTGAGCCCCGCCTCCTTAAAGCTCGCCCCCGCAACGTCCTGAACGTGGCTGGCCCACGCCAGCTTCACGCGGTTGCCGACCCCGGTGGTTTGGAAGATCTTGCTGCCGCCCACGTACTCCGGCCCCCTCCCGAAGAGTGACTTGCCCTCCAGGGCCTTGCCGGTGAACCCGGCGTCCCGCAATGCGCGGATCTTGCTGACCTTGTCGATTGAGGCGACGGTGCGGCCTTCCACCTGTACCAGCTTCATGGGCACCTTGGCCCCCTTCATCGCGACGGAGCCGAACTTCCCGAACGGGAGCACCCCGACCCCGTCCCCCACCAGGTCCATTGCGCTCACGTTCGCCCCACCGAGCTTTGCCGCCCCGTGCGTGGCGAGGGCACCGAGGGAAGCACCTGCGCTGGCGAGGGCCAGGGCACCGGAGAGCGGCGGGCACCACAGGGTCAGCAGCGAGGCGACACCCAGGATGCCGGAGGCTAGAGAAAGCCAGTCGCCTATCTCCTTGAGCAGGTCGGCGTTTTTGGTGCACCACTCTTGGATTCCGTGACCCATGCTGGTGAAGAGGTCGCCGAGACTCTCCCAGAACTTTGGGTCCGGCGCGTTCTCCGTGGCCCGCCGGATGCGGTCGGCGATATCCCGGGCCTTGTCCTGGTGGTTGCCTAGGAGTTCCTCAGCCCTCTTGACGATCGCCTCAAGCTCGTCGGTGGCGGAGTCCAGACGGTTGCGGGCGGAGTCGAGGGCCGTGTCCGCCTTGTTCAGGCGGTCGTTCGCTGCGTCGATCTTCTTCTGCGCGGCGTCCAGGGCAGCCTGGTCGGTGTAGTAAGTGCCGGCCAGACGCAGGTCCGGGTTGGCGGCGGCCTCGTTGTAAGCGTTGTGTGCGCGCTGGTTCTCCGACTTCCGGGTGGCCACCGTCTGCTTGGCCGCGGCGGCCTCGGCCTCGTGCTGGCGGCCCTTGGTCTGGTACGAGGAGAGAGCGGTGTGCCAAGAGCGGAGCTGGGTGACGGCGTCGTGCATGGCATCGCGACTGTCACTCACGTACTTGGGCAGGTCGCCGACCTTGCCCGCGAACGCCTTCGCCGCGTCGCCCTCCCAGTCGCCGCCGCCCTTGCCGAGGCGGGACAGGACGGCGTGGGCGGAGTCCAGGGAGCGCTTGGCCGAGTCGAGCTTGCCGGTGAGGGCGTCGACGGACCCCAGATCACCGGGCGCCGGGTTGAAGCCGAGGGCGGGGAAGTCGTGCATGGTCATTCATTCACCCGTGGGAGGTCGGAGAGAAAAGGACGGTTCTGATAAACGCGAACTGTTCGGCGCCTACTTGGCGTTCTTTGCAAACGCGTCGCGCAGTGACTGCTCAACCGACTCATAGTTCTGCTTGACCTGCTTCAGCTTCTCCTCGATGGCCTGGGTGCCGTCAGCGATCTTCTTGATGGCGTTGTCCCAGCTGTCGTGGAACTCGTCGCAGGCGTTGTCCAGAGCCTCCGCTCCCATCGACTTCGGGCCGGTGTCCTTCAGCGCGTCCAGCGCCTTGCGCATGTTGTCCTGGCTGTTGTGCAGGTCCTTCAGCAGGCGTCCGAGGTTGTCTGCCTCGACCTTGAAATAGCCGCCCATGCACCCTCCCTGGCGTTCCCCGTGTCTGTGCACAGCCGTCCACACGTTACCGTTGGCCGGGCGTTAGCCCGAACGGGCGGTCGGATCCCGCCGAGCTTCCCCGCTTCGATTTTCGGATCGTAGACCGCGGCCTGCACCAGTCGTTGGGCTCCACGGCGTTGAGTCACACGCACACCGTGCGCACCACCGCCGCGGCCTCCGCCTCGCCGACTCTGCTCGGTGCGGCGATGGCATCGGTGCGGGTCAGCGTGCGCGGCACGCTTGTCGTATGCGGCTGCCACCATGACAGTCGTGACCACTGTGACCTCTTCATCGGGGAGGGCTGCGCCTGCCAGGGAAACGGCTCCATTCCGAGAGTTCGGCAAGCCGCAGCTTCTCAGGCTGTGCGAAGCCCTGCTGGCCCGCCCGAGATGATTCTCAGCTCCCCACACGGTGTGGCTCATCTTACGGGCCAGTGCAATCACCACCCGGCGCAGAGCCACCGAGCGGCTGGCTGGGGGGATTTCGACACCGCCGCCGGGTCTGTGGGAGGCCATTTGCCCGACGCGTCCGATTCAAGCCACCGAGGGGAACACTGCTCTCATCGCGGCGTGGCGATGTGGCAGCTGCCTTGTCGTAGGGGCGTGCCTGCCTTCCGCACTGAGCGCGGCATGCACGGCAGGGTAATTGGCGAGGAGCATCATCATCATGGCTGACTTTCGCTGACACAGGCGCAGATACGAGAGACACCTCGCGTTGTCGAGGGGCATCAACGGGGTGATGCGATCAAGCTACTGGGTAGGAAGAGTGCGGAGAGGGCGACGAGTTCCCGAGGTCTCCGCGCGACGCCGACTGCATCACTTCCCTGATGACGATGAGCGGTGCGACGCGTCCGGGTTCTGTCGCCAGGACCGGACACGTCTGGCGGACCCGTTCGGCGAAGCGCGGGAGCGAGCAGGGAGCAGGTCGCCAACCTGGCGGCGTCTTAATCGGCTGGCAAGCCCGATGCCTTCCCAATTGAGTGAGACAGGCGTAGCGGTGGTGGGGCTGGCGGTGCGGAGGACGCGGTGTGCTGTGGTCCGCTCGCTGATCTGGTTGCCGTACGGAAATCCGCTGCGTGGGTGCCCTGTTGACCAGCTCCAGGTCGTCGCGCAGCGATGCCCGCCAGGAGCTGGCAAGTTCAGGTTCCTGGCACAGGGCCGGTGCCTCTCGTAGGGGGCGGCTAACAGACACCAGTGCCAGGCACAAGGGGCGCCGGAGCGACGTCCGGAAGCCTCGTCCGTCACCCGCCGTCTACCGTGGTTCCCCGCCCCGTCGGGCACGGATCGGGCACGCCGTGAGCACCGCTCCAGAAGCTCGACGGAGCGGCCTGCCGGCCCCTGACCGCCGTGCCTACGCGGCCGCGCGACTGCTGGACCCCCTTGGCTTGGGAGCGGGATGTCAGTCGTCGGGGCTACCTTCGTGCTCAGGTCGGTCCCAGACGCCCCGGTGCCAGGGGAATGCAGCCGGGGCCTGCTGATCGCGGTGCTGACGAGATCGCTAAAGAGTGCTCGGAGTCGCTGCTGTTGGTGTCAGCCGATGATGTCAGCGGCGGTCCAGTGAAGCGCGCCCCTACCCGTCAGTCTTACCGAGCCACTCCTGGGGGAAGAGCGGCGCAGGTATCAGCGCGGCAAATGCGATCTGGGCCATGACCTGGCACACGCTTTCGGCCGGGCCGGTGTACAGGAGGGGCCACGCACAGAAGATCAGCGGGAGGGCAAGCAGCACACGGAACCGGACCACGCCCATGCGCTTGTGGACCGATACCGCGAAAACCGCGATGAGCAGGGTGGGAATGCCGATGATCGGCAGCACGTCCAGCCCCAGCAGCATGCTTTCCAGGAAGCTGTCTTCCCGCCGATCCGTCTGCGAGATAGCCACCCAGGCTGCGGTGTGGATGAGCATGTACATGAGCACGCACCACCCCATCCGTCCCAGCACGGGCCCCAGCCTCCGGGCGTCGCCCTGCTGCACTGCCATCCACCCCCACGACCCAAGCCAAATGCGTTCAACGTAGCTCATGGGTTCGCTTGCAAAGCGAACGCGTCGGGGTCCGCGACGGCCACTGAAGGGCGTAGGTCGGAGGGGCGGCTTTGGGCGGGAGCTGACTGCTGCGAGGGGATTCGAGTGGCCTGTTTGGCGGCCCCGGCACGTACCCGAATTCCCCGTGAGTCACCGGGTGTTCGGGCACGCAACGGGCACGAAGCGCTCAGCCCGGTCCAGACAACACAGCGGCCCAGTCGGGGAGTTAGCTCACTGAACTGGGCCTTCGTCTTTGGAGCGGGTGACGGGAATCGAACCCGCGCTCTGAGCTTGGGAATCAAGGGCGTCGCAGGGTTCGATAAGCCACCTGACCTGGGCTCATCGCCTCTGGAGGCGTTGTCGGCACGTACTCAAGGCGCCCGTGGTGACCGCTGTTCACCGCCTTGAAGGGCACGGTTGGGGCACGCGCTTGGCATGCGTGGGCAAGGGGAGGGCTCTTGGCGTCGTCGGGCCGTTCTCCTGGCGCTCGCCGCAGTGCCCGTGCACGGGCACTGCGGATGCCAGTGGCCATCGCCCGCTTCGCGACACCGGTCCGAGGAAGCCCCGCGCCCGGCCGGTGATCAGTGATCACTGCTCGCGTCAGGACGTCTGGCCTGTGCTGGTGTGCTGGTGTGCTCGTGTCAGCGGCATCCGCATCGCAGAGGCCGGCGTCCACGGCCGCCCCGGCGGCAAACCCGCCTGGCGCCCACCCGCCCCTACGGCCCTGCGACGCCGCATCGCGGCGGCCCGCCCCTGATGAACGTCCCACCGTCACAGAGCATCTCGAAATGGCAGTAGTGACGGCAGCGCCACCACGATCAGTAATCGAAGGTACGCATCTCGTCACTCTGATGGGGTGCATCGGATGGCGGTTCCGTCCGCCCCATTCCTAGCCTGGGCGGGTGCGTTCGATTCGTAGAGAACGCACGAACCACTCAGAGAGGTCACAGCATGTCCCGCACCAAGCTCCTCGCCCTGGCCGCTGCACCCGCGTTGGCCGTCACCCTGGCGTCCCCCGCAATGGCCGATGACGAAACCCCCCACCCCCGCGTCGTCACCGCAGAGAGCCCGGTCCGGTCCATCGGGGCCAACCAGACCGAGACCGTCACGGTCACCTGCCCCAGGGGCACCTTTGCCGTCAGCGGTGGCTGGCTCGTGTCCTCCGCCAGCATCGACGTGACGGGCAACCGCGCGGTGAGCGACAGACGGTGGACGATTCGATTCGCAAACGAGGCGAACCAATCCGGCAGGGTGCAGGCTTTCGCCCGTTGCGCGGCCTGACGGCGAGCACTCGCCAGGGCAGGCGGGAAGACCGAGCAGCGTGACCGCCTGAACGCCGCGACCGCTCTCCCCCAGTCGAATGAGGGGGAAGTGGTGCGGATCTGATGCGGGACGCCTAGATGAATGAGTCCGATGTTTGTGCTGGCCGCGACCATGGCGAAGGGCGCCCGTTGACTCGTGTGTGACTACCAGCCTGGACGCCCTTCTGGCGGCACTGTACGTGTTCATCGACGACCACGTGGCCCCTTGTCGCCGGATCGGGCGACCCCCGAAACTGACGGACGCCGA
>NZ_JBEZHQ010000013.1:0-179997 GCF_040650675.1 Streptomyces sp. NPDC048637
CGCCCGGTTACATTCCGAACCCGGAAGCTAAGCCTTTCAGCGCCGATGGTACTGCAGGGGGGACCCTGTGGGAGAGTAGGACGCCGCCGAACAATTTTTCAGCTCCGGTCCCTGAACCTTTGGTTCAGGGACCGGAGCTTTTTTGTTCTGCCCCCCGGGTGGTGGGCGTCACTCGACGTTCATCTCAGCTGACCAGGATCCGTTTCATGCGGACAGTAGGAACGCTCAAGTCGGCCGGTGTGCGTGCGGGTGATGAGGTCGTGGTGCCGGCGTATGGAAGCGCCGAAGTGGCCCGGGCCGTGGTGGAGTTGGGCGCGGTCCCGGTGTTCGCCGATGTGGACGGCGACAATTATTGCCTCGATCCGGCCGCCGTGGCGGACGTGGTGACCAGTCAGACCGCCGCTGTCGTGGCGGTCAACCGCTTCGGGCGGCGGGCGGACGCCGGCTGGATCCGCGAAGTGGGGCAGCGGCACGGCCTGCTGGTGCTGGTGGAGGACGAGCCCGGGGCGGACCCGGAGGGCGCGGACCTGCGGCGGGCGCATGCGGCGTATCTGGACGGCAGGCTCAACGGGGTCCGCACGCCGACGCCGGCGGCGGGGCACACCTACGAGCAGTACGTGGTGCGGGTGCCGGGCAACGGGCGGCCGGACCGGGACGCGTTCGCGCGGACGTTGCGGGCCAAGGGTGTGGCGTGCAGGGTGCCCGTGCTGGCGCCGGTGTACCGGATGCCGGGGCTGCGGCGGGATGTGTTTCTGCCGCAGACCGAGCGGGCCGTGGACGAGACGCTGGCGCTGCCCGTGCATGCGGGGATGTCGCGGCGGGAGCTGCACAAGATGGTCGGTGCGTGCAACGCGCTGGGCGGATTGCTGCAGCCGGCCTTTTAGCGAGTGGTGCCCGGCGGTTCGAACCTGTCGCCGAGTTGGGGTAATATCTATTCCGCTGCCGCGCCCCAATAGCTCAGTCGGCAGAGCGTCTCCATGGTAAGGAGAAGGTCTACGGTTCGATTCCGTATTGGGGCTCCAGAGGAGAAAGGCCCCCGCCAAGTGGCGGGGGCCTTTGTCGTATGCGGACGCGGTAGCCGCGGTACGCGTCAGCCTTGCGGGGATTCGATATAGGCCAGGCCGTGCGCGCCGGGGATGTCGGTGCGGTCGACTTCCAGGGTGGCGAGCGGGCTGAGGGTGGTGAGGTCGACGACGGTCACGGTGCTGGAGACATTTCCGGAGACATAGCCGAGGCGGCCGTCGGGGGAGGAGGTGATGGTGAGGGGGAGCCGGCCGACCTCGACCTCACCGATGGGGGTGAGCGTATCGGCGTGGAAGACGGTCAGGGCTCCGGGGAGTTGGGCGCCGAGCGGTCCGCCGGGTGTGGTGTCCGGGCGCAGTTCGCCGGCGAGGAGCAGGCCGGTCGAGGTCGCGTGCACCGGTATCACCTGTCCCTTGGTGGGGAGGGTGCGGATGACTTCGTGGGTGGCGGTGTCGATGACGCGGATACCCGTCGGTGCCGAGGACGGGGCGGCGAAGTCGGCCTTGGGAGCCGCCACGTAGGCATGACGGCCGTCGGGGGCGATGGTGAGGCCCTCGCTGCCGGGGACGGGGATGCGGCCGGTGCACTCCCCGCGGTCGAGGTCGACGACGGAGACGAACGGGGCCTCCTTGTTGGTGGCGTAGCCGTACCGTCCGTCGGGGGTGAGGGCGAACCAGTGCGGGCCGGGGGCCATGGTGGAGATGCGGCCGAGGCGGGCGTGGGTGCGGGTGTCGATGACCAGGACGCCGCCGGGCTCGGTGTCGGTGGCCTCGACGCTGACGTACAGGCGGCCGCGGGCGCGGTCGAGGGCCAGGCCGTGCGGGGCGTGGTCGGGGGTGGTGTCGAGGGTGTCGACGATGGTGCGGGTGTCGACGTCGATGACGGTGATCCGGTGGGCCCGGCCTTCGTGGGCGTGGTAGAAGCCGGAGCGGTAGGTGCTGGCGCAGTACAGCAGCCGGTGGTCCGGGTCGAAGCAGAGTTCGTGGGGCTGCGGCGGGAGTTGCAGCACCTGGAGGCGTTCGTGGGTGGCGGCGTCGAAGAAGGTGACGGTCGGACCGGTCTGGCTGACGACGGCCAGCAGATCGCCGGGCGAGCCGGCGGGTGTGGAAGTCATGGTCCGTATCGTGGGCGGCCGTTGGGGATGACTCCAGTGCAGGGCGGGCAAGGGTGCCCTGCACCGTACGCAAGGGTGCAGGTGGGGGGAGGAGGAGCGGCCGGTGGGCTGTGATCCGGTTCACACGGGCCGCTGCCCCCCTGGTCAGCCTGCCTGGAACTCAGGGACGCGCATGGCGAGGATGGCCATGTCGTCGGAGGCGGGTTCGGCGGCGAAGCGTTCCACGGCGCGCAGTACGCGGGTGGCGACGGCGCCGGCGGTCAGCCCCGTACAGGTCGTCAGGACGTCGGTGAGGCCGTCGTCGCCGAGCATGCGGGTGCCCTCGCGGCGTTCGGTGACGCCGTCGGTCACGCACAGCAGGACGTCGCCGGGGTCGAGGGTGACGGTCTGTTCGTAGAGCTCCAGGTCGTCCATGACGCCGAGGAGCGGCTGGGGTTCGGCGGCCGGTTCGACCGTGCCGTCCTGGCGCAGCCGGAGCGGGAGGGGATGGCCCGCGCAGACGACCTTGAGGACGGCGCTGCCGTCGTCCTGTGGCCACAGTTCGCCGTACAGGAGCGTCAGGAAGCGGCTGCGGGCGCCCTCGTCGAGGATGGCGGCGTTCAGGCGCTCCAGGACGGCGGGGCCGCCGAAGCCCTCGCGGGCGAGCAGGCGCAGCGCGTGCCGGGCCAGGCCGGTGACGGCGGCGGCTTCCGGGCCCGTACCGCAGACATCGCCGATGGCGAAGCCGTAGACGCCGTCACGGATCGGGAAGATGTCGTAGAAGTCGCCGCCGACCTCGTTGCCCTCGCCGGCCGCGCGGTAGATGACCTCGACCTCCACACCGGGGATCTCGGGCTGCTCAGGGGGCAGCAGACTGCGCTGGAGGGACTGGCTGATGGCCGTCCGCTCGGAGTAGAGGCGGGCGTTGTCGAGGGCGAGCGCGGCCCGGCGGGAGAGGTCCTCGGCGAGTTCCAGGATCTCCTGGCGGAAGTGTTCCTCGGTGGGCTTGCCCAGGGTGAGCATGCCGATGACACGGTTGCGGGCGACGAGGGGGAGCACGACGGTCTCACCGCCGACGGCGGAGGCGGTGGCGAGCGTGGCGCCCGGACCGGTGGAGGGGCGGGCGGAGTTGCCCAGGCCCAGGCTGCGCATCGAGGTGCGCAGCGCGGCGTCGTGGGCGGCGTCGCTGGGGGCGGTCCACACACGGGCGCCGGGGGTGGGCACCGGCTCGGGCGGATCGACCTTCATCAGAAGGGTCTTGAGGCCGTCGATCCGGTCCTCGTCCTCGTGCAGGACATACGAGAGTTCGGGTTCGGAGGTCTGGTCGGCGACGGTGTAGACGGCGCACCACGTGGCGAGGGTGGGGACCGTCATCTGCGCCATCAGGGCCAGGGTCTGGTCGCGGTCGAGGGTGCCGGCCAGCAGGTCGGAGGCCTCGACGAGGAAGGAGAGGGAGCCGCGGCGCAGCTTCTCCAGCTCGGTCAGGCGGGCGCGTTCGACGGCGAGGGCGATGCGGTCGGCGGCGAACTGGAGCCGTAGCGCTTCCTCGTTCGTGTAGCGGCCGGCGCCCTCCGCGGCGACGCCGAGGGAGCCGGTCAGCCGGCCCTCGACCTTCAGCGGGACGGTGACGACCGAGCGCATGCCCGTGCCGCTGAGGAGGGGGACGGCGCCGGGGACGGCGGTGAGGTCCTCGTGGACGGCGGGCATCCGGGCGGAGCCGTAGCGTCCGGATCCGGCCTCGACGGGGACGCGGGCGAACCGCTGCCGGGCGGAGGGCAGGCCCGTGGAGGCGCGGACCTCCAGCTCGGTCTCGTCGTCGGTGGCCAGGAGGAGGTAGGCGGCATCGCCGTCGAGCATGTCGCGGGCGCGTTCGACGGTGCGCTGGAGCAGGCCGTCGAGGTCGTCCGGGGCCGGGGAGCCGATGAAGACCTCGAACGGGTCGGAGGGGCGTCCCTCCGACTGGGCGGTCTGGGAGGCGGCGTCCGGGGCGGGTGTGCGCTGGGGGCTCTGCAGGATCGCGCGTTCGTGGTCGCGCACCAGGAGGCAGACCGTGGAGGCCTCGCCGTCGGCGTCGCGGACGCGCAGGTGGGAGGCGTAGACGGGGACGACCCGGCCGTCGGCGCCCCTTATGCCGTAGGAGCCCTCCCAGCGGGACAGCTGGAGCGCCTCGACGATGCCGGTGCCGGTGCCGGGGGTGTGCGGCCAGGCGGCGAAGTCGGTGAGCGGTTTGCCGATGACCTGCTCGGGGTCGTAGGCGAAGAGGTCCTGGGCGTCCTCGTTCCAGAAACTGACGCAGCCGCCGCGGTCGATCTGGATCACGGCGACGCGGACGCGGGCGTCGGTGACCGGGAGGGCGTCGACGGGCAGCGCGGGGCCCGCGGAACGGGTGCCGGCCGGGCGCTCGGGGAGATCGAGCTGGAACCACACGTGTTTTTGTGCGGCGGTGTACTCGACGCCCCAGCGGGAGGCCAGTGCGCCGCACAGCAGCAGGCCGCGGCCGCCCTCGCGGTCGGGGTGGACGACGACCTGGACGGCGTTCTGGAGCGGAATCTCCCGTTCGGGGTAGCGGTCGGCGACGGAGATCCGTACTCCGCCGTCGTTGCGCAGACACAGCACATCGGCGGCGGTGCCGGCATGCACCACGGCGTTGGTGACCAGCTCACTCGTCAGGACGACGGCGTCGTCGACGATGTCGGCGCAGCCCCAGCCCTGGAGAGTGTCGCGGACGAATGCACGGGCAGTGGCGACCGAGCGCCCGACCGGCTCGAAGGTTGCGGCGGCCCGCGCGGTGATCACTGGTCTCCTCATGCGTGTGTCGGTGATCTGCTCCCCCATGGTCGCGGCGCCCCTCCGAATACCTGTTGTGCTCGCCCCACCGCCGGCGCTCGATGGCCGGGGCGGTGGACAGCCGTATGCCAGGTTACTTACCTTCGCCGCACCCAAGGATGCCGGTCACGTGTGTTTCCGCCCCAATCGTGCACCGGGACGGTGTGCGATGCTGCCGAACTGTTATGGCCTGGTTGAGCCATGGTGAAACACTGGGCAAGTATCAAGAGAAAGCCCGGGTAGAACGGTCGACCCTGCGGGAGGGACAACGTGGAGTCTGGCGCAGCGGCGCGGGGCGCAAGCACACGCGCGAAAGGCGGACGATCCCGGAACAACGGGACGACCGAAGTGGATACGGCTGCGCTGAATCGGCTGTTGGTCGCGTTGGTGGCCATGCGGGACGGGAACTTCCGCAAACGGCTCACGGTTTCCGGCGATGGCGTCATGTCGGAGATCGCGGCGGTCTTCAACGAGGTGGCGGACCGCAATCTGCATCTCACGGGCGAGCTGGCGCGGGTGCGCCGGGTCGTCGGCCGTGAGGGAAAGCTCACGGAACGGCTGGAGGTCGGCGCCGCCGAGGGCTCCTGGGCCGCGGCCATCGACGCCTCGAATGCGCTGGTCGACGACCTCGTACGGCCCGTCTCCGAGGTGGGACGGGTGCTGTCGGCGGTGTCCGAGGGCGACCTGGAACAGCGGATGGATCTGCGCTCGCGCAGTTCGGACAGCTCTTCGGAGCACCCCCTGAGGGGTGAATTCCTGAAGGTCGGCCGTACGGTCAACGGGCTGGTGGATCAGCTCTCCGCGTTCACCGACGAGGTCACGAGAGTGGCCAGTGAGGTCGGTACGGAGGGCAAGCTCGGCGGTCAGGCGCGGGTGCGCGGAATGTCGGGTTCGTGGAAGGACCTCACGGAATCCGTCAACACCATGGCGTCCCGTCTGACGGCGCAGGTGCGTGACATTGCTCTCGTCACCACCGCGGTGGCCAAGGGTGATCTGTCGCGCAAGGTGACCGTCCATGTCGCCGGCGAGATGCTGGAGCTGAAGAACACCGTCAACACGATGGTGGACCAGCTCTCCTCGTTCGCCTCCGAGGTGACGCGGGTCGCCCGCGAGGTCGGTACGGAGGGCGAACTCGGCGGTCAGGCGCAGGTCCCCGGCGTCGCCGGCGTGTGGAAGGACCTGACGGATTCGGTCAATCTCATGGCCGGCAACCTCACCGCGCAGGTGCGCGGGATCGCCCAGGTCACCACCGCCGTCGCGAACGGCGATCTGTCGCAGAAGGTCACGGTCAGTGCACGCGGCGAGGTCGCGCAGCTGGCCGACACGATCAACACCATGACCGAGACGCTGCGGACCTTCGCGGACGAAGTGACGCGGGTGGCGAACGAGGTCGGCGCCGAGGGCCAGCTCGGCGGTCAGGCGCAGGTGCCGGGCGCGGCCGGTACGTGGAAGGACCTCACCGATTCGGTGAACACCGCCTTCCGCAACCTGACGGCGCAGGTGCGGGACATCGCGCAGGTGACGACGGCGGTCGCCAACGGTGATCTCTCGCAGACGGTCACCGTCGATGTGGCCGGTGAAATGCTGGAGTTGAAGAACACCGTCAACACGATGGTGGGTCAGCTGTCGTCGTTCGGCGCCGAAGTGACGCGCGTGGCGCGGGAGATCGGCGTCGAGGGCGAGCTGGGCGGCCAGGCGGCGGTGCCCGGTGCCGCGGGGACGTGGAAGGACCTCACGGACTCCGTGAACACCGCCTTCCGCAACCTGACCGGGCAGGTGCGCAACATCGCGCAGGTCACGACCGCGGTGGCCAACGGTGATCTGTCGCAGAAGGTCACCGTCGATGTCTCCGGCGAGATGCTGCAGCTGAAGAACACCGTGAACACCATGGTGGATCAGCTGTCCTCGTTCGCCGACCAGGTCACCCGGATGGCCAGGGACGTGGGCACGGAGGGCCGGCTGGGCGGCCAGGCCCGGGTGGACGGCGTCAGCGGCACCTGGAAGGAACTGACCGACTCCGTCAACTTCATGGCGGGGAACCTGACTTCACAGGTGCGGCAGATCGCGCAGGTGACGACGGCGGTCGCCCGGGGCGACCTGTCGCAGAAGATCGACGTGGACGCGCGCGGCGAGATCCTGGAGCTGAAGAACACCATCAACACGATGGTGGATCAGCTCTCCGCCTTCGCCGACCAGGTCACCCGGGTCGCCCGGGAGGTCGGTACGGACGGCAGGCTGGGCGGCCAGGCACAGGTGCCGGGCGTCGCGGGTGTCTGGCGCGATCTGACCGACTCCGTGAACGGCATGGCCGGCAACCTGACGGCTCAGGTCCGGAACATCGCGCAGGTCGCCACGGCGGTCGCGCGCGGTGATCTGTCGCAGAAGATCGACGTGGACGCCCGGGGCGAGATCCTGGAGCTGAAGAACACCCTGAACACCATGGTCGACCAGCTCTCCTCGTTCGCGGAGCAGGTCACCCGGGTCGCCCGCGAGGTGGGCACCGAGGGCATCCTGGGCGGCCAGGCCGAGGTGCAGGGCGTCAGCGGTACGTGGAAGGACCTCACCCAGTCCGTCAACTTCATGGCGAACAACCTGACCTCGCAGGTGCGCAACATCGCCGAGGTGACGACCGCGGTGGCCCGCGGTGATCTCTCCAAGAAGATCACCGTCGACGCCAAGGGCGAGATCCTCGAACTGGTCACGACCGTCAACACGATGGTCGACCAGCTGTCGTCATTCGCCGAGCAGGTGACCCGGGTGGCCCGTGAAGTGGGCACCGAGGGGCAGTTGGGCGGTCAGGCGCGGGTGCCGGGTGCCACCGGTATCTGGCTGGATCTCAGCGACAACGTGAACCTGATGGCCAACAACCTGACCATCCAGGTGCGCAACATCTCCCAGGTCTCGGCGGCGGTCGCCAACGGAGACCTGACCAAGAAGGTCACAGTCGAGGCGCGCGGCGAGGTCGCGCAGCTCGCCGACACGGTCAACACGATGGTCACGACGCTGTCGTCGTTCGCCGACGAGGTCACCCGGGTGGCCCGTGAGGTGGGCACCGACGGCATCCTGGGCGGTCAGGCCCGCGTCCCCGGCGTCGCCGGTACGTGGAAGGACCTCACCGAGTCCGTGAACTCGATGGCCAACAACCTGACCGGCCAGGTCCGCAACATCGCCATGGTCACCACCGCCATTGCCAAGGGTGATCTGACCAAGAAGATCGACATCGATGCGCGGGGCGAGATCCTCGCGCTGAAGACCACCATCAACACGATGGTCGACCAGCTCTCGTCGTTCGCCGAACAGGTCACCAGGGTGGCCCGCGAGGTGGGTACGGAAGGCCAGCTCGGCGGGCAGGCGCAGGTGCGCGGTGTGGCCGGTACCTGGCGGGACCTGACCGAATCGGTGAACGAGATGGCGGGCAACCTGACCCGTCAGGTGCGGGCCATCGCCGCGGTCGCCGCGGCGGTCACCCTCGGCGATCACAACGTCCGTATCGATGTGGACGCGGCCGGCGAGATCCTGGAGCTCCAGGACAACGTCAACACCATGATCTCCACGCTCCGGGAGACCACCCTCGCCAACGAGGAACAGGACTGGCTCAAGGGCAATCTCGCCCGGATCTCCGGTCTGATGCAGGGCCGGCGCGACCTCAAGGACGTCGCCACGCTCATCATGAGCGAGCTCTCGCCCGCGGTCTCCGCCCAGCACGGCGCGTTCTTCCTCGCGGCGCAGCCCGACAGCCAGGAGATCGGCGCGGACGGCGGCGAGGCCGGCGCGTACGAGCTGCGGCTGATGGGCTCGTACGGCTACGCCATGGGCGGGATGCCGACGACCTTCCGGCCGGGCGAGACGCTGATCGGCACGGCCGCGGAGGAGGGGCGCACGATCCTGGTGGAGAACGTCCCGTCCGGCTATCTCAAGATCGCCTCCGGGCTGGGTGAGGCGCCGCCGGCGAATGTGATCGTGCTGCCGGTGCTGTTCGAGGACAAGGTGCTCGGGGTGATCGAGCTGGCGTCCTTCCAGCCGTTCACCCAGATCCAGAAGGACTTCCTCAGCCAGATCGCCGAGATGATCGCGACCAGCGTCAACACCATCTCGGTGAACACCAAGACCGAGGTGCTGCTCAAGCAGTCGCAGGAGCTGACCGAGCAGCTCAAGGAGCGGTCGGGCGAGCTGGAGAGCCGCCAGAAGGCGCTGGAGCTGTCCAACACCGAGCTGGAGGAGAAGGCCGAGCAGCTGCGCGCACAGAACCGCGACATCGAGGTGAAGAACACCGAGATCGAGGAGGCGCGGCAGGTCCTGGAGGAGCGTGCCGAGCAGCTCGCGGTCTCGATGCGCTACAAGTCGGAGTTCCTGGCGAACATGTCGCACGAGCTGCGTACGCCGCTCAACTCCCTGCTGATTCTGGCCAAATTGCTGGCCGATAATGCCGAGGGGAATCTCTCCCCGAAGCAGGTCGAATTCGCCGAAACCATCCATGGCGCCGGTTCCGACCTGCTCCAGCTGATCAACGACATTCTGGACCTGTCCAAGGTCGAGGCCGGCAAGATGGACGTCAGCCCGACGCGGATCGCGCTGGTCCAGCTCGTCGACTACGTGGAGGCGACGTTCCGGCCGCTCACCGCGGAAAAGGGACTCGACTTCTCCGTGCGGGTCTCCCCGGAGCTGCCGGCGACGCTGCACACCGACGAGCAGCGGCTGCTGCAGGTGCTGCGCAATCTGCTGTCCAACGCGGTGAAGTTCACCGACAGCGGCGCCGTCGAGCTGGTGATCCGGCCGGCCGGTGCGGATGTTCCGGTGGCGATCAGGGAGCAGCTGCTGGAGCACGGTTCCCTGCGCGACCCGGACGCGGACATGATCGCCTTCTCGGTGACCGACACCGGTATCGGCATCGCGTCCAGCAAGATGCGGGTCATCTTCGAGGCGTTCAAGCAGGCGGACGGCACGACCAGCCGCAAGTACGGCGGTACGGGCCTGGGGCTGTCCATCAGCCGGGAGATCGCCCGGCTGCTGGGCGGCGAGATCCATGCCGCGAGCGAGCCCAACCGCGGCTCCACGTTCACGCTCTACCTGCCGCACAACCCGGGCGGGCTGCCGCCGCAGGGCTACCCGCAGCTGGTGGCCGGCGGGATCGCGATGGACGCGGAGGCGCGCGAGGTGGAGGTCGGGCAGCAGGAGGCCGAGGAGCAGCTGGACCACGAGCAGGGCTCCAGTCTCAACCGGCGCCGCCGCCGGGCGATTTCCGGGACCCCGCGGCGCTTCGAGCTCTCCGGGCGGCAGCCGTCCCCGGCTCCGCAGCCGGCCCCGCAGGCGCCGCCGCAGCCGGCCCCGCAGGCACCCGCGGAGGAGCCCTGGATCGGCAACGGCCAGGATCTGGTGGACCCGGCCTTCGAGGGCGGTTTCCACGGCGAGAAGGTGCTGATCGTCGATGACGACATCCGCAATGTCTTCGCGCTCACCAGTGTCCTGGAGCAGCACGGGCTGTCGGTGCTGTACGCGGAGAACGGGCGCGAGGGCATCGAGGTGCTGGAGCAGCACGACGACATCGTCCTGGTCCTGATGGACATCATGATGCCGGAGATGGACGGCTATGCGACCACGGCGGCGATCCGCCGGATGCCGCAGTTCGCCGGACTGCCCATCATCGCGCTGACCGCGAAGGCGATGAAGGGCGACCGGGAGAAGAGCATCGACTCCGGAGCCTCCGACTACGTGACCAAGCCGGTGGATACCGATCATCTGTTGTCGGTCATGGAGCAATGGATGCGCGCGGAGTGACGGAGCGTCCAGTATGGAGGCGTAAGGGGATCATCGCGTGCTGACTCAGTGTTGCCGTGGACGTGTGGAAGCGTGGGATACGGGGAACCTTCTGGTCTCTGTCTGCGTTTCTGCTACGTGCACAGTGACATCGCGGTGACAGGGTGTGGCGACAGGCGGGGTGCAGCTACCATGACCGGCACAAGGACGGGCGGCGTGACGGAGTCGTCCCCTGGGGCGGCGTCCGGTTCCATGCCGGGGCGAGGAGGACGGGCCATGGTGCAGAAGGCCAAGATCCTCCTGGTCGATGACCGGCCGGAGAATCTGCTGGCGCTGGAGGCGATCCTCTCTGCGCTCGATCAGACACTGGTGCGGGCATCGTCCGGGGAGGAAGCGCTCAAAGCACTGCTCACGGACGATTTCGCGGTGATTCTGCTCGATGTGCAGATGCCGGGGATGGACGGGTTCGAGACCGCCGCGCACATCAAGCGGCGCGAGCGGACCCGCGACATCCCGATCATCTTCCTCACGGCCATCAACCACGGCCCGCATCACACCTTCCGCGGATACGCGGCCGGCGCGGTGGACTACATTTCCAAGCCGTTCGATCCGTGGGTGCTGCGGGCCAAGGTCTCGGTGTTCGTCGAGCTGTACATGAAGAACTGCCAACTGCGGGAGCAGGCCTCCCTGCTGAGGCTGCAGCTGGAGGGCGGGCGGCCGAGCGCCGACGAGGCGAGGGAGTCCGCGGGGCTGCTCGCCGAGCTCTCCGCGCGGCTGGCCGCGGTCGAGGAGCAGGCCGAGGCGCTGTCCAAGCAGCTGGACGAGACGGCGGACGCGGCGGCGGTGGCCACCGCGGCGCATCTGGAGCGCAAACTGACCGGACTGCGCAGGGCACTGGACGCCCTGGAGCCGGGGTCGGGAAGCGCCACGGGGTGAACTGACGCCCCTTCATGAGACGGGCGCGCGACACGTTCGGGTGAAGCGCCGTGCGCTCGTGTCATGCCTGCTTTCGCCTGTAATCTCGTCGCCATGGCCTCACGTACGTCCGGCAAGGGAACCCAGAGCACGGCGGGCCCCTCGAAGCAGCGCGCCGGACGGACCGTGGGCGCCGCCAAGAAGACCGCTGCGAAGAAATCGCCCGCCAAGCCACCGGCCAAGAAGGCGGCGGCGAAGAAGGCACCGGCCAAGAGGGCCCCCGCCAAGAAGCCCGCTCCCAAACCGGCGCCGTCACCCACCGGTGGTGTCTACCGCCTCGCCCGCGCCTGCTGGCTGGGGCTCGCGCACGGCATCGGGGCGATGTTCCGCGGTGTGGGCCGCGGCGCGAAGAACCTCGATCCGGCGCACCGCAAGGACGGGCTGGCACTGTTGTTGCTCGGGCTGGCGCTGGTGATCGCGGCGGGTACCTGGTCCAATCTCAGCGGCCCGGTGGGCGATCTCGTCGAACTGCTGGTGACCGGGGCGTTCGGCCGGCTCGATCTGGTCGTGCCGATACTGCTGGGCGGCATCGCTGTACGCCTCATCCGGCACCCTGAGAAGCCGGAGGCCAACGGCCGGATCGTCATCGGGCTGTCCGCCCTGGTCGTCGGCGTCCTCGGGCAGGTCGCGATGGCCTGCGGCTCGCCGGGCCGGGACGACGGTCTGGCCGCCATACAGGACGCCGGCGGCTATCTCGGGTGGGTCGCGTCCAAGCCGCTGATCTTCACCGTCGGACAGACCCTGGCGGTGGCGCTGCTGGCGCTGCTCACCCTCTTCGGGCTGCTGGTGGTCACCGCGACGCCGGTGAACGCCATCCCGCAGCGGCTGCGGGCGCTCGGCATCAAGCTCGGTGTGGTGCACCCCGTGGTGGCCGAGGAGGACTACGACGAAGTCGAGGACTATGCGGAGGAGTGGCGCGAGCAGCCCGCCCGCAAGCCGCGCCGCAGCGCCGCCGCACCGGCCGCGAACGATCCGGACGCGATAGAGGAAGCGGCCCTGGCCAAGCGGCGCCGGCCGCGCCGGACCTCCGCACCGCCCGCCCCGGACCGGCCGATGGACGCGGTGGATGTCGCCGCCGCGGCCGCCGCCGCGCTGGACGGCGCGGTGCTGCACGGCGTCCAGCCCTCACCGCTCGTCGCCGGCCTCAGCAGCAGCATCTCCGGGGAGCGCCGGGGCCACGACGGCGAGGACACCGCGGGGGAGAGCGGCACGGTGCCGCCGGCCCGCGGCGCGGAGCCGCCCGCGGCCGAGCGCACGCCCGCCGTGCCGGACTTCACCAAGGCCCCGCCGGAGCACTCGGGCGAGCTGCCGGCCCGCGCCGAGCAGCTCCAGCTGTCCGGCGACATCACCTACTCGCTGCCCTCGCTGGACCTGCTCTCGCGGGGCGGGCCCGGCAAGACCCGCAGTGCCGCGAACGACGCCATAGTGACCGCGCTGACCACGGTCTTCCAGGAGTTCAAGGTCGATGCCGCGGTCACCGGTTTCACCCGGGGCCCGACGGTCACCCGCTACGAGGTCGAGCTCGGCCCGGCCGTCAAGGTCGAGAAGATCACCGCGCTGGCCAAGAACATCGCCTACGCGGTGGCCAGCCCCGACGTCCGCATCATCAGCCCGATCCCCGGCAAGTCCGCGGTCGGCATCGAGATCCCCAACACCGACCGCGAGATGGTCAACCTCGGCGATGTGCTGCGGCTGGCCGACGCCGCGGGCGATGAGCATCCGATGCTGGTGGCGCTCGGCAAGGACGTCGAGGGCGGCTACGTCATGGCCAATATGACGAAGATGCCGCACGTCCTGGTGGCCGGTGCCACCGGCTCCGGCAAGTCCTCCTGCATCAACTGCCTGATCACCTCGGTCATGGTGCGGGCCACGCCGGAGGACGTCCGGATGGTGCTGGTCGACCCCAAGCGCGTCGAGCTGACCGCGTACGAGGGCATCCCGCATCTGATCACGCCGATCATCACCAACCCCAAGCGGGCCGCCGAGGCGCTGCAGTGGGTGGTGCGCGAGATGGACCTGCGCTACGACGATCTCGCGGCCTACGGCTTCCGGCACATCGACGACTTCAACGAGGCGGTGCGCAGCGGCAAGGTCAGCTCACCGGAGGGCAGCGAGCGCGAGCTGGCGCCGTACCCGTATCTGCTGGTGATCGTCGACGAGCTGGCGGACCTGATGATGGTCGCGCCGCGCGATGTGGAGGACTCGATCGTCCGCATTACCCAGCTCGCCCGCGCGGCAGGCATCCATCTGGTGCTCGCCACCCAGCGCCCGTCCGTCGATGTGGTCACCGGCCTGATCAAGGCCAATGTGCCCTCCCGGCTCGCGTTCGCCACCTCGTCGCTCGCCGACAGCCGGGTCATCCTCGACCAGCCGGGCGCCGAGAAGCTGATCGGCAAGGGCGACGGACTGTTCCTGCCGATGGGCGCCAACAAGCCGGTGCGCATGCAGGGCGCGTTCGTGACCGAGGCGGAGGTCGCGGCCGTCGTCCAGCACTGCAAGGACCAGATGGCGCCCGTCTTCCGGGACGACGTCACCGTCGGGACGGCCAAGAAGAAGGAGATCGACGAGGACATCGGCGATGACCTCGATCTGTTGTGCCAGGCCGCTGAGCTGGTGGTTTCCACCCAATTCGGGTCGACGTCGATGCTCCAGCGCAAGCTGCGGGTGGGGTTCGCCAAGGCCGGGCGGCTGATGGACCTGATGGAGTCGCGGAACATCGTCGGGCCGAGTGAGGGATCGAAGGCTCGTGACGTTCTTGTGAAGCCTGACGAACTGGACGGAGTGCTGGCGGTGATCCGGGGGGAGGCTACCGAGTAGCACAGACATCCGGGTCACCCGTACGCGAGCAGAAAGCAACCGTTTCTCCTGCTGATACGTCAAGTTGAGGGAGATGAGGGAACGATGCTTCACCATCGAGCCCCAGGGCACCGCCGACGGCGTTCCGATGGCGTACAAAGTCTGCTCTCCCGCTTGCCCGACCCTTTCGCTCCACCCCTAGACTGAGCTTCCAGCAGGTGGCTACACGCTCGAAAGGCGCCTCCGTGTCCATCGGCAACTCCCCCGAAGCAGACCGGCCTTCCGTCGGTGCTGCCCTCCAGAAGGCCCGTATCGGAGCGGGACTGACCGTCGAAGAGGTCAGTACGACGACACGGGTGCGCATTCCCCTCGTGCACGCGATCGAGCAGGACGACTTCTCCCGCTGTGGCGGCGACGTCTACGCCCGGGGGCACATCCGGGCGCTCGCCCGCGCCGTATCCCTCGACCCCCGACCTCTGATCGACCAGTTCGACGCCGAGCACGGCGGCCGGCCCGCGCCGACCCCCGCCGCGCCGCTCTTCGAGGCCGAACGGATCCGCTCCGAGCCGCGCCGCCCCAATTGGACCGCGGCGATGGTCGCGGCGATCGTCGCCGTGGTCGGCTTCGCGGGCTTCACGCTCTTCACGGGCGGCGACAAGAGCGGTGGCGGCCCGATCGCGGCCGGCGACGCCCATGCGAAGCCGGCGCCGGCGCCCACCCGCCATCCGTCCACGATCAAGCCGCCCATCAAGCCCGACCCCGAGCCCTCCGACAGCGCCGTTGCCGGGCTGCCGAAGGACAAGGTCACGATCAAGGTGACCGCCCGCGACGGCCAGAGCTGGATCTCCGCCAAGGACGCCAACGGCAAGCTCCTGGAGGACGGTCTGCTCAAGCGGGGCGAGTCCAAGACCATCACCGACAAGAAGCGGATCGACCTGGTCCTCGGTAACGCCGGAGCCGTGCAGCTGTACGTCAACGGCAAGGAGGTCAAGCGGGTCGGCGAGAAGGGCACCGTCGAGCGGCTCAGCTACACGCCTGGGGATCCCCAGGCGGGCTGAGTGCCCTTCTCAGGGGGCGTCCGCCGCCCGGCCCGGGGGTCCGGGGCCGGCGGTGGAGACCTGCGCGCCAAGGGGGTGGCCGGGACAAAGTAGGCTGAGGCCTATGCCCGAACGCCGTACCGTCGCCCTTGTCACTCTTGGCTGCGCCCGTAACGAGGTGGACTCGGAGGAGCTCGCAGGCCGCCTGGCAGCGGACGGCTGGGAGCTCGTCGAGGAAGCCGCCGAAGCCGATGTCGCCGTCGTCAACACCTGTGGTTTCGTCGAGGCCGCCAAGAAGGACTCCGTCGATGCCCTGCTGGAAGCCAACGATCTGAAGGATCAGGGCAGAACCCAGGCCGTGGTGGCCGTCGGCTGTATGGCCGAGCGCTACGGCAAGGAGCTCGCCGAGGCGCTGCCCGAGGCGGACGGTGTGCTCGGCTTCGATGACTACAGCGACATCTCCGGCCGCCTGCAGACCATCCTGAGCGGCGGCATCCACGCCTCGCACACCCCGCGCGACCGCCGCAAGCTGCTGCCGATCAGCCCGGCCGAGCGCCAGGACGCCGCCGAGGTCGCGCTGCCCGGCCACGCCCAGGACACTCCGCCCGAGGATCTGCCGGAGGGCCTCGCACCGGCCTCCGGGCCGCGGGCGCCGCTGCGCCGCCGTCTCGGCAGCAGCCCGGTGGCCTCGGTGAAGCTGGCCTCCGGCTGCGACCGGCGCTGCTCGTTCTGCGCCATCCCGTCCTTCCGCGGCTCCTTCATCTCCCGCCGGCCCTCCGATGTGCTCGGGGAGACGCGCTGGCTGGCCGGGGAGGGGGTCAAGGAGATCATGCTGGTCTCCGAGAACAACACCTCCTACGGCAAGGACCTCGGCGACATCCGGCTGCTGGAGACGCTGCTGCCGGAGCTGGCCGCCGTCGACGGCATCGAGCGGATCCGGGTCAGTTATCTGCAGCCCGCGGAGATGCGGCCCGGCCTGATCGAGGTGCTGACCGGTACCGACAAGGTGGCGCCCTACTTCGATCTGTCCTTCCAGCACTCGGCGCCCGGTGTGCTGCGCTCCATGCGCCGCTTCGGCGGCACCGAGAGCTTCCTGGAACTGCTGGAGACGATCCGCACCAAGGCGCCGCAGGCCGGTGCCCGCTCCAACTTCATCGTCGGCTTCCCCGGCGAGAGCGAGAGCGACCTGGCGGAGCTGGAGCGGTTCATCACCGAGGCCCGGCTCGATGCCATCGGCGTCTTCGGCTACTCCGACGAGGACGGCACCGAGGCCGCCTCGTACGGGGACAAGGTCGACCCGGACGTGGTCGCCGAGCGGCTGGCGCGGGTGTCGCGGCTGGCCGAGGAGCTGACCGCGCAGCGCGCCGAGGAGCGGATCGGCGAGACGGTGCGGGTGCTGGTCGACCGGACCGACGACGAGGACGGTGTCGTCGGGCGGGCCGCGCACCAGGCGCCGGAGACCGACGGCGTCACCCTGCTGTCGACCGACCAGGAACTGGCGCCCGGTCGTATGGTCGAAGCAAAGGTGGTGGCGAGCGAGGGGGTGGACCTCGTCGCGGAGGTGCTGTCGCTGGAGGGCACGGGGTGTACCGAGGAGGCGGGCAGATGACCGGAGTCCCGGCATCCGCAGCTGGTGGCCCGCGCACGGCGCCGGTCGTCCGGCAGGCCGGGCTGTGGAACATCGCCAACGTCCTGACGATGCTGCGGCTGGTGCTGGTCCCGGCCTTCGTGCTGCTGCTGATGCACGACGACGGAACGGATCCGGTCTGGCGCGTCTTTGCCTGGGCCGCGTTCGCCGTCGCCATGATCACCGACATTTTCGACGGGCATCTGGCGCGCGCCTACAACCTGGTCACCGACTTCGGCAAGATCGCCGACCCGATCGCGGACAAGGCGATCATGGGGGCCGCGCTGATCTGTCTGTCGGTGCTGGGTGATCTGCCCTGGTGGGTGACCGGAGTGATCCTCTTCCGGGAGCTCGGCATCACGCTGATGCGGTTCTGGGTGATCAAGCACGGGGTCATTCCGGCCAGTCGTGGCGGCAAAATCAAGACATTGGCGCAGGGCACCGCCGTCGGTATGTACGTCCTGGTGCTGACCGGCCCGCTGGCCACCTTCCGCTGGTGGGTGATGGCGGTGGCCGTGGTGCTGACCGTCGTCACCGGACTCGACTACGTCCGGCAGGCCGTGGTGCTGCGCCGGGCCGGGCTGGCCCGGGAGCGGGCCGTGCGCGCCGAGCGGGACGCGGCCCGGTGAGCGGGCCGGGTTCTGCCGCCGCCGGGGTGCTGGAGATGCTCGCCGGGCGGGGCCAGAGCCTGGCCGTGGCCGAATCGCTGACCGGTGGACTGGTGGCGGGCGCGCTGACCGCGGTTCCGGGGGCCTCAAGGGTGGTCCGGGGCTCGGTCACGGCGTATGCGACCGAGGTCAAGCGGGAGGTGCTGGGCGTGGACGGCGCCCTGCTGGCCGCGCGCGGTGCCGTGGACGGCGAGGTCGCCCGGCAGATGGCGGGCGGTGTCCGGCGGGTGCTGGGCGCCGACTGGGGCCTTGCCACCACAGGGGTGGCCGGCCCCGATCCTCAGGACGGGCATCCGGTGGGCACCGTTTTCGTGGCGGTCCAGGGACCGGGCGGTGCCGGAGCGGTGCGCCGGCTGTCGCTGGCGGGGGATCGTGACCGGATCCGCCAGGACACCATTCGCGCCGTGCTCGCACTGTTGTTGAGCGAACTGACAGAAAATACGCGGGCACAGGATACGGAACAACACGGGGGGAATGGATGTTTGCAGCCCTGAGTGAACACGTACTTGCGCCCGGCACTGGTACCGCCCGAGGCGGTACGGTGGGGCGAGAAGGATCCGGATCCGAGGTCCGAGGAGGGAGCCAGCGATGATTCTGCTTCGTCGCCTGCTGGGTGACGTGCTGCGCCGACAGCGTCAGCGCCAGGGCCGAACCCTGCGCGAGGTCTCTTCCTCCGCCCGGGTATCGCTCGGCTATTTGTCCGAGGTCGAGAGGGGGCAGAAGGAGGCCTCCTCCGAACTGCTCTCGTCGATCTGTGACGCGCTGGATGTGCGCATGTCCGAGCTCATGCGGGAGGTCAGCGACGAGCTGGCACTCGCCGAGCTGGCAGCGTCCGCGGCCGCGAGCGACCCGGTGCCCGCACCGGTGCGGCCGAAGCTCAATTCGGTGTCCGTCACGTCCCTGGCCGGTGTGCCGGAGGACCGCGTGACCATCAAGTCCCCGGCAGACGTCGTGGATGTCGTCGCGGCCTGACACCCCTGTTCGTACGCATCGAAGCCCCGGCGGGCAGCAGCCTGCCGGGGCTTTGTGCTGCCCGTACGGGGGCGGGTGTGCGCGGCGGACCGGGCCTCGGCGGGCGCTCGGCCGGACCGTCCGGGCAGCTCGGAACGGGCGATTCATTTGTACGATGACTAAATCGGATAAATCGCCCGAACAGGAGTATCTGGATGTCTGTCGTCAAGAGCACACTGTCCGACGAGGACCGCGGCATCGTCGGGAACGCCCTGCAGGGAGCGCTCGTCGACCTGGTGGATCTCTCCCTCGTCGCGAAGCAGGTGCACTGGAACGTCATCGGTCCGCGCTTCCGCTCCGTCCATCTCCAGCTCGACGAGGTGGTCACCAGCGGACGGCAGCACGCCGACACGGTGGCCGAGCGGGCGGCGGCGATCGGGGTGTCCCCTGACGGGCGGGCGGTCACCGTCGCCAAGACCAGCGGCATCGGCGAGGTCAAGGACGGCTGGATCAAGGACGGGGATGTGGTGCGGGCGATGGTGGACGCGCTGGGCGCGGTCATCGGCCGGATGCGCGAGCGGATCACCGCCACCGCGGACCCGGACCCGGTCAGCCAGGACATCCTCATCGGGCTGACCGCCGACCTGGAGAAGCATCACTGGATGTTCCAGGCCGAGGCCCAGTGACGGACGGCGCGGTGCGGTGAGGGCTCCGGGCTCAAGGGTGTGCCTGCCGGGGCCGGCGGCGTCGAGGCCCGGTCCGGGGCTTGCGGGGCCGGCTGCGCGCCGGAAATGCCCCGGTGCGCCCTCCCGCCGGGCGGCGGGACCCGTCTAGCGTCGGCCGGAGGAGGCAGCCATGGGGTGGCGTGACTTCGCGGCCCGCGGACCGGCCGGACGGCGTCCGCGCACCGTGCCGGGCCGCTGGATATCCGGGGCCGTCGTCGGGGGGCTGTGGTGGTGGGCCGCGGTCCGGCTGGTGGTGTGGCCGCAGTCGGCGGGGGTGGTCGAAGGGGCCGTGATGCTGGGCGGCTGGGGGCTCAGTCTGCTGCCGGTGCACTGCGTTCCGCGGGCGAGGCGGAGCGACGGTATGGGTCATCGCGTCATGGAACGGGCGGCCCTGCGGGTCCGGGCCGGCCGGGGGGCGCTCACCAGGGCATGGCGACGCCACCGTTCGGGCGGAGGACCTGGCCGGTCATGAAGGACGAGGCGTCCGACGCCAGGTGCAGCACGGTGTGGGCGACGTCCGCCGGCTCCCCCACCCGCCCCAGCGGCGACATCCGGATCATCGGTCCCTCCGCCTGCTGCTGTGCCTCCGCGGTGTGGCGGTCGGTCATCGCGGTACGGATCCAGCCCGGGGCGACGGCGTTGACGCGGATGCCGTGCCGGCCGACCTCGGTGGCCAGGGTCTTGGTGAGCTGCACGACGGCGGCCTTGGCGGCGCCGTAGGAGAGCAGGCCGGGGGCGCCGGTGTCGATCGCGCCGGAGGCCATGTTCACGAGAGAGCCCCGGGTGGCGGTGGCGATCATGGCGCGGGCGGCCTCCTGGCAGCCGTACAGCACGCCTTTGAAGTTGGTGTTCCAGACCCGGTCCAGATCCGCGTCCTCGGTCTCCAGGACGGGGGCGGAGTGCATGATGCCGGCGATGTTCGCCATCACGTCGAGACGGCCGGTGGCGCTGCGGGCGGCGTCGACGGCGGCGGCGACCTGGTCGCGCCGGGTGACATCGAGCTGATGGGCGTGTGCGGCTCCCGCTGCCGCGGTGATGGCCGCTGCGGTCGCCTGCGCGCCCCGTTCGTCGAGATCGGCGCAGTGGACGGTGGCTCCGGCCGCGGCGAGGAGGGTGGCGGTGGCGCGGCCGATACCGCTCGCCGCGCCGGTGACGAGCGCGGTGCGGCCCGTGAGGTCGTACGCCGGGAGAGGCATGGTGCGAGGGTAGGGAGAGATCTGACGGTGCGTCAATTGGTGTGCGGGAGGTGCTTCGGGTCAGCCGGCGGGGCGGCTGTCCGGTGGGTCCGGCTGGCAGGTGGGGCACCAGTAGGTGACGCGTTCCTCGGCGGTGGGGTCCTGGTCGGCGGTGCGGACCCCGGTGCCGCAGCGCAGGCAGGGGCGGCCGGCCCGGCCGTAGACCCACAGCCGTCGATCGGGGCGGGCGCTGGGCGTGGTGATACGGGCGGGGCGTCGCTTGTTGGCCTCGAGGAGCTTCTTGGCGAGCGTGGGCACGCGATCTGGCTGGGGCAGCGCTCCCAGGGGGAGCCAGGGCGAGGCGCCCAGCAGGAAGCACAGCTCGGATTTGTAGACATTGCCGATTCCGGCGAGATTGCGCTGGTCGAGAAGGGCCTCGCCGAGGGGGCGCTCCGGGGTGGCGAGCAGTCGGCGCAGGGCTTCGGCGGGGTCCCAGTCCGGGCCGAGGAGATCGGGTCCCAGATGGCCGACGACCCGGGACTCGTCGGCGGTGCGCAGGAGGTCGAGCACGGGGAGGCGGTAGCCGACCGCGGTGTGGTCCGCGGTGCCAAGGACGGCCCTGATCTGGTGGGCGGGGCCGCCGCGCCAGCGCTCGGCCGGGGCGTAGATCTTCCATGCGCCGTCCATCCGCAGATGGAAGTGGAGGGTGAGGCCGCCCTCGAAGTGAGTGAGGAGGTGTTTGCCGCGGGGGAGGACGTCCAGCACCCGGCGGCCGGTGAGATCCACCGTCGCCAGCCGGGGGACGCGCAGGTCGCAGCGGGTCAGCGGACCACTGGTCAGCGCATCGTGGAGTCGCCGGGCCAGGCGCCAGACGGTGTCACCTTCGGGCATGCCACCATCATGCCGGGAGCCGGGAGCCGGGAGCCGGGAGCCGGGAGCCGGGAGCCGGGAGCCGGGAGCCGGGAGCCGGGAGCCGGGAGCCGGGAGCCGGGAGCCGGGGCCTTCGGCCGGTGTGCCGGGGCTGGGCGGGGCGCCGTTGCGGTCACCCGCGCAGGCGCAGCCCCCGGGGGGTCGGGTGGAAGCCGGCGGACTCCAGGGTGGTGGCGAAGGGGGAGGTGAGGGCCGCGGTGCCGTTGATGCGTTCGGTGGTGATGGTGCCCAGGGCGCCGGCGCGGGCGGCATCCGTGAGTGCCTCGACGGCGAGCTGGAGGCGGGGGTCCGTGGCGGCCCGGTCCGGTTCATGGCCGAGCGGCCACATGAGCAGGGTCTTGCCGCCGCGCTCCATGTAGAGCGTCAGCTCGCCGTCGACGAGGACGACCAGGGAGCCCGCCTTGCGGCCGGGTTTGTGGGTCGAGCCCTCGGGCGGCTCGGGCCAGGGCAGGGCGGCGCCGTAGGCGTTGGCGGGGTCGGCGGCGGCCAGGACGACGGCGCGCTGCGGGCCGCCGCGCCGGGCCTGCGCCGGGCCGCCGTCCGGCAGTGCCTCATCGGCGGTGCGCTCCCGCTGGGTACTGACCGCACGCAGCCGGTCCACCGCGCCGTCCATCGCGAACTGGGCGGCGCCCAGCCCCTCCACCACATAGCCGCGACGCGCCTGACCGGACTCTTCGAAGGCGGCCAGCACCCGGTATGCGGCCGAGAACCCGCCCTCGACCCCCTCGGCGGCGACCGCGCCACGGGTGACGATGCCGTGCCGGTCCAGGAGGGCACGGGCCAGGGCATGGGCGCGGTGGGTGGGGTCCGGCTCGGTGGTGGGCAGGAGCGACCAGCGGCCACCCACTGTCGGCGGACCGGAGCGGGAGGCGGTGGGCCGTGCGCCGCGGCCCGCGGCTGCGGTAAGGGAGCCGTACCGGCCCCGTGGGACGGCGCGGCGGGCGCGGTGGGCGGTCGAGCCGGCCGTACGGCCCGAGCCGAGGAGGGCGCGCAGCGGGGCGAGGGTGTCGTTGGTCAGCCGGCCCGACCAGGCCAGGTCCCACAGCGCGTCGGCCAATTGCGGATCGGTGGCGTCCGGGTGGGTGGTGGCGCGGACCTGGTCGGCGAGCTGACGGAAGAACAGGCCGTATCCGGGGGCGAGGGCGGTCAGCAGCGACTCGTGCAGCGCGGTCAGCTCCAGCGGGAGCGGCGGTGGGAGCAGCAGCGGGGCGGAGTCGGCGAGATGGAGGGAGAGCCAGCCGTCCTTGCCGGGGAGCGCACCGGCGCCGGCCCACAACACCTCTCCGGTCGCGGTGAGTTCGTCCAGCAGGGCGGGGGTGTAGCCGCCGACGCGGGACGGCAGCACCAGCTTTTCCAGGGCGGAGGCGGGCACCGGCGCGCCCTGGAGCTGCTCGATGGCGCGCACCAGGCCGTCGATGCCGCGCAGACTGTGCGAGGCGCCGCCGAGTGGTGCCGGCATCCCGGCGACCGGTGCCGGGCGGGGTGCGCTGACGTGCTGCCACTGGGGGAGGAAGGCGGCGAGCGCGGCGGGCGGCACCGGTTCCAGCTCCTCGCGCAGCGCGGCGAGGGAGCGGCGGCGCAGTCTGCGCAGCACCTGGGCGTCACACCACTCCTGGCCGATGCCCGCCGGATGGAACTCGCCCTGGACCACCCGGCCGGCGGCGGCGAGACGCTGCAGCGCCCCGTCGGTGACGGCTGCCCCGAGGCCGAAGCGGGCGGCGGCCTGCTCGGAGGTGAACGGGCCGTGGGTGCGGGCGTAGCGGGACAGCAGATCACCGAGCGGGTCCTTGACCGGTTCGGTGAACGACTCCGGGACACCGACCGGCAGCGCCGTGCCCAGCGCGTCACGGAGCCGGCCGGCGTCCTCGACGGCGGCCCAGTGGTCGGCGCCGGCGATCCGCACGGAGAGGGCGCGGCGGGTGGCGGCCAGCTCCCGGGGCCATGCCGGGTCCGCGCCGCGCTCGGCCAGCTCGGCGTCGGTCAGCGGCCCCAGCAGCCGCAGGACGTCGGCGACGCCCTCGACGTCCTTGACGCGCCGGTCGTCCGTCCGCCACTGCAGCTCGCGCTCCAGCTCGGCCAGCACCTCGGCGTCCAGCAGCTCGCGCAGCTCGGCCTGGCCGAGCAACTCGGCGAGCAGCCGGGAGTCCAGGGAGAGGGCGGCGGCGCGGCGCTCGGCGAGCGGGGAGTCGCCCTCGTACAGGAACTGGGCGACATAGCCGAACAGCAGCGAGCGGGCGAACGGGGACGGCTCGGGGGTGGTGACCTCCACGAGGCGGACCCGGCGGGCCTCGATGTCCCCCATCAGCTCCGTCAGGCCCGGGACGTCGAAGACGTCCTGGAGGCATTCGCGGACGGCCTCCAGCACGATCGGGAAGGAGCCGAACTCGCTCGCCACCTGGAGGAGTTGGGCGGCCCGCTGGCGCTGCTGCCACAGTGGGGTGCGCTTGCCGGGGCTGCGCCGCGGCAGCAGGAGGGCGCGGGCGGCACATTCCCGGAACCGGGAGGCGAACAGCGCGGAGCCGCCGACCTGGTCCGTGACGAGCTGGTCGACCTCGCCCTGGTCGAAGGAGACATCGGCGGCCCCCACGGGGGACTGCTCGGGGTCGTACTCCGTGCCGCGGCCGAGCGGGCCGGCGGACGGGTCGAAACCGCTGTCGCCGTCGAGCAGATCGAGGCCCATCAGATCGGCGTCGGGCAGCCGCAGCACGATGCCGTCGTCGGCATGCATCACCTGGGCGTCCATGCCGTGGCGTTCGGCGAGACGGGCGCCGAGGGCCAGTGCCCAGGGGGCGTGGACCTGCGCACCGAACGGGGAGTGGATGACCACCCGCCAGTCGCCGAGCTCGTCGCGGAACCGCTCCACGACGATCGTGCGGTCATCGGGGACATGGCCGCAGGCCTGCTTCTGCTCGGCGAGATAGCTCAGCACATTGGACACCGCCCAGTCGTCCAGCCCGGCGGCGGACAGCCGGGCCCCGGCGTCCTCCGGCGCGAGCGAGCCGATCTCGCGGAGGAACGCGCCGAGCGCGCGGCCCAGTTCCAGGGGGCGGCCCAGCTGGTCGCCCTTCCAGAAGGGCAGCCGCCCCGGCACCCCGGGGGCGGGGGTGACCAGCACGCGGTCACGGGTGATGTCCTCGATGCGCCAGGACGTCGTGCCGAGCGTGAAGACATCGCCGACGCGGGACTCGTAGACCATCTCCTCGTCGAGCTCGCCCACCCGTCGCCCGCCACCGCCCTTACCGGAGTCACCGCCCGCCAGGAACACCCCGAACAGGCCGCGGTCGGGGATCGTGCCGCCGGAGGTGACGGCCAGCCGCTGGGCCCCGGGGCGGCCCGTGACGGTGTGCGCGACGCGGTCCCACACCAGCCGCGGCCGCAGCTCGGCGAAGGCATCGGAGGGATAGCGGCCGGCGAGCATGTCCAGCACGGCCGTGAACGCCGACTCCGGGAGGGCGGCGAACGGGGCGGCCCGCCGGACCAGGGTCAGCAGCTCCTCGACGTCCCAGGTGTCCATCGCGGCCATGGCGACGAGCTGCTGGGCGAGGACGTCCAGCGGATTGGCCGGCACCCGCAGCGCCTCGATGGCGCCGGAGCGCATCCGCTCGGTGACCACGGCGGCCTGCACCAGATCGCCGCGGTACTTGGGGAAGACGATGCCCGTCGAGACCGCGCCGACCTGATGCCCGGCCCGGCCGACGCGCTGCAGACCGGAAGCGACCGAAGGCGGCGACTCCACCTGGACGACCAGATCGACCGCGCCCATGTCGATGCCCAGCTCCAGACTGGACGTGGCGACGACGGCGGGCAGCCGGCCCGCCTTCAAGTCCTCCTCCACCTGGGCGCGTTGCTCCTTGGACACCGAGCCGTGGTGGGCACGGGCCAGCAGCGCCGGCGCGCCCTTGGCGGCACCGGCCTCGGCCATCAGCTCCGCCGGGGAATGGTGCTCGGGCAGGGCCTCACCCGTTGACCGCTCGTAGGCGATCTCGTTGAGGCGGTTGCACAGCCGCTCCGCCAGACGGCGGGAGTTGGCGAAGACGATCGTGGAGCGATGGGCCTGGACGAGATCGGCGATCTTCTCCTCCACCTGCGGCCAGATGGACGGCTTCTCACCGGTGTCGCCCTCCTGGACGGGCGAGCCGCCCAGCTCGCCCATGTCCTCCACCGGGACGACCACGGAGAGGTTGAAGCGCTTGCCGGACGGCGGCTGGACGATCTCCACCCGGCGCCGCGGCGACAGATAGCGGGCCACCTCCTCCACCGGGCGGACCGTCGCCGACAGCCCGATCCGTCGCGCCGGGCGGTCCAGTAGCTCGTCCAGCCGCTCCAGGGACAGCGCCAGATGCGCCCCGCGCTTCGTGCCGGCGACGGCATGGACCTCGTCCAGGATCACCGTCTCGACGCCCGCCAGCGCCTCCCGGGCCGAGGACGTCAGCATCAGAAACAGCGACTCGGGCGTGGTGATGAGGATGTCCGGCGGGCGGTTGGCGATCGACCGGCGCTCGGCGGGCGGGGTGTCCCCGGAGCGGATGCCGACCGTGATGTCCGGCTCCGGCAGCCCGAGGCGGACCGACTCCTGACGGATGCCCGTCAGCGGACTGCGCAGATTGCGCTCGACGTCGACGGCCAGCGCCTTCAGCGGTGAGACATACAGCACCCGGCAGCGCTTCTTCGGCTCGGCGGGCGGAGGGGCGCTCGCCAGCGCGTCCAGCGACGCGAGGAAGGCGGCGAGTGTCTTGCCGGAGCCCGTCGGCGCCACCACGAGGACATCGGAGCCTGCGCCGATCGCCTGCCAGGCACCCTCCTGCGCGGCCGTGGGCGCGCTGAACGCCCCGGCGAACCAACCGCGGGTCGCGGGGGAGAACGAGTCGAGCGCTGCCTGGGCCATGTCCCCCATCGTGCACCGGACCACTGACAACGCGGTCCCCGCGCGCCGCGCCGGCCGGGCCTGCCGCGGCCGTCCACGCTTCGGACATGCAGGTCGGCGGCCACCCGGCGGACGCAGAATGGCGGCATGGTCATGGTCAGCGGGGAGTGCGCGGCCGACGGCGGGCCCGGCGCGGCCGCCGTGCCGCGGGCGAGCGGTGAGTGGGCGCGCCACTGGCGCTACGACGGGCTGCCCGGCCTCGACCTGCTGCGGGCCCGCTACGTCCGGCACTCCTTCCCCCGCCACGCGCACGACGGCTATGTGGTCTGCGCGGTGACCTCCGGCATCGAGGAGGTCGGGCTCCGGCAGGGCACCGTCCGGGCCGGGCACGGCGGCCTCATCATGATCAACCCGGAGGTCGCGCACACCGCGCGGGCGGGCGCACCCGAGGGCTGGGCCTACGCCACGCTCTACCCGTCCTACGAGGTCGTCGCGGAGATCGCCGAGGAGACCACGGCACTGCGCGGCACCGCGGGATTCGACCGGACGGTCGCCGAGGACCCGCAGCTCGGCGGCATGATCACCGAAATCCACCGGGCCGCCGAGACCGGCAACGCGCTGGCCGCCGACAGCCTGCTGCGGCTCGCCGTCGCCCGGCTGCTGCGCCGCTACGGCGGCCCGCTCCCGGCGTGTACGCCCCGCACCGCGGGCGCCCGGACCGCCGCCCGCGCCCGGGCCGTCCTGGAGGAGCGGATGGCCGACCCGCCCTCCCTGGAGAGGCTGGCGCAGGAACTCGGTACCAGCCCGTTCGCGCTGCTGCGCGCCTTCAAGGGCGCGTACGGCATGCCGCCGCACACCTGGCTCACCGACGCCCGGGTGCGCCGCGCCCGCAGCCTTCTGGAAGCGGGCCGCACACCCGCCGATACGGCCGTCGCCGTCGGCTTCACCGACCAGCCGCATCTGAACCGGCACTTCACCCGGATCGTCGGCGTACCGCCCGGCGCGTACCGGAGGGAGCGCTCGGCCTAGAGGGAGACCCCCAGGGCCGGGCAGAACGAGCGGGACAGACCTCGCGGGGCACGGTGCGGGCAGTGCGCGCGCCGGGCGCAAGAACGTACAAGACGTGCGAGGATCCCGGATCCTAAGGTCCGGGGCGTGGCAGAACAGACAGAGATACGCACCACGGAGCGGGCCGCGCCGCCGCCGGTACCGCCCGCGACATCCGACGCAGCCGTCATCAGGGACGCGCTCGGCGTCGGTGTCGCCGTCGGCCTTTCCGGATTCGCCTTCGGCGTGACGTCGGCCGGCGCCGGGCTCAGCCTCCTGCAGACCTGCGCGCTCAGCCTGCTGGTGTTCACCGGCGCCTCGCAGTTCGCCCTGGTCGGCGCGCTGGCGGCGGGTGGCAACCCGCTCACCGCCGCGGCCGGCGCGTTTTTCCTGGGCGCCCGCAACGCCTTCTACGGGCTGCGGCTGTCCGCCGTCCTCGGGTACCGGTCCACGGTCAAACCCTTCGCCGCCCACTGGGTCATCGACGAAACCTCGGCCGTCACCCTGGCCCAGCCCGACCGGCGCACCGCCCGGCTGGGCTTCACCGTCACCGGGCTGACCCTCTACACGCTGTGGAACCTCACCACCCTCGCCGGTGCCCTGGGCGCCGAGGCGCTCGGCGACACCGACGCCTGGGGGCTGGACGCGGCCGCCCCCGCGGTCTTCCTGGCGCTGCTCGCGCCGATGCTCAAGGACACCGTGGAACGGTTCGCGGCCGGTCTGGCCGTGGTGCTGGTCATGGTGACGCTGCCGCTGCTGCCCACCGGTGTACCGGTGCTGGTCTCGGCGCTCGCCGCACCTGCCGTCCTCGCCGTACAGGGGCGCCGCGGTCGGGCGGAGGAGGCCGGTACGGCGCAGGAGCCGGGCGCCGGGCGGGCCGGCACCGCCGGGCCGCCCGCGGGCCCGGACGGAACCCCCGAGAGCCGCACCGCCACCGAGGAGGACCGGGGATGAGCGTCTGGATCGCGATCGCCGTCACCGCCGTCGGCTGCTACCTGGTCAAGTACCTCGGCCTGGCGGCGCCCGCCGGCCTGCTGGAGCGCCCGCTCATCAAGCGGCTGGCCGCGCTGCTGCCGGTGGCCCTGCTGGCCGCGCTCACGGCCCAGCAGACCTTCAGCGACGGCAGCCACCTGATGCTCGACCCCAAGGCCGCGGGGGTGGCCGCCGCGGCCGTCGCGCTCGTCCTGCGGGCGCCGTTCCTCCTGGTCGTCGGCGTCGCCGTGGTGGTCACCGCAGGGGTGCGGGCCCTGGGAGGGTGAGCGCTGGGGGAGGCACCTAGAGGGGACGCCCGTACGCCCGGAGGGTCAGCAGCGCCCTGAGCGTCACCATCGGGCGGCTCTCCAGCGCCGTCCCGGGGGCCCACACCCGCCAGTTGACCGGCCAGCCGCCGTCCGCCTCCTGGAGCGCGACAAGGTGGTCCAGCGCCCGCTCCATCTCCTCGTCGGTGAACCAGTCGCGGGCCAGCGAGCCGGGCGCGGGCGCGAAGTCGTACGCCAGGTGGTGCTCCCCGGGGGCGTACCCCGGCGCCACCGGGACGTCCTCGGACTCCGCCGGGTCCAGCAGCACCAGACGACGGTCCCGTACGAGCCGGCCGAGCCGCTGCGCCGCCGCGGCGGCCCGCGGCCGGTCCGGGGCGCCGTCCAGGAAGGCCACCGCCGCCTCGACCTCGTACGGGTGGGTCTCCTCCATCGACTCCACGGCCGCCCAGCAGTAGTCCGTGGCCCGGAACAGCCAGGCGTGCCACACCTCGTTGCGGTGCAGAACACCCACCACGGGACCGGTGGCCAGCAGCGCGCTCGGTGGATCGTCGACCACCGGGATCCAGGGCGCGGCCGGATAGCCGCGCAGCGAAGGGTGCAGCGCGGGCAGCGCGCCCTCCGGGGTGGAGATCTTCGTCAGATAGCGGCAGATCCGCTCCACCTGGCGGCCGTCGCACCGCCCGATCAGATCGAGGACCTTCAGGGCGTGCGCGGTGTGCAGCGGCTGGCTGACCGGGCCACGGAGATCGGGCTCCAGGGCGTGGCCGAAGCCGTCGTCGTCGTTGCGGTAAGCGGCGAGCGCGGTCTCCACGGGGTCGGCGCCGCCGCCCAGGAAGTGGTACTCGAAGAGCCGCTGCTCGAGCACCCGGGCGGTCAGCCAGACGAATCGCTCGGCACGCGCCAGAGGAGTCGAAGGTGAGCTTACGTTTTCGGCCATGGGCTGACCGTAGGGCCGTTTTCTCCCGGTGGCACTGGCTCGCGACTGCTGCCCTCCCAGGGCGGGATACTGAGGGCATGCGGTTGACGGTCTTCTGGCAGCGGATGGCGGATCACTTCGGTGCGGCGTATGCCGACTCCTTCGCGCGCGATCATGTGATGTCCGGCCTCGGCGGCCGGACCGTTCACGAGGCGCTGGACGCGGGGTGGAGCGCCAAAGAGGTGTGGCGGGTGGTCTGCTCGGTCATGGATGTGCCGCCCGACAAACACTGAAAGGGGCCCTTCGCAGGGCTCTGACCTGGGCGCCAGCGGGCCCGGCGGCCGGGCACCGCCGCCGGGGACACGGCCCAGGACCGGGAGTGTCATGGCCGTACGCGACACTTGGCTCCGTGCCCGAGTCAGATGAGATCACCAGCAACGACGTCCCACGCCCCGAGGACCGGCCCGATGCGCGGATGCCGCGCTGGCTGCCGCGCGCCATGGTGCTCGCGCTCGCCCTGGTGGCCTGCTTCCAGCTCGCTACCTGGGGATTCCACCAGCTGATCAGCCTGCTGCTGAACGTGCTGATCGCGTTCTTCCTGGCGCTGGCCGTCGAACCGGCCGTCGACTGGATGGCGGCCCGGGGCGTGCGCCGCGGGCTGGCCACCGGTCTGGTCTTCCTGAGCATCCTCGTCGCCGCGGCCGGATTCTTCGCGCTCCTGGGCTCCATGCTCGCCGGCCAGATAGCCAACATGGTCGCGGAGTTCCCGCAGTACCTGGACTCCGTGATCAGCTGGATCAACAACACCCTGCACACCCACCTCTCGCGGGTCCAGGTGCAGAACAATCTGCTCAAATCCGACTGGCTGCAGAAGTACGTCACGGACAGCGCCAACAACGTGCTGGCCGTCTCCGCGACGGTGCTGGGCAGTCTGTTCAACCTTCTGACGGTGGCCCTGTTCTCCTTCTACTTCGCCGCCGACGGCCCCCGGCTGCGCCGCGCGCTGTGCTCCGTGCTGCCGCCGCACCGTCAGACGGAGGTGCTGCGCGCCTGGGAGATCGCGGTCGCCAAGACCGGCGGATACCTCTACTCGCGCGGACTGATGGCGCTGATCTCCGGCATCGCGCACTATGTGCTGCTGGAGATCCTGGGAGTGCCGTACGCCCCGGCACTGGGCATGTGGGTGGGCCTGGTCTCCCAGTTCATCCCGACCATAGGGACCTATCTCGCGGGCGCCCTGCCCATCCTGATCGCGTTCACCGTCGACCCCTGGTACGCCCTGTGGGTCTTCGGTTTCGTCGTGATCTACCAGCAGTTCGAGAACTACGTCCTGCAGCCTCGGATCACCGCCAAGACGGTGGATATCCATCCCGCCGTCGCCTTCGGCTCGGTCGTCGCCGGCACGGCCCTGATGGGCGCGGTGGGCGCGCTGATCGCGATCCCGGCGACGGCGACACTGCAGGCCTTCCTCGGCGCGTACGTGAAGCGGTACGAGGTCACCGACGACCCGCGGGTCCACGGCAGGCGCGGGCGCGGTGTCAGGGCCCTGGCCCGCCTGCGGCGGAACCTCCACGACACACAGCCGCCGGCTCCGCTGGAGGACCGGAAGGCGGGCGGCACCCCGGCGGCGGACCAGGACGTCAGCTGACGGAGGAGCGCGCCATCGGAGGGGCAGGCGGGCATCGCGCGGGGCGGCTGTCCTGTGCTGCCGGACGTTGAGCGGGTGCCCTCGAAGCGTGTGTCAGGGGCAGCGGCTGACCTGCGCCGGGCAGGCCGGCTCGCGCTGGACCAGCCGGACCGCCGGGCGGACCACAGCGGCGCCCCGGGCCCCGGTGAGGGGTGCCCGGGGGCGTCGCTGTGGCAGCCGCGGGGGCACCAGCAGTCCGGCCAGGCCCTCCGGGTTATCCGAACTGGCCGGGCTGGTAGTCGCCGGCGGGCTGCTGGATCATGACGTTCGCCCGGTTGAAGGCGTTGATGAGGGCGATGGCGCACACCAGGGCGGCCAACTGCTCCTCGTCGTAGTGCTTGGCGGCGTTCGCCCAGGCCTCGTCCGTGACCCCGCCGGCCGCGTCGGCGATGCGGGTGCCCTGCTCCGTCAGCTCCAGCGCGGCGCGTTCGGCCTCGGTGAAGACCGTGGCCTCCCGCCAGGCCGCGACCAGGTGGAGACGCACCGCGGTCTCCCCGGCAGCGGCGGCGTCCTTGCTGTGCATGTCGGTGCAGAAACCGCACCCGTTGATCTGGCTGGCGCGGAGCTTCACCAGCTCCTGCGTCGCGGCCGGCAGCGTCGAGTCCTCGAGCGCCTTGCCTGCCGCGATGATGTGCTGGAAGACCTTGGCTGCGGTCGGGCTGCTGAAGGCGTCCAAACGGGCACTCATGGTGATCTCCTCTGGCGTTTTCGATGCTTGCACACTCATGACGGCACAGCTCGGCAGAATGTGACACGAATGCCTGACCTGCGACTTCCCTCCCGCCGCAGCGGGGACCGCGACGACGGCGTGCACGACACTGCGGAAAGGTCACCCCGGCACAGGACGGCGGCTCCGCGTCGATGGCGTAGGGAGCCGAGACGTAGGGGTGGTGCCGCTTGACACCAAAATCGAACATCCATTCTCATGGGAGATCTGGCCTCTGTTCCCGGGCTTTTCGCGGAGTTATCCACAGGCCGGGGCCGGGTCCGGGCGCATTGTCAGTGGCAGGCGTTAGCGTCATGGACGTGAAGCGATCGACTCAAGCAAATCGGGTGGAACCCATGGCAGGCACCGACCGCGAGAAGGCGCTGGACGCCGCGCTCGCACAGATTGAACGGCAATTCGGCAAGGGCGCCGTGATGCGCATGGGGGAGCGGCCGAACGAACCCATTGAGGTCATCCCCACCGGATCCACCGCGCTTGACGTCGCGCTCGGCGTCGGCGGCATCCCCCGCGGCCGCGTGGTCGAGGTCTACGGCCCGGAGTCCTCCGGTAAGACGACCCTGACCCTGCACGCCGTCGCGAACGCCCAGAAGGCCGGCGGCTCCGTCGCGTTCATCGACGCCGAGCACGCCCTCGACCCGGAGTACGCCAAGAAGCTCGGCGTGGACACCGACGCCCTGATCCTGTCCCAGCCGGACAACGGCGAGCAGGCCCTGGAGATCACGGACATGCTGGTCCGCTCCGGCGCGCTCGACCTCATCGTGATCGACTCCGTCGCCGCCCTGGTGCCGCGGGCCGAGATCGAGGGCGAGATGGGCGACTCCCACGTCGGCCTCCAGGCCCGGCTGATGAGCCAGGCACTGCGCAAGATCACCAGCGCGCTCAACCAGTCCAAGACCACCGCGATCTTCATCAACCAGCTCCGCGAGAAGATCGGCGTGATGTTCGGCTCGCCGGAGACCACGACCGGTGGCCGTGCGCTGAAGTTCTACGCCTCGGTGCGCCTCGACATCCGCCGCATCGAAACCCTCAAGGACGGCACGGACGCGGTCGGCAACCGCACCCGCGTCAAGGTCGTCAAGAACAAGGTCTCCCCGCCCTTCAAGCAGGCCGAGTTCGACATCCTCTACGGCCAGGGCATCAGCCGCGAGGGCGGTCTGATCGACATGGGGGTGGAGCACGGCTTCATCCGCAAGTCCGGCGCTTGGTACACCTACGAAGGCGACCAGCTCGGCCAGGGCAAGGAGAACGCCCGCAACTTCCTCAAGGACAACCCGGATCTCGCCAACGAGATCGAAAAGAAGATCAAGGAGAAGCTCGGCATCGGTGTGAAGCCGCAGGATCCGGCGGTGGAGCCCGGCGGGGACGCCGCGGTGGCGGCGGCCGAACCGGCTGCCGCGACTCCGGCACCGGCGGCCAAGGGCGCCAAGGGTTCCAAGGCCACCGCGGCCAAGAGCTAGCCCGCCATGACGCGGCGAACGGAATGGCCGGGCAGCGAGGACGAGACGCACAGCGCTGACGGTGACGCCGAGACCCGTAGCGGCCGTAGGGGCCGTCATGGCCGTGAGGACAGCGGTGGTCCCTCCTCGTCGAGGGCCGAGTCGGGGCCACCGCGTACGCCCGAGGAGCAGGCGCGGGCCATCTGCCTGCGCCTGCTCACCGGGAATCCGCGTACGCGCAAGCAGCTCGAGGACGCCCTGCGCCGACGGGGCATCCCCGAGGAGGCCGCGGATGAGGTGCTGTCCCGCTTCGAGGACGTCGGGCTGATCGACGACGCGGCCTTCGCCGACGCCTGGGTGGAGTCCCGCCACCACGGGCGCGGCCTGGCCCGCCGTGCCCTGGCCCGTGAACTACGCACCAAGGGGGTGGACTCCGCCCTCATCGATGTGGCCGTCGGCCGCCTCGACTCCGAGCAGGAGGAGTCCACCGCCCGCGAGTTGGTGGAGCGCAAACTGCGCTCCACCAGAGGCCTGGACCGCGAAAAGCGCCTTCGCCGCCTGGCCGGAATGCTGGCCCGCAAGGGCTACGCGGAGGGCCTCGCCCTCCGCGTCGTCAAACAGGCGTTGGAGGAGGAAGGCGAGGATCCGGATCTTCTGGAGCAGCACTGTCTGCCGGATGTCTGAGGGGCGGCGGCCGGCATGGCGGCCGTCAGCGCACACGGCGGGGCCGGTGGCCGGGCCCCGCGTCGGGGCGTACGCCAGGAGCACCGCGGGCGCGGGCCGGATCACTCCGCGCCCCGCGGAGAGCAGCACTGAGGGCAAGGGCAACTGACCGAGCCGGGGGACGACGAAGCAGGCTCCGCACACCACCCCGGCACCCGCCAACCCCGCCCCCCAACCTCAGCCCCCCACCGCCAACCCCGCCCCCCGCCAGGCCTGGAATCCGCCGGTCAGATCGGTTGCCCGGTGCAGCCCCAACTGGCGCAGGGAGAGCGCGGCGAGACTTGAGGCGTAGCCCTCGTTGCAGATGACCACGACCGGAAGGTCGTGGTGCGTCGCTTCCGGGGCGCGGTGTTCGCCCGTCGGGTCGAGTCGCCACTCCAGCTCGTTGCGCTCGACGATCAGTGCGCCGGGGATGCTGCCGTCGCGCTCCCGCAGCTCCGCATAGCGGATGTCCACCAGCAGCCCGCCCGCCTCCTGGACGGCGGCGGCCTCCCGGGGATCCACCCGGTGCCCCAGCTCGCGCCGGGCCTGCGCCAGCAGCGCGTCGATCGCGCTCATGTCCATTCCTCCGGCTGCTCGACCGCTTCGAGCCGCAGTACCTGCCCGGTGCGGCTGTAGCGGCGCATCAGCGGCAGCGGCGGGTAGTAGGCATGCACCGACACCGCATGGGTGTCCGCGGAGAGGTTGAGCACCTGATGCACATGGTGCGGGCCGAACGCCCGGCCGCGCCCGTCGCTGAGCCGGCGCTCCCGGTCCACGTCGTCGGCGAGTTCCAGGGTCTTCCAGCCCTCGGTGGGCAGCGCGGCGGCGAGCGACTGTTCCGTCAGCTCACCCGCGGCCGCCGCGAAGGCGCCGCGGGAGCCGCCGTGGTCGTGCCAGCCGGTGCCGGTGCCGGGCGGCCAGCCGATCAGCCAGGCCTCGCTGCCGCCCGGCCCGTCCAGCCGGATCCAGGTACGGCCTTCGGGGTCGAGCGGGAGCGAAGCGACGAGGGCCGGGTCGGTGGCGGCCCGGCGGGCGAAGTCGAGGAGTTCGGAGGCGCTGGGCCCGCCGTCACTGCCGGTGGCAGGCGGGCGCGCAGGGGTATGTACGTCGGGCACGGAAACCGTCCTGAGTGATCGCGAAGAGGCGCGGCTGCCGGACAGAGGCGGGCGGCCGCGCGGGGAGGGAGATGCGGATCAACAGGACGGACGACACATGCAGCCCGCATAGCGGACCAGGTCGAGATGGACCCTCCGCCAGAATCGCGAGCTGTGATCAGTCACTCTCGGAGTGAAGCATGGAGCTTCCCAGAGGGTCAACCGCGGAAGCCTTCCCGTCCCCGGCTTCCCCGTCCCCGGTCTCGACCCTGCCGGCCTCTCCCTCCCGGGCCTCTCCCTCCCCGGTCTCCCCGTCCCCGGACGCCGCGCCCTCCCCGGACCGCCGGGCCCGGCCGGACCCGGTCACCGGCCCGTGGGCCCCGCCCCGCACCGCGTTCGCGCACGCCGACATCTCGGCCGGGCGGACACCGGACAGCGCGGTGACCAGATGGCCGTCCGGCCGCACGAGCAGCACGGTGTGCGCGGCCGCGCCGGGATAGGCCTCGGTGACCAGGATCTCGGCGTCCATCGGCAGTGCGCCGACCGCGTCGGCCAGCCGGGGCATCAGGCCCGCCGACTGCCAGTGCCGACGGTCCCAGACGCCGGTGCCGGGTGCCACCAGCACCACCAGCAGTCCGCGCCCGAGCCGGTCGCGCAGCCGTACCACCGAGCCGTCCGACGCGGTCACCGCCACATCCGCGACCGGCCCGCCGGGCGGTGTCTCGACGAGGAGGCCGCCGCTGTGCTCGGCGGGCGGCGCCAGCGGGGTGCGGGCATAGACCGGGGGTGCGCCGAGCGGGCCGCGGCCCAGGTGGCCGTCGGTCAGCAGGGTGCTGCGGCCGCGCGCGGCGCCCGGAAGGACGGTCCGCCAGCGGACCGCGCGGCCGTCCCGGAGCAGCGGCAGCGCCTGGTCCGCCGCGCGCAGCCGGGCCGCGACCGCGCCCCGGCGCTCGGCCTGGTAGCTGTCGAGCAGCACGTCGGACGCGCCGTGATGCCAGGCCAGCCCCAGCTTCCAGGCGAGGTTCTCGGCGTCCCGCAGTCCCTCGTCCAGCCCCTGGGTGCCGAGCGCGCCCAGCAGATGTGCGGCGTCCCCGGCGAGGAAGGCACGGCCCTGCCGCCAGTCCCGGGCCAGCCGGTGGTGGACGGTGTGCACACCCGTGTCGAGGAGTTCGTACGGCGGGACCAGCCGGCCGTGGCCGCGTCCCCGGGGGAGTGCGCCGTCGCCCTCCGCGCCGGTCCCGTCGGCCGGGCCCGCCGGGGACTCGCTGGTCCAGCCGGCCAGCGAGTCGCGGATCCGGGCGACCAGGGCGTCCGGTGTGACCAGTTCGCGCCCCGGCGGCAGCAGCCAGTCCAGCCGCCAGACATGGCCGGCCAGTGGTCGGGCGGAGACCTCGCTGCCCGGTCCGCCGCCCTGCCGGGGCGGAGAGCGGTGCAGCAGGGCCTCGCCGGGCCAGGGGAGCTCGCAGCGCAGTGCGGCCACCGCATGCCGTTCGACAGCGGTACGGCCCGGGAAGCGGATGTCCAGCAGCTTGCGGACGGTGGACCGGGGGCCGTCACAGCCGATGAGGTAACTCCCGCGCCACCACGTCCCGTTGGGGCCGCGGGTGTGGGCGCTGACGCCGTGCTCGTCCTGTTCGAGATCGGCCAGCCGGCTGCCGGTGACGACCTCGGCGAGCTTCTCGTGGGCGAGTGCGGCGCGCAGGGCGCGGGTGAGCGCGTGCTGCGGGAGATGGACCGGGGAGGCGGTGGCGGGGGCGGCGGGGCCGTCCGGGGTCCGCGGGGTGAAGGTGACGCGTTCCCGCAGGCGCCGGCGGCGCATCGTGCGCCAGGCCGTCCAGTGGGTGCCGGCGCTCTCCAGGGTGTCGGCACAGCCGAGCCGGGCGACGAAGGCGGCGGTGTCCGGGCGGAGCACGACGGTGCGGGCGGGCCGGGTCTCCTCCTGGCCGGTGGTCTCGTCGAGGACGACGATGGGCACGCCGAGGCGGGCGAGGGCGAGCGAGAGGGAGAGGCCGACCGGGCCGCCCCCGACGACGATCACCGGGTCCACGGCGCAGCTCCCCGGGGCCGCTGGTGCGTACGGGACATGCGGGAACTGGCAGTTGGAGCCCGGTGCGTGATCACACAGCGTATGCAACCCACTGCGACCGCTCGCGTCAAGCGACGGAGGCGGTGGCGAGGGTGCCACCGCCTCCGGACGGATCGTTATCGGCCGCGGGGCGGCCCGGGGTGCCGTCAGTCCTTCGTGGCGACCGGCCCGTCGGGCACCGCGTCGGAGACCTCCATCGCGTCGGTGGCCGCCACCGGCTCGCCGGCCGCGGCGACACCGATGCCCGTCTTGGCCCGCCGGCCGCGCCGCTCGATCCAGTTGGCGAGGGCGGACAGCGCCAGGCACATCGCGACGTAGATGCTGCCGGTGACGATGATGAACGGCACATAGGTGTCGTTGCCGTTGACGATGATGTTGGTGCTCATCTGGCGGGCGGTGAAGAGCAGTTCCTCGAAGGTGATGATGTAGCCGAGGGAGGTGTCCTTCAGGGTGACCACGAGCTGGCTGATGATCGTCGGCAGCATGGCCCGCACGGCCTGCGGGATCAGCACCGTCGTCATGACCTGCGTCTTGCTCATGCCCAGTGCGTACGCGGCCTCGCGCTGCCCCGTGGGCACGGAGTTGATACCGGCCCGCAGCACTTCGGCCTGCACCGAGCCGTTGTAGACCGTCAGCCCGATGACCAGTGCCCAGAACTGCGGCTGGTCCCCGGTCAGGCCGATGCTCTCCCGGTTGCTGAGGAGGATCACCCACAGCGCGTAGATGGTGATCAGCAGCGGAACGGCGCGGAAGAGCTCGATGAACCCGGTCGCCAGCAAGCGGACCGGCTTGTGGTCCGAGAGCCGCGCCACCGCGAGCAGCACGCCCAGCACCAGCGACAGCACCGCCGCGACCGCGAAGACCTGAAGCGTCGTCAGCAGACCGTCGCGGATATTGGTCCGCACACCGGCGTTGTTGAAGATGTTCCACACCTCGGGCGCGAGCTGGCCCTGGGTGTTCAGCCGCATCACGACGAAGGCGATCAGCGCCAGCACCGCGAGCGCGCCGACGACGGAGTAGACGCGGTTGCGTGTCTTCGCCTTCGGTCCTGGTACGTCGTAGAGAACGCTGGCGCCGCTCATGCCCTTACCTCGCTTTGTTCCGCCCCGCCTGTGCGTGGCACCCACGTCGTGCTGGTCCGCCCCTCGCGTCCGCTCATCGGGCGACCCCCATACGGCGCTCCAGCAGCCGGAAGAGGGCGCTGAGGGCGAAGGTGATGATGAGGTAGGCGAGCGCGGTCCACAGGAAGATCCAGGCGATCGCGTAGCCCTTGTCGTTGAGCAGCTTGGAGACGTTGAACAGCTCGCCGTAGCCGAACGCCCCGGCGATCGCGGAGTTCTTCGTCAGCGCGATGAAGATGCTGCTCAGCGGGGGCAGTACGGTGCGCGTGGCCTGCGGGAGCACGATCTGGCCCAGCGTCTGGGAGAACGTCATGCCGAGGCTGCGTGCGGCCTCCGCCTGTCCCAGCGGCACGGTGTTGATGCCGGACCGCACCGCCTCGCACACGAAGGAGGAGGTGTAGAAGCCGAGCGCCAGGGTGGCCAGCACGTACGGGCTTGCGCCCTGGAAGAGGACCTGCGGTACGACGAAGAAGGCGACGAGGAAGAGCAGCGTCAGCGGTGTGTTGCGCAGCACCGTGACCCAGGCCGTCCCGAAGGCGCGCAGCGGCGGAATCGGAGAGACCCGGAAACCGGCTATGAGCACACCGAGTACCAGCGCGAGCAGGGCGCTGGACGCGGTGATCGCCAGGGTTCCGAGGAATCCGTCCCGGAACTCGGGCAGATAATCGAGGAGTACGTTCATGGGGTCTCCGCGGTAGCGGTCATCGGGTCGACGGCGGGAAGAGATTCAGCAGCGGGCGAAGGCAGCGCGCCCCGCACACCCGCCGCGGCGGGCGTACGGGGCGGCACGGTCCGGTGGGTTCGCGAGCGCCTCAGTAGCGAGGCAGCGGCGTCTCCGGGGCGACGAACTTCGACTTCGACTTGCCGAGTGTGCCGTCGTACGCCTTCTTGTAGTCACCGTTCTTGATGTGGTTCTCCAGCGCATCGGTGATCGCGTTGCGCAGGGCCTTGTCGTCCTTGTTCATGCCGACGCCGTAGGGCTCCTTGGTGAACGCCTTGCCGACGACCCGGAGCTTCTCGGGGCGCTGTGCGGCGTAGCCCTTGAGGATCGCGTCGTCGGTGGTGACCGCGTCGACCTGGCCGTCCAGCAGGGACTTCACACAGTCCGAGTACTTGGACTGCTCGCTGGTGTTGGCGCCGTACTTCTTCTTCTTGATCTCCTGCAGCGGAGTGGAGCCGACGATCGAGCAGACCTTCTTGCCCTTCAGGGTCTCCGGCCCGGTGATGTCCTTGTTGTCCTTGCTCACCAGGAGGTCCGCGCCGGCCGTGTAGTAGGGGCCCGCGAAGCCGATCTGCTTCTTGCGCTCGTCGTTGATCGTGTAGGTACCGACGTAGTAGTCGACCTGGCCGTTGGAGATGGTGGTCTCACGGACGTTGGAGTCGATCGTCTTGAACTCGATCTGCTTCTCGGAGAAGCCGAGGTCGGCGGCGACCATCTTGGCGATCTCGATGTCGAAGCCGGAGTACTTGCCGGTGGTGTCCTTGAAGCCCAGGAACGGCTGGTCGGCCTTGACACCGATGACGATCTTCTTGGCCTTCTGTGCCTTCTTCAGCACGGGCGAGGAGATCTTCGGCGCCGAGGCGACCTTGTAGTTGCCGCTGAAGACATCGCCGCCGGCCGGCTTGTCGCCCGCCGCACCCTTCTCGCCGCCACAGGCGGTCGCCGTCGCCGCCAGCGCGAGCACCACCGCACCGGCCGCAGCCGTCTTACGAATCCTCATGGTGAACATCCTTTGGTTCAACAAGTGTTGGCAATGATGGTGGCCCAACTGCGGCCTCAGTGGTGGAGGATCTTCGACAGGAAGTCCTTGGCGCGGTCGCTGCGCGGGTTGTTGAAGAACTGGTTCGGCTCGGCCTCTTCGACGATGCGGCCGTCCGCCATGAAGACGACCCGGTTCGCCGCGGAGCGCGCGAACCCCATCTCATGAGTGACCACGACCATCGTCATGCCGTCCCGGGCGAGCTGCTGCATGACGTCCAGCACCTCGTTGATCATTTCCGGGTCGAGCGCGGAGGTCGGCTCGTCGAACAGCATCACCTTCGGGTCCATCGCCAGCGCACGGGCGATCGCCACCCGCTGCTGCTGACCGCCGGAGAGCTGTGCGGGGTACTTGTCCGCCTGGGTGCCGACGCCGACCCGGTCGAGCAGGGCGCGGGCCTTCTTCGCGGCCTCCGGCTTGTCCGTTTTGCGGACCTTGGTCTGGCCCAGCATCACGTTCTCGAGCACCGTCTTGTGCGCGAAAAGGTTGAAGGACTGGAAGACCATGCCCACGTCGGCGCGCAGCCGGGCCAGTTCGCGGCCCTCCTGCGGCAGCGGCTTCCCGTCGATCGAGATGCTGCCGCTGTCGACGGTCTCCAGGCGGTTGATCGTGCGGCAGAGCGTCGACTTGCCGGAGCCCGAAGGCCCGATCACGACGACAACCTCGCCGCGGTTGATCGTCAGGTCGATGTCCTGGAGCACGTGCAGCGCGCCGAAGTGCTTGTTCACGTTGTCCAGCACGACCAGCTGGTCCCCTGCCGGCGCGGGACCCTCGGCGTTCTTGGTCACCGATACTTCGCTCATCGGCGTGTAGCTCCGTCCTCCTCGGTTGGGAGGACCCTAGTAATGCCCTGCGACCAGCGTCATTACATCTGAGGGGAACTTGAGCATAACGATCCGGCCGCGACAGGACGCCGTGTGTGAAGCGCGGTGCCGGGGGTGGACACGGAGCAATGGTGGTGTCATGGGCGTACCGGCTGGGTAACGGATGGCGGCGCGGAGGTGGCCGCCTCTTGACGCGTAGGCCTCCTATCGCCGTAGATGCCCTGTGGCCTGTACGCATGCACCCGGGAGGAGGCCTGATGAGACTGCTGCTCGTCGAGGATGACGATCATGTGGCCGCGGCCCTTTCCGCGGTGCTCGCCAAGCACGGCCTGGCCGTCGTGCACGCGCGCAACGGCGAGGACGCGCTCAAGGCCCTGCTGCCCGACGCCGCGGAGCCGTTCGCGGTGGTGCTGCTCGACCTCGGGCTGCCCGACCAGGACGGTTTCGAGGTGTGCGGCCGGATCCGCAAGCTCTGCGCGACCCCCGTCATCATGGTCACCGCGCGCTCCGATGTGCGCTCCCGCATCCACGGCCTCAACCTCGGCGCGGACGACTATGTCGTCAAGCCGTACGACACCGGTGAGCTGCTGGCCCGTATCCACGCGGTGAGCCGGCGCACCGCGCCCGGCGGCGGTGAGCAGCCCGCCGAGGAGGGCGCCTCCGACGAGGCGCTGCGGCTGGGCGCGGTCACCGTCGAACTCTCCACCCGCCAGGTGTCGGTGGACGGCTCCGCGGTCCCGCTCACCCGCAAGGAGTTCGACCTGCTCGCACTGCTCGCCCAGCGCCCCGGGGTGGTCTTCCGCCGGGAGCAGATCATCAGCGAGGTGTGGCGCACGAGCTGGGAGGGCACCGGCCGGACCCTGGAGGTGCATATCGCCTCACTCCGCGCCAAACTGCGCATGCCCGCGCTGATCGAGACGGTGCGCGGCGTCGGCTACCGCCTGGTCGTCCCGGCCACCGGCCCGGGGGTGCGGACGTCCGCCGCCCCGGCCTCCTGACGGCCGCCGCGACCACGTGCGCACCCGACTCCTCCCGCTCCTCATCGTCCTCATGGCCGGTGTCCTGCTCGCGCTCGGCATCCCGCTCGGCGTCATCACGGCCGGGGTGGAGCAGCAGCGGGTGGTCGTCGACCGCATCGACGACGCCGCCCGCTTCGCCTCCCTCGCCCAGTTCGTCACCGCCCGCCCCGACGCGGACGCCCGGAACAAGACCCCGGAGGAGGACGAGCGGCGCGCCACCCTCCGTACCGAGCTCGCGCGCTACTACAACCTCTACGGCATACGTGCCGGTGTCTTCTACCGTGATCGCACCCCCATGGCCGCCGCTCCCGCCGGCCTGCCGGTACCCCATGACGGTGAGGCCGCACGAGCCTTCAGTGAGGCGCTGGCCGGCCGCCGCAGCCATGACCCGCATCAGGTCTGGCCCTGGGACGACAATGGCCGCATCCCGGTCGCCTCACCGGTGATCCGCGACGGCGATGTGGTCGCCGTCGTCATGACCGACTCGCCCACGGGGCAGATGCGTTCGCACGTCCTGCGCGGCTGGCTGCTGATCGCGGCCGGCGAGTGCGCGGCCATGCTCGTCGCCGTCGCCGCGGCCTTCCGCCTCACGGGCTGGGTGCTGCGGCCCGTACGGGTCCTGGACGCGGCCAGCCACGACATCGCCACCGGCCGGATGAACGCCCGGGTCGCCGTCACCGCAGGCCCGCCGGAGCTGCGCCGGCTGGCCCGTTCCTTCAACGAGATGGCCGACAACGTCGAGGACGTCCTGGAGCAGCAGCGCGCCTTCGTCGCCGATGCGTCCCACCAGCTGCGCAACCCGCTGTCCGCGCTGCTGCTGCGGATCGAGCTGCTGGCCCTCGAACTCCCCGACGGCAACGCGGAGATCGCCTCGGTCCGCACCGAGGGCAAACGGCTGGCCCGGGTCCTGGACGATCTGCTCGATCTCGCCCTCGCCGAACACACCGCCGCCGACCTCCAGCTCACCGATGTCGCGGCGCTGGCCGTGGAACGCGTCGACTCCTGGCGCCCGCTGGCCGACGACAAGGGCGTCGGCCTCACCTACGAGGGGCAGAGCGCCGTCACCGGCTGGGCCGACCCGGTGGCCCTCTCCAGCGCCCTGGACGCCGTGATCGACAACGCCCTGAAGTTCACCCCGCAGGGCCGTCCGGTCACCGTCGGCGTCGCACCCGACGGCGAGCGTGTCCACGTCACCGTCACCGACCGGGGCCCCGGCCTGACCGACGACGAGCTCTCCCGGGTCGGTGACCGCTTCTGGCGCAGCAGCCGCCACCAGAACGTCTCCGGTTCGGGACTCGGCCTGTCGATCACCCGCGCCCTGCTCACCGCGGGCGGCGCCACCATCGCCTATGCCCCGCATCCGCCGCACGGGCTGAAGGTCACCGTCACCGTGCCGCGCACCGCACCGTGAGGGGAGCCGTGCGGGGCGCTGGACAGTCCGGCTGACTGTGCTACCGTCAATGACGTTGCAGTTGTGGTACCCATGAACTTTGTGCGCGCCCGGTGGCTGGAAGCCCCGGGCGTTCCTTGTTATCCGGACCTGTTCCGGTGTGGGGCAATCATCTCGGCGACAAGGAGGCCGCGCAGTGTGGTCTCCGGCTTGCCCCATGAAGGAGAAAAACATGGCTTCCGGCACCGTCAAGTGGTTCAACTCGGAAAAGGGCTTCGGCTTCATCGAGCAGGACGGCGGCGGCCCCGATGTCTTCGCCCACTACTCGAACATCGCCGCGCAGGGCTTCCGTGAGCTCCTCGAGGGCCAGAAGGTCACCTTCGACGTGACCCAGGGCCCCAAGGGCCCGCAGGCGGAGAACATCGTCGCCGCCTGACGCACCTCGCGTCCCGCGATCGGGGCCCGCACCGGCACGTCCGGTGCGGGCCCCGGTCCGTTCCCGGGCACGCCCTGCGGTCCCCGGGGCGGACGCCTCAGGCCTCTGGGACACGTAAATCAGGGCTTCTGGAACACGTAATTCAAGGCTTCTGGGACACGTAATAGCGCCGGGCGCCGGTGTGCAGCTCCAGCGGGTCGGTGAACACCGCCGTCCGCAGATCCACCCTCTGCGCGGCATGCACCTGGCGGCCGATCCAGTCCCGGCTGTCGATGACGGTCCGGGTGATGCCCTCGGTCAGTGCGGCATCCTCGCGGTCCGTCGTCACCAGCAGATTCGCCACCGCGATCGTCTTCACCGCCTGCCCGCCCTGGGCCATCGGGTAGGCGTCGGCGGGCATCACCGCGGCCCGGTAGTAGCGGGTGCGCTCCCCCTGCCGGTGCAGCGCCTCGCTCAGATCCCCGAGCTGGACCAGCCGCACCGGGAAGCGCTGCGCCAGCCGCTGCACCGCCGTCGTCGGCAGCCCGCCGGACCAGAAGAACGCATCCAGCTTGTGCTGCTCCAGCAGCTCCGGCATCCGGTCGATGCCGACCCGCACCGGTTCGATGTCCCTGTCGAAGTCCAGCCCGGCCGCCTCCACCAGCCGCCGGGTGATCAGCTGGACGCCGGAGCTGTCGGCCCCGACACCCACCCGCAGCCGCCGCAGATCCTTCGTCGAGCGCACCGCGGAGCCCTTCGGCACCACCAGCTGCATGTAGTCGTCGTACAGCCGCGCGCAGGCCCGCAGCCGGTCCGCGCCCGGCTCGCCCCTGACCTTGTACGCGGCCACCGCGTCGGCCGTCGCGATGGTGTACTCCGCACGCCCCGCGATCAGCTGCCGCAGATTGTCGATGGAGCCCTCGCTGCGGGTCAGCCGCAGATCCACCTCGGGCATGTCATGGGCCAGATCCTGCTTCAGCAGCTCCCCGTAGCGCGCATAGACGCCGGTCGGCACACCCGTCGCCAGCGTCACCTGCCCCCGGGGAACGGGCGTACCGCCCATCGACATCAGCCACCACAGCCCCAGCCCGAGGGCGACCAGTGCCGCGATCGCCGCCTGGGCGGCTCGGCGGCCGGTGCGGGGGAGTGCTGTGACCATGGGCGGGATCCTGCCAGGACCGCGGCGGGAAGGGGAGGGGTGGGGCCCGGTCCGGCGATATCAGCGGTGGCCGGACCGGCTCTCCCGGCTGTGGGTGCGGCACCGCCGGCCGCCCTCGGCTCGCGCGCCGGCAGCGGCCGGGCGCCATGGCCCGGGTGCCGGGGCCGGGTGCCGGGCCCGAGCGCCGCCGCCTGAGGCTTGCACGCAGATCAGCAGGAGTTACGGTGGCGAAGTGGCGCCCGATCCGCTCCGGCGGCAGCGGGCCGCCCCTTCCCACCTCATGACCCAGCGGGGACCCGGCACGTCCCCACCGCGCGCCCGGCGGCGCGCACACCGAGAGAATCCCTCCACCCTGAGCGCACCGGCGCCGGTGCCCCACACCGCGGCCCCCAGACGCGCCGGTGCGGGAAGCGACACCTCATGAAACCGCGCACCGAACTGCGGTCCGACACCCGTGCCAGGTCCGAAGCCGTCCGCCCGCCCCCGGCCGCCGCCGATGTCGGGCTGCTCCTTCTGCGGCTGACCGTGGGACTGATCCTGGCCGGCCATGGCGCCCAGAAGCTCTTCGGTCTCTTCGGCGGCCACGGGCTCGACGCCACCGCCAAGGGCTTCGAGGCCATCGGCTACCGCCCCGGCCCCTTCTTCGCCGGCCTCGCCGGAGCCTCGGAGCTCCTCGGCGGCCTCGGCCTCGCCGCCGGTCTGCTCACCCCCCTGGCAGCCGCCGCACTGATCGGCGTGATGATCAACGCCGTGGCCCTCGCGGCGCCCAAGGGGCTCTGGACGGAGACCGGCGGCTTCGAATATCCGCTGATCATCGCCGTCGTCGCGCTGACCGTCGCGGCCACCGGACCCGGCCGCTTCGCTCTCGACCGGCCCTTCCGCTGGGGGCACGGCGGCTGGCGCAGCGCCGCCTTCGCCCTGGGGGCCGGCGGCCTCGGCGCCGCCCTCGTGCTGGCCCTGTGAGCGGTCACCCGCCCCGCCCTGCTGCGCCCGGAGCCGGATGATCCCGCGCGGGCCTCCGGCGTCGGGAGGTACTTCCGGCACCGCCTACCCTTGTGGCATGAGCAGCAGCGACCGGAGCCAGGCAGTGGGCGTCAACAAGAGTTACGAGATCCGCACCTACGGGTGCCAGATGAACGTCCACGACTCCGAGCGGCTGTCCGGCCTGCTGGAAGAGGCCGGATACGTGCCCGCTCCCAAGGACGGCGAGGGTGACGGCGCCGATGTAGTGGTCTTCAACACCTGCGCGGTGCGGGAGAACGCCGACAACCGGCTCTACGGCAACCTCGGCCAGCTCGCCCCGAAGAAGGCCGCGCGGCCCGGTATGCAGATCGCCGTGGGCGGCTGCCTCGCCCAGAAGGACCGCGACACCATCGTCAAGAAGGCCCCCTGGGTCGATGTGGTCTTCGGGACGCACAACATCGGCAAGCTGCCGGTGCTGCTGGAGCGTGCCCGCGTCCAGGAAGAGGCGCAGGTCGAGATCGCCGAATCGTTGGAGGCGTTCCCCTCGACCCTGCCCACCCGGCGGGAGAGCGCCTACGCGGCCTGGGTCTCCATCTCCGTGGGCTGCAACAACACCTGCACCTTCTGCATCGTGCCCGCGCTGCGCGGCAAGGAGAAGGACCGCAGGCCCGGCGACATCCTCGCCGAGATCGAAGCACTGGTCGCCGAGGGCGTCAGCGAGATCACCCTGCTCGGCCAGAACGTCAACGCCTACGGCTCCGACATCGGCGACCGCGAGGCGTTCAGCAAGCTGCTGCGCGCCTGCGGCACGATCGAGGGCCTGGAGCGGGTCCGCTTCACCTCGCCGCACCCCCGCGACTTCACCGACGACGTCATCGCCGCCATGGCCGAGACGCCCAACGTCATGCCGCAGCTCCACATGCCGCTCCAGTCCGGCTCGGACACCGTCCTCAAGGCGATGCGCCGCTCGTACCGCCAGGAGCGCTTCCTCGGCATCATCGAGAAGGTGCGCGCCGCGATGCCGGACGCCGCCATCTCCACGGACATCATTGTCGGCTTCCCGGGCGAGACCGAGGAGGACTTCGAGCAGACCCTGCACACGGTCCGCGAGTCCCGCTTCACCCAGGCCTTCACCTTCCAGTACTCCAAGCGCCCCGGGACCCCGGCCGCCGACATGGACGGCCAGATCCCCAAGGCCGTCGTCCAGGAACGCTACGAGCGCCTGGTCGCCCTCCAGGAGGAGATCTCCTGGGCGGAGAACAAGAAGCAGGTCGGCCGCACCCTGGAGGTCCTGGTCGCCGAGGGCGAGGGCCGCAAGGACGAGGCGACCCACCGCCTGTCCGGCCGCGCCCCCGACAACCGACTGGTCCACTTCACCCGCCCCGACGAGCCGGTCCGCCCCGGCGATGTGGTGACCGTCGAGATCACCTACGCCGCTCCGCACCACCTCCTGGCGGAGGGCCCGGCCCAGGGCGTCCGCCGTACCCGGGCCGGGGACGCCTGGGAGAAGCGCAACGCCGCCCCGGCGGAGAAGCCCAAGGGCGTGCTGCTGGGCCTGCCCACCATCGGGGCCCCGGCGCCGAGCCCGGCGCCCGCCGCCGGCTGCGGCTGCGACTGACCCGGCCCGCGCCGGGCGGCCCGCAGGGCACGGCGACCGGTCCCGCACCAGGGGCGTTACGCTGCGTGTCATGCTCGTAGCCGCCGCCGTCAGCCCCTGCCCGCCGCTGCTCGTCCCGGAGGTGGCCGCCGGGGCGGCACCCGAACTCGATGCGCTGCGCGCCGCCTGTCTGGACGCGGTCGGCGTGCTCGCCGCGGCCCGTCCCGACCGGCTGGTCGTCCTCGGGCCCGTCGACGAGGCCGGCCGCGGCCCGTACCCCCAGGGCACCATCGGCTCCTTCCGCGGCTTCGGGGTGGATCTCGAAGTGCCGCTGGGCGCCGCGGAGAGGGCACCGGACCGGGACCTTCCGCCGTCGCTGTCCGTCGGGGCCTGGCTGCTGTCCCGTACGGACTGGGACGACGCCCCCGTGGAGGCGCTCGGGGTGGCACAGTCGCTGCCCCGCGACCGTTGTCTCGCGATGGGCCAGGAGATCGCCGCGGCCGCTCCCCGGGTCGCACTGCTGGTGATGGGGGACGGCAGCGCCTGCCGGACGGTGAAGGCGCCCGGCTACTTCGACGAGCGGGCCGAGGCCTTCGACGCCGGGGTGGCCCGCGCCCTGGGCGACGCCGACATCGCCGCGCTGGCCGCGCTCGACGAGGAGCCGGCCGCCGGCCTCCAGGCGTCCGGACGGGCCTGCTGGCAGGTCCTGGCGGGGGCGGCCCGGGGCGCGGGCCTGAGCGGCCGGCTGCTCCGCGAGGAGGCCCCCTACGGCGTGGGCTACTTCGTGGCGGCCTGGTCGTAGCGCGACCGCACGACGGGTACGGCAACGGCCGCGGGCTGCAGCGCCTCGCGGCCGTTGTGGCGGTGCTCCGGTCAGCGCGCCTGGTGCCGGGTGCTCTCGCTGTCCGCGGCGGCCTCCGCCGACTGCTGCCGGGGGATCCCGGCGCTCTCGCCGGCCTGCTCCGCCCGCGGCGCCCCGGCGTCCGCCGCCGTCGTGTCACCGGACGCCTCCGGGGCCCCCGCATCCTCCGCTTCGGCCGCTGCCGGGCGCTCCGCATCGTCCGCGGAGTCGCCGGCATCCCCGGTATCCCCGGTGTCCGCCGAAGCCGCCGGCGCTGTCGGCTCCTCCGCCTCGGCCGTCACCGCCGTAGCGGCGCCTTCCTCCGGCATCGCTTCGGACTTACGGCGGCGAAACCGCGAAAACACGCCCATAACTGCTCCTACGCTCTTCATATGGCGAAATCCCCGGCCGCCCGGGAGCGGACCGTTGCGCCGCCCGCGGGCGGCCGGGTGCTGCTCCGGCTCTCGGGACCTCGCAACAGGCAACGAGGTCACCGGTGGCCCGTCACGTCGCTCGTTCGAGATGGGGGCGTGATGTTTGCAAGACTGACGGGGTGAACACCGCCGTTCCCGCTCCGCGGGTCATCGCCGTCGTCGGTCCCACCGCGGCCGGAAAGTCCGATCTGGGCGTCGCGCTCGCGCAGCACGTGGGGGGCGAGGTCATCAACGCCGATTCCATGCAGCTCTACCGCGGCATGGACATCGGCACCGCCAAACTCACGCCCGAGGAGCAGCAGGGCGTTCCGCACCGCCTCCTGGACATCTGGGACGTGACCCGCGCCGCCAGCGTCGCCGAGTACCAGCGGCTGGCCCGCGCCGAGATCGACCGGCTGCTCGCCGAGGGCCGCACCCCGGTCCTGGTCGGCGGCTCCGGCCTCTACGTACGCGGTGCCATCGACGCGCTCGACTTCCCCGGCACCGACCCCGAGGTACGCGCCCGCCTGGAGGCCGAACTGGCCGCATCGGGCAGCGGCGCCCTGCACGCCCGGCTGGCCGCCGCCGACCCCGAGGCCGGCCGCGCGATCCTGGCGAGCAACGGCCGCCGCATCGTGCGCGCCCTGGAGGTCATCGAGATCACCGGCCGCCCCTTCACCGCCAACCTCCCCGGCCATGAAGCGGTCTACGACACCCTGCAGATCGGCGTTGATGTCGCGCGCCCCGAGCTCGACGAGCGGATCGCGCGGCGGGTCGACCGCATGTGGGAGGCGGGCCTGGTCGACGAGGTGCGCCGGCTGGAGGCCGAGGGGCTGCGCGAGGGCCGTACGGCCTCCCGGGCGCTCGGCTACCAGCAGGTGCTCGCCCAGCTCGCGGGGGAGTGCACCGACCAGGAGGCGCGTGACGAGACGGTGCGCGCCACCAAGCGCTTCGCGCGCCGCCAGGACTCGTGGTTCCGCCGGGACCCGCGGGTCCACTGGCTCAGCGGCGCCGCCGAGCACCGGGGGGAACTTCCGGAGCAGGCACTGGCGTTGCTCGAACGACCGGTCACAGCCTGATCACGTCATGGCATCGGGACGCTCCGGCCGTCATCCGGGCCCCTGAGGGCGTGTCATCATCGACCTTCGATCGAGGCGTGCAGTCTGCAGTGGGGAGGGCGCGTGGCAATGGAGGCCGGCCCTCGCAACGGAGCGCAGCAACCGGACAGCGGCGCCGACACGGCACCCCTGACCGATGACGGTCCGGACCCCGACGACAGCCTGTCCGGCGCCGGCGGTGCCGGCAGCGGACCGCTCACCGACGCCTTGGACGACCCCGACGCCCTGGACGACTCCGACGCCCCGGAATCCGGCGCCGACGGCCCCGGCGAGGGCGGCGAGTCCTTCCGGGAGCTGCGCCCGCCGCGCCGGCTGCGGCTGTGGCAGCTGGCGCCGATCGTCGCGCTCGCCGCCCTCGGCTCGCTGATGTTCGCCTTCCCCCTCGCCTTCGAGCTGGGCGGCGACGGCGGCGCGATGATCGCGATGCTCGGCCTGCTGCTGTGCTGCTGCGCCGCAGGCTGGGGCATGATGGCCGCCCGCCGCGTCGGCCACACCTGGCCCGGCCTCCCGGCGCAGGGCTCCGGCCGCCGCGTCGGCTGGCGCGTGGTGCTGATCTACGCCGTCCTGGTGGCCATTCCGGCGTCGCTGGCCATCTGGCGCGTGGCCCGGCTGCGCTGACGCAGGGGGCGGCTCAGCCGGGCGGGTTGCCGTTGGCTGCCGTTGCCGCTTGTGGCAGGCCTGGGCCGGCTGGTGGTAGGCAGGCCGTTTTTGTGCCGCTTCCCTTTTTATGCCGCCCCCGTTTCATGCCGCCCGTCTTTTCCCCGCCGCCCACCCCCTTCCCCCAGGGCCCGTACAGTCGCTCCGCCCGCCCTCCCCGTACGATGCAAGGGTGACCAGCACGCAGCGCATCGCCTTCCTCAAGGGCCACGGCACCGAGAACGACTTCGTGATCGTCCCCGACCCGGACGGCCGGCTCGACCTTTCCGCGACCGCTGTCGCCAGGATCTGCGACCGGCGGGCCGGCCTCGGCGGCGACGGCGTGCTGCACGTCGTTCGCTCCGCCGCACACCCCGAGGCGCAGGCCCAGGCCGACGAGGCCGAGTGGTTCATGGACTACCGCAACGGTGACGGCTCGATCGCCGAGATGTGCGGCAACGGCGTCCGTGTCTTCGCGCGCTATCTGCTGTACGCCGGCCTGGTCGAGGCCGGCGACCTCGCCATCGCCACCCGCGCCGGCGTACGCCGCGTCCACGTCGCCAAGACCGGCGATGTCACGGTCTCCATGGGCCGCGCCGAACTCCCCGAGGAGAGCGTCGTCGTCACACTGGGCGGCCGCAGCTGGCCGGCCCGCAACGTGAACATGGGCAATCCGCACGCGATCGCCTTCGTCGAGGATCTGGCCCACGCCGGCGACCTGCTGGCCGTACCGCCGTTCAGCCCAGCGTCGGTTTATCCGGACGGCGTGAACATCGAGTTCGTCGTCGACCGGGGGCCGCGCCATGTGGCGATGCGGGTCCATGAGCGCGGCTCGGGCGAGACCCGCTCCTGTGGCACCGGCGCCTGCGCGGTGGCCGTCGCCACCGCCCGCCGGGACGGGCTGGACCCCGCCGAGACCGCTGCGCCCGTCACGTACACGGTCGATGTGCTCGGCGGCAGCCTCTCGATCACCGAGCAGCCCGACGGCACGGTCGAGATGACCGGCCCGGCCGAGATCGTCGCCGAGGGTACCTTCGACCCCGCCTGGCTGGCCGCCGCGCTCGCCTGACGTGACCTGCGGCGTTCCGGCTCCCGGGCCCTGTCCGAGAGGCGGTTCCGGCCAAAGGATTCGCTCGAACGGGTGATCCGTATCACGCTGGGCGAGAGGTGGACAGCGGTGCGTGATGGGCTCGGTAGCATCAAGCACCGGCCCGGACGCCCGAACTGACGCGTCCCACCGCCGGTCGACGCTGCCGGAGGTGCCCATGAGCGCAGAGGCCACTAACCCTGGTAATCCTGGAGCAGCGGGCCGCAAGCGCGGCCGCCGCCGACTGGAACTCAGAGGGCTGCGCCGCATCGGCCGCGCCGCGCTGCTCGGCCCGGCCCCGCGCGACGGCCTCCCGCACGCCCTCGAACACGTCGCCAAGGTGCACCGCGGCCACCACCCCGACGCCGACCTGGACACCCTCACCAAGGCCTATCTGCTCGCCGAGTCCTCGCACCGCGGCCAGCTGCGCAAGAGCGGCGAGCCGTACATCACCCACCCGCTCGCGGTGACCCTCATCCTCGCCGAACTCGGCGCGGAGACCACGACGTTGACCGCCTCCCTGCTCCACGACACCGTCGAGGACACGGAAGTGACACTGGATCTGGTGCGGGACCTGTTCGGCGCCGAGGTCTGCTATCTCGTCGACGGCGTCACCAAGCTGGAGAAGGTCGACTACGGTGCGGCCGCCGAGCCGGAGACCTTCCGCAAGATGCTGGTGGCGACCGGCAACGACGTCCGGGTGATGTCCATCAAGCTCGCCGACCGGCTGCACAACATGCGCACCCTCGGCGTGATGCGCCCCGAGAAGCAGGCCCGGATCGCCAAGGTGACCCGCGATGTGCTGATCCCGCTCGCCGAACGCCTCGGCGTCCAGGCGCTGAAGGCCGAGCTGGAGGACCTGGTCTTCGCGATCCTGCACCCGGAGGAGTACGCCACCACCCGGGCCCTGGTCATGGAGTACACCTCCCGGCCCGATCCGCTCGCCGCCCTCGCGCAGCGGGTACGCACGGTCCTCGACGAGGCCGGTATCGACGCCGAAGTCCTCGTCAGGCCCCGGCACTTCGTCTCCGTCCACCGGGTGCGCCTCGCCCGCCGTGAGCTGACCGGCGCGGACCTGGGGCGGCTGCTGGTGCTGGTGGCCGAGGATGCCGACTGTTACGCCGTCCTCGGCGAGCTGCACACCTGCTTCACCCCGGTGATCTCCGAGTTCAAGGACTTCATCGCGGCCCCCAAGTTCAACCTCTACCAGTCACTGCACACCGCGGTCACCGGCCCGTCCGGGGAGGTCGCCGAGACCCTGATCCGTACGCACCAGATGCACCGGGTCGCCGAGGCCGGGGTGATCGCGCTCGGCAACCCCTACGCCCCCACGGACGGCGTGGACGCCCCGGAGGGCGAGCGGGCCGACCCGACCCGCCCCGGATGGCTCTCCCGGCTGCTGGAGTGGCAGCGCACCACCCCCGACCCGGACACGTTCTGGACCTCCCTGCGGGACGATCTCGCCCAGGACCGGGAGATCACCGTCTTCTGCACCGACGCCCCGCCGGACGGCTCGTCCGGCGGCACGGGCGGCGTCATCGGCCTGCCCGCCGGAGCGAGTTGCGTGGACGCCGCGTACGAACGGCACGGCGAGGCGGCGCACTGCTGCATCGGCGCCCGCGTCAACGGCCGGCTCGCCACCCTCTCCACCGTCCTGCACGACGGCGACAGCCTGCAGCTGCTGATGGCTCCGGACTCCGCGGCCGGTCCCTCTCCCGAATGGCTCGAGCACGCCCGTACCCCGGCCGCCCGGCTGGCCATCGCCCGGTGGCTGGCCGGATCACGGGAGTCCTGCGCCCGCCCGGCAGGCCCCGGCGAGGGGCTGACGGCGGCGCCTCCCGCCGACCGCCGCAGCACGGGGCACGACCGCCCCGGAGCGGACCCGGTCGTCCCCGCCTCGGCCCTCGCGGTGGCGGATCTGCCCGGTGCGGCGGTGCGGCTGGCCCGCTGCTGCACCCCGGTGCCGCCGGACGCCGTCACCGGCTTCGCCGTACGTGGCGGCACGGTCACCGTGCACCGCGCCCTGTGCCCCGTCGTGGCGCGGATGGCGGCCACCGGCCGGCAGCCGGTCGGGGTGCGCTGGCGCGGCGCCGGCCAGGGCGGCCACGGCTGCCGGGTCACCCTCCTGGCCGAGGCCTTCAGCCGGCCGCACCTCCTGGCCGACCTCACCGAAGCCATCGCCTCCCAGGGCGCCGCCGTGGTGTCGGCCGCCGTCGAACCCCCGCACGAGCAGCGGGTCCGCCACACCTACACGCTGCATCTCCCGAACGCCGCCGGGCTGCCGTCCCTGATGCGCGCCATGCGCCAAGTGCCCGGCGTCTTCGACGTGTTGCGCGCCGGCCGGTCCCGGCAGCCCGCGGCCCTGCGTCCCTGAAGGGCCCAGGGGGCCGACAGCTGACGGCCCGTCGGCAGCGCCTCCGTCCGGCGGCGTAAGACGGATGCCCGATCCGCCGCCCGTTCGGGTGCCGTTTGCCCCGTCACCCGCGGGGGAGGGGGCCGCGTTGGTAGCCGTAGTTCATGTCCCTTCCCTTGCGCCGCCCGTCCCGCGACCCCGACCGCCCCGTCCCCGCCCTGTCCCGTGGCCCGAGCGGGCGGGGCCGGTCGACCGGTCTGCGGGCCACCGCCCTCGGGCTGGCCGCCCTGGCCACCCTCGGCGTGGCCGAGCCGCCGGCCGTGGGGCCGCAGGGCCTCGGCGACCGCCTTTTCCCCACCCTCGGCAACACCGGCTACGACGTCACGTCCTATGACGTCACCCTGGACTACTCCGGCCACAACGACCGGCCGCTGAACGCCACCACCGAGATCACCGCCCGCGCCACCAGCGAGCTCGACCACCTCAACCTCGATTTCGCCCGCGCCGCCGTCCGCTCCGTGAAGATCGGCGGCCTGGCCGCCCGGCACGAGCAGCACGGCGAGGACCTGGTGCTCATCCCGGCCTTCCACGTCTCCCGGGGGCAGGAACTGAAGATCTCCATCGAGCACACCAGCGACCCCCGCGGCAAAAGCGACGGCGGCTGGATCCGCACCTCCGACGGGCTCGCGATGGCCAACCAGGCCGACGCCGCGCACCGTGTCTTCCCCTGCAACGACCACCCCTCCGACAAAGCGCTCTTCACCTTCCACATCACCGCGCCCCAGCAGCTGACCGCCGTCGCCAACGGGCTGCCCCTGCGCCCCGGCACCCGCGCGGGGCGCCGCACCTGGACGTACCGCACCACCCACCCCATGGCCACCGAGCTGGCGCAGGTCTCCATCGGGAAGTCCAGCGTGCTGCTGCGCCACGGGCCGCACGGTCTGCCCCTCCGCGATGTCGTACCGACCGCGGACCGGGCCACCCTGGCGCACTGGCTGGCCAAGACCCCGGGCCATGTGGCCTGGATGGAGCGCAAGATCGGTCCGTTCCCCTTCGAGGCGTACGGGGTGCTGATCGCCAACGCGAGGACCGGGTTCGAGCTGGAGACCCAGACCCTGTCGCTCTTCGAGAAGGCCCTGTTCACCACCGACCAGCTGCCAGCCTGGTACGTCGAGTCCGTGATGGTGCACGAACTGGCCCACCAGTGGTTCGGCAACAGCGTCAGCCCGCGCCGCTGGTCCGACGTCTGGCTCAACGAGGCCCATGCCACCTGGTACGAGGCCCTCTACGCCCAGGAGAAGGGCGACCGCCGGGCCTCTCTGGAGGCCCGTATGCGCCACGCCTACGAACAGTCCGACGGCTGGCGCGCCGAGGGCGGGCCGCCCGCCGCGCCCAAGACTCCCAGCCCGGGGCAGAAGATCAGCATCTTCCGCCCGATCGTCTACGACGGCAGTGCGGTGGTCCTCTACGCGCTGCGGCAGAAGATCGGCCCCGCCGCCTTCGACCGGATCGAACGCGAGTGGGTGACCCGGCACCGCGACGGTGTGGCCGACACCGCCGACTTCGTCCAGCTGGCCTCCCAGGTCTCCGGAGAGAACCTCACCGACTTCTTCCAGGGATGGCTCTACGGCGACCGGACCCCGCCGATGCCGGGGCAGCCGCAGTGGCAGCCCAGGAAGGGCGCGGACAAGCCGGCGCCCAAGGGGGTCGCCCCCGGTCCCGGGGCCAAGGGAGCCGCTCCGGCCCCCGCAGGACCCAAGGGAGCCGCCGCAAACCCCGGGAAACCCGCGTGACGGCCCCTGCCGGTCGTGGGACCATCGTGGGGTCGGCACCGGCCCGGCCCGGGAATCTCCGGGACGGCTCGGACGTTGACACCAGCGACGGCCGCGGCACCACCGCGACGGTCGCCACGACGACAGTCCCGGTGGGACCGCCAGGTCCCCGTGAGGGCTTCCCAACGACGCGAAGGATCAAATGACCTCCTCTTCTTCCCTTCCGCAGGACCGGCAGCGCCTCCCCGAGAGCCTTCGGGCGAACGCCCTGATGGAAGAGGACGTCGCCTGGAGCCACGAGATCGACGGGGAGCGTGACGGCGACCAGTACGACCGCTCGGCACGTGCCGCACTACGCCGTGTAGCGGGCCTTTCCACCGAGCTCGAGGACGTCACCGAGGTCGAGTACCGACAGCTCCGCCTGGAGCGGGTGGTGCTCGTCGGCGTCTGGACCACCGGCACGGTCCAGGAAGCGGAGAACTCGCTCGCCGAGCTCGCCGCCCTCGCCGAGACCGCCGGCGCCCTGGTGCTCGACGGCGTCATCCAGCGCCGTGACAAGCCCGACCCGGCCACGTACATCGGCTCGGGCAAGGCCCTGGAGCTGCGGGACATCGTGCTCGAATCCGGGGCGGACACCGTGGTGTGTGACGGTGAGCTCTCCCCGGGCCAGCTGATCCACCTGGAGGATGTCGTCAAGGTCAAGGTGGTCGACCGGACCGCTCTGATCCTCGACATCTTCGCCCAGCACGCCAAGTCCCGGGAGGGCAAGGCGCAGGTCGCGCTGGCGCAGATGCAGTACATGCTGCCCCGGCTCCGTGGCTGGGGTCAGTCGCTCTCCCGGCAGATGGGTGGCGGTGGCTCCGGTTCGGCGGGCGGCGGTATGGCCACCCGTGGTCCCGGTGAGACCAAGATCGAGACGGACCGGCGGAGGATCCGCGAGAAGATGGCGAAAATGCGCCGGGAGATCGCGGAGATGAAGACCGGCCGGGACATCAAGCGCCAGGAACGCCGGCGCAACAAGGTCCCCTCGGTCGCCATCGCCGGTTACACCAACGCCGGCAAGTCCTCCCTGCTCAACCGCCTGACCGGCGCCGGTGTCCTGGTGGAGAACGCCCTGTTCGCCACTCTGGACCCGACCGTCCGACGGGCCGAGACGCCCAGCGGGCGGCTCTACACCCTCGCCGACACCGTCGGCTTCGTCCGGCATCTCCCGCATCACCTCGTCGAGGCGTTCCGCTCCACGATGGAGGAGGTCGGCGAGTCCGATCTCATCCTGCATGTGGTCGACGGCTCGCACCCGGTGCCGGAGGAGCAGCTGGCCGCGGTACGCGAGGTGATCCGCGAGGTGGGCGCGACGGACGTGCCCGAGATCGTGGTGGTCAACAAGGCCGACGCGGCCGATCCGCTGGTGCTGCAGCGACTGCTGCGCCAGGAGAAGCACGCGCTCGCCGTCTCGGCCCGTACGGGCCAGGGCATGGCGGAGCTGCTGACCCTGCTCGACGAGGAACTTCCCCGGCCGCAGGTCGAGATCGAGGTACTGGTGCCCTACACCCAGGGCGCCCTGGTCTCGCGGGCACACGCCGAGGGCGAGGTCATCTCCGAGGAGCACACCGCGGACGGCACGGTCCTCAAGGCACGGGTGCACGAGGAGCTGGCCGCCGAGTTCCAGCCGTTCGTGCCGGCTGCCTGACGGCCCGGTAGTACAGCGGCAAAAGGCCCGCCCCCGGGAGACCGGGACCCTGACTCTGTCGGGGATCTTGGCGGTCCGCTCAGTCTCTGGCGGACCGCCAAGACCTCGGCCAGGGGATTCCGTGCTGGTCCAGGAAGTTCTGGAAGGCGGTCGGCGGTCGTGACGGGGGTGCTTGTCCGGTCGGCGGCCGTCGGCTGAGGCGCTCGATGTTTGCGGCGATGGCTGTGAACACGTGCTGCAGATGGGCTTTGTGCTGTCCCCGGTAGCGGCAGCGGCGCATGCCGTGTCCGTGAGCGAGCTCGTTGATGGTGCCTTCCACTCCGGAGCGAACCGCATAGCGGGCTTGCCATTCGGGTGTCTGTTGCTCGGCGCGGACTCGGAGTTGCAGGTCACGGAGTTCTCGCGGGGGAAAGCCCACGGTTCGGGCGCTGTCGGTGGTGGTCGTGCAGCGGGTGCGGACTGGGCAGGGACGGCACTGGCTCTTGGTGAACCGTGCCACGATCAAAGGCGCCGCAGTGGGCGAGGAGGTCGGGTAGGGGCCGTGCCATCCCCGGCTGATCTCGCCTTGGGGGCAGGTGACCTGCTGGCGGTCGAAGTCGATGCGGAAGTCGTCGCGGCCGAAGCCGTTGTTCTTGCGGTCCTGGCGGGTGGTGTTGACCGGCAGTGGCCCGGTGACCGTGACCTGGTGTTCGCGGGCTGCCTGCTCCAGATGGACCAGGGAGGTGTAGCCGCCGTCGACCAGATGCTCGGCGGGCAGCAGCCCGCGGCGCTTGAGCCGGGTGTGGATGCCGGGCAGAGCCTTCGCGTCGTAGCTGGTGGCGTGGGTGGTGGCCACGTCCGTGATCACGTTGACGCCGTCGGGAGTGCAGGTCTCGGTGAGGTGCGCGACGAACCCCTTCCACCGGGTGACGTGACCGCGGCGCGCGTAGCGGGCCGTGGGGTCGTAGGGCGAGACGACCGCGATGGACGAGGGCGGCAGCCCGCCGTCCTCGGCGGTGCGCCAGCGCAGGCGGCCGGCCCCGTCGCGGTAGTAGTTCTGCACCATGATGTGCCGCAGGGCCTGGAGCCGGGGACCGGACAGGCGATCCGCCCCGTGCTGCCCGAGGTGCTCGATCAGCCGGACGGCGTCGCGGCCTGTGGCGAGGACCCTGGTCTTGGGACGAGTGGGGTTCTTGCCCAGACGGACCGGGCGGCCGTAGCGGCGCCCCCACTCCTCGTCCACCAAGCCGGCCAGCAGGTGCGGAGCTGTGCCGGCCAGCTCTTCCAGCGCGGCGCGGACGGCCTCGGTGACCAGTTCCAGCCGGGTCAGGTCACGCACCGCGGCCAGGACGTGGGTGGAGTCCGTGCGCTGGGTGGTGCGCTCGCGGACGAGACCGGCGTCCTTCAGGCGCGCGAGCGCGAGGTCGAGGAGACGGTCGGCCCGGCCCTCCTCGGCCAGACGCTCGCGGAAGTCGGCCAGCACGCTGTGGTGGAAGCCGGGATCGTCCAGTTCCATGGCCAGCGCGTACTTGAAATCGATGCGGCAGCGAACCGCCTCGGCCGCCTGCCGGTCCGACAGACCGAGCAGGAACTGCAGCACGCAGACGGTGGCCAGTTGGGCGGGCGAGAGCCCCGGGCGGCCGTCGCGCGGGTACCAGTCGGCGAAGTCCTCGTCACGCCACAGCCCGCCCAGGTGGTCTCTCACCCACATCGCCGTTGTCCCGCCCGGGTTGCTCGCTCGCGCCATCTGCACAGTCAGAGAAGGGACTTGCTCACCAGAACGGGCGTGGAGCGACAACGGGCACCTCGACAACTGCATCGGTCCATGAACAGAGCCGAGCATGCCTGTTGATCATGCTGCCCCGCCGGGGATCCTCAAGATCCCCGACAGAGTCAGGGTCCCGGGAGACCGGGGGCGGGCCTTCGTCCTGCCCATGGGCGGGTGTGAGTGGTGCAGTCCGGCACCACCCACCTCACGCGACTACTGCTTGCTCGCCCACTTCTTGCTCATGTTGTCGAACAGGCCCTTGGCCTCGGGGCCCAGGTGCGGGCCGGCCGACCAGCGGGCCGGACGCGGCCCCATCGACATGTTGGAGATCAGGGTCGGCTTGCCGTCCGCGCCCTTGACGAACCAGGGGCCACCGGAGGAGCCACCGGTCATGGTGCAGCCGATCCGGTACATGGTCGGCTTCTTGGCGTCCATCGACAGGCGGGTCGGCTTGTCGGTGCACTGCTGCTGGGCCGCACCGTCGAAGGGCGGCTCGGCCGGGTAGCCCTGCGCGGTCAGGCTCGGGATCTTGGCCATCGCCGGGGCGTTGAAGTCGACCTTGTAGGCGCCGCCGGCCATCTCCTCCAGCGACTTGCCGCCGGTGTTCTGCTCCGGCTTCACATGCATCAGCGCGTAGTCGTACGGAGCCATCGGGACACCCGGAACGGCGCCGCCGGCCTTGATCCACTGCTGGGACGTCGCCATGTCGTCGGCCCACCACTTGCCCGACGGGACCCGGTCCTCGAAGGGCTTGTTCTTCAACTGGCCCTCGGAACCGCCGGTCTTGTTGAAGTTCGGCACGAACATCATGTTGCGGTACCAGCCGCCGCTCTTGCCGGCGTGCACACAGTGGGCCGCGGTCCACACGAGGTTGGACTTACCGGGGTGCGCCGGGTCCTTGACGACGGTGGCGGAGCAACGCGACTCGCCCTGCGGGGTGCTGAACAGCAGCAGGCCCACGCCGGGGGCGGTGGAGGTGTACGGGGTCTTGACGGGCTGAGCCGGGACGGCGGCCGGCTCGGGGTCGGTCTTGCCCTGGTCCTCGGAGATGTCCTCAGGCTTGCTGGGGTCCTGGGGCGGCTTGACCTTGTCGATCTTGTCCTTGTCCCAGAAGTCCTTGATGATCGGGTTGATGAACTCCCCGGCCTCCCGGAGCCACTTGTCCCGGTCCCAGTTCTTCCACTCGCCGTTCTTCCACTTGTCCAGGTCGACGCCGTGTTCCTTGAGCTTGTCCTGGATGTCCTGAGGGATCTTGAAGTCACCCCCGCCCGCTTCCTGGCCGGCGCCCTGGGTGGGCTTGGCGTCCGCGTTGCCGCCCTCCGGCCCGCAGCCGGTGGCGGTCAGCGCCATGACGGCGGTGAGAGCGGCGGCGGCCAGGACTGGCCGACGTATGGATCGCATGGGTGAGTTCCCCCTGGTGAATCGGACTGAGCCGGTGTGACGTGAGCTGATGGTGTGCCGGGGTCGTTCTTTGTCATGAACCTCAAGATCCCGGCGCAACACCCCACTATGCCGGTGACGATGGGGACGGCGGTACTCGGGTCCCCGGTTCCAGGCCGCCAAGGATCTTGGCGACAACCGTGATCCCGCGTCGCCACCGTCGTTGGTACGGACGGGGGACGGCCGGGCCGCCCGCAGGGCCCGCGGCCTTCAGCAGCTCACCAGCAGGAGGACACAACTGCCGTGGCGTTGACCGAAACCGTGCCGGCGGCACCGGCCCACGAGGGGATCCTGCGCCGGCAGTCCCTGCGCGAGTCCGCTGCCCGCACCTATGCGCGCTCGCTGCCCATCGTCCCGGTGCGCGCCCGCGGGCTCACCATCGAGGGCGCCGACGGCAGGCGCTATCTCGACTGTCTCTCCGGCGCCGGCACCCTGGCGCTCGGCCACAACCACCCGGTGGTGCTCGAAGCGATCCGCACGGTCCTCGACTCCGGCGCGCCACTGCACGTCCTCGACCTGGCCACGCCCGTCAAGGACGCCTTCACCACGGAGCTCTTCGCCACATTGCCCGGAGAGTTGGCCGAAAAGGCCCGCATCCAGTTCTGCGGCCCGGCCGGCACGGACGCTGTCGAGGCTGCCTTCACACTCGTCCGCACCGCGACCGGGCGGGACGGTCTGATGGCCTTCTCCGGTGCCTACCACGGCATGACCGCGGAGGCGCTCGCCGCCTCCGGGGGAGCGCAGCACACCAGCGTGGTCCGGCTCCCCTATCCGTACGACTACCGCTGCCCCTTCGGCACCGGCGGCGAGCGCGGCGCCGAACTCGCCGCGCGCTGGACCCAGAGCCTGCTCGACGACCACAAGAGCGGGGTGCCCCGCCCGGCCGGGATGATCCTGGAACCCGTCCAGGGGGAGGGCGGGGTGATTCCCGCACCGGATAGCTGGCTGCGGCGGATGCGGGAGATCACCGCCGCCCGGCAGATCCCGCTGATCGTGGACGAGGTGCAGACCGGTGTCGGCCGCACCGGCGCCTTCTGGGCGGTGGACCACAGCGGCATCGTGCCCGACGTGATCGTGCTGTCGAAGGCGATCGGCGGCAGCCTGCCGCTCGCCGTGATCGTCTACCGCGAGGAACTGGACGCCTGGCAGCCCGGCGCCCACGCCGGCACCTTCCGTGGCAACCAGCTCGCCATGGCGGCCGGTGCCGCCACCCTGGCCTATGTCCGCACGAACGGCCTCGACCGGCGTGCCGGGGAGCTCGGAGCCCGGATGCTCGCCCGGCTCAGCTCCCTCGCCGCCGCCCATGACTGCATCGGCGAGGTCCGCGGCCGCGGCCTGATGCTCGGCGTCGAACTCGTCGACCGCGAGGCCGCCGCCGACGCCACGGGCGCCCGCCCCGCCGACCCCGGGCTCGCCGTCGCCGTCCGGGACGCCTGCCTGGACCGCGGCCTGATCGTCGAACTGGGCGGCCGGCACTCCGCCGTCGTCCGGCTGCTGCCACCCCTGACCATCACCGACGAACAGGCGGACGCGATCCTCGACCGCCTCGCCGACACCATCGCGGCGGCGGTCCGCACCACCCCCGGGCCGACGGGCTCGTCCCCCACGACAATGCGAGGCACCACCCCATGAACGAACGCCCCGGCCCCGACGGCGGTCAGCCCGCCGAGCGCGTCCCCGCCCACCAGGGCGCGGGCACCATCGAGTCGGTACCGCGCCAGCAGCGGCGCGCCCCGGACGAGGCCTGCCACCAGCAGCCCCACGAGCTCCCGGACCGGGCCGTCCCCAAGGGCGCCCCCGGCCCGCACGACCGCGCCCGCACCGGCGACCACGACCCGCTCGACCACCCGGACCCGGCGGTCGCCGCCGACGCCGCGGGCATCGAGCACCTCCTGCGCTGCTGGCTCCGGGAGAGCGGCACCCACCACCCCGCCGAAGGCCGGCTGCGCCTCCCGCTGCGGGCCGCCGCGAGCGCCCTGATCATCCCCGTCCGCTACTGGTCACCCACCGGCTGGCACCGCCTGGGCGCCCCCACCCTCGAAAGCGCCCCGGTCGGCGCCGCTCCGCTGGACGCCGTCACCCTCGCCGCGCTGCTGCGCCGGGAGGCCGCACACGGCGACCGGCGGGCCTTTGACGGCGGCGAGCACCGGGTGCCGGACGGCGCGGAGCGGCCCGAGCCGGCCGGCACACCGCAGCAGGCACCGGACGGCGACGGCGCCGAACTCGTCGGCCGGGTCGCCAACTCCGTCCGCAATGTCGCCGTCTTCCTCACCGACCGGCGCGCCCGGCCCGCCGACGACCACGGCGCCCTCTTCCTCGAAGCCGAACAGTCCCTCCTCCTCGGCCACCCGCTGCACCCCACACCCAAGAGCCGCGAAGGTCTCTCCGAGGCCGAGACCCGCGCCTATTCGCCCGAACTGCGCGGCGCCTTCCCCCTGCACTGGATGGCCGTGCACCGCTCCGTCCTGGCCGCCGACTCCGCCTGGACGGAACGCGGCAAGCCCGTACCGGCCGATCAGCTCACCAGGGAAATCGCGGGGAGCGGATGCCAACTCCCCGACGACACCGTGCCGTTGCCGCTGCACCCCTGGCAGGCCAGGGAACTCGCCGACCGCCCCGACGTCACCGCCCTCCGCGCGGCCGGTCTGCTGTGCGACCTCGGCGCCCACGGCCCGCTCTGGCACCCCACCTCCTCCGTCCGCACGGTCTACCGCCCCGGCGCGGACGCCATGCTCAAGCTCTCCCTCGGGCTGCGCATCACCAACTCCCGCCGGGAGAACCTCCGTAAGGAACTGGCCCGCGGTGTCGAGGTCCACCGGCTGCTGCGCACCGGCCTCGCCAAGCAGTGGCAGACCGTCCACCCCGGCTTCGACATCGTCCGCGACCCGGCCTATCTCGCCGTCGACGGCTTCGACGGCGAACCCGTCCAGGGCCTCGATGTCGTCATCCGCCACAACCCCTTCAGCACCACCGACGACGCCGTCTGCCTCGCCGGCCTCACCTCCCCCCGGCCCTGGCCCGGCCGCTCGGGCGTGCGCTCCCGGCTCGAAGATCTCGTCGGCACGCTCAGCGCCCGCACCGGCCGCCCCCTGGGCGCGGTGGCCACCGAGTGGTTCCTGCGCTACCTCGAAGCGGTCGTACGGCCCGTGCTGTGGCTCGACGGCACGGCCGGCATCGTGCTGGAGGCCCACCAGCAGAACACCGTGGTGCTGCTTGACCCCGACGGCTGGCCGGTCGGCGGCCGCTACCGCGACAACCAGGGCTACTACTTCCGCACCTCGCGCCGCGCCGAACTGGAACGACGGCTGCCCGGCATCGGCGCGGCCAGCGACACCTTCGTCGCCGACGACGTCACCGACGAACGCTTCGCCTACTACCTCGGCATCAACAACGTCCTCGGCCTCATCGGGGCCTTCGGCTCCCAGCGCCTGGTCCGCGAGGAGATCCTGCTCGCCGCCTTCCGCCGGTTCCTCGCCGATGCCGCCGCGGCTCCGCAGGCGCACCGCTCGCCGCTCCCCGAGCAGCTGCTGGCCGCCCGCACCCTGCGCTGCAAGGCCAACCTGGCGACCCGGCTGCACGGCCTGGACGAACTCGTCGGCCCGGTCGAAACCCAGTCCGTCTACGTCACCCTCCCCAACCCCCTCGCCCCGTAGCCGCCCACCGCGACCCCCGACAGCAGGCCCCCGCATCCAGTCCCCGGCGCCGGCGCCCCGCGACCCATACGGCCACGCGGCACGCGGCCACGAGAGGAGAGCGTCGCCGTGCCACCCACCGACCCCGTCCTCAGCTTCGGCTCCGACGACACCCTTGCCCGGCAGCTCCCGCCGGACGGCAGCGCGTTGTCCGACGACGGTCAGCGGCCGCCGGCCCCGGCCGCCGGCCCGCTGCTCGGGAACCCGGCGGGCTGGGGAGCGGCCGACACCCCCGCCGGGCCGTTCGCGCTGGTGCCCGTCCGGCCGGAGCGCGATCTCGGCCGGATCACGGGCTGGATGAACGATCCGGCCGTCGCGGCCTTCTGGGAGCTGGCGGGCCCGCCGGAGATCACCGCGGCCCATCTGCGCGGCCAGCTCGACGGCGACGGCCGCAGCGTGCCCTGCCTGGGGGTGCTGGCCGGTGTCCCGATGAGCTACTGGGAGGTCTACCGCGCCGACCTCGACCCTCTCGCCCGCCACTACCCCGCCCGGCCCCAGGACACCGGTGTCCATCTGCTCATCGGCGGGGCCGGCGACCGGGGACGCGGGCTGGGCGGCACACTGCTGCGCGCCACCGCCGATCTGGTCCTCGACCACCGCCCGCAGTGCGCGCGGGTCATCGCCGAGCCCGATCTGCGCAACACCGCCTCCGTCGCGGCCTTCCTGAGCGCGGGGTTCCGCTACGCCGACGAGATCGAACTGCCCGCGAAACGCGCGGCGTTGATGGTCCGCGACCGCGCCCTCCGCCACCTGCTCTGACGCCGGGGCCGTCCGTCGACGGTCCCGCTCCGGTCCGCCGTCCACCGCGCTGCCCCGGTTGTCCCCCGTACGAGCCGGGGCGGTCCCGCTTCGAGGAGTCCCGCCTTGTCTCCTGAGCCCCAGCCTTCGCACCGCGCCTGGCAGCACGCCGCGCGCCGACTGTTCGCCAAGACCCTGGCGGAGTTCGCCTACGAGGAAGTCCTCACCCCCGAGCCCGACGGCACCGCCCCCGACGGCACCCCGCAGTACCGACTGCCGGTCACCGACACACTGGTCTACCGCTTCCGTGCCCGCCGCGGCGCCTACGGCCACTGGCGCGTCGACCCCGATTCGATCACCCCGGACACGGACCCCTTCCACTTCCTCACGCATGCCCACGACACCGTGCTGGGCCTGTCCGGCGACACCACCGGCCACCTCATCCGCGAGCTGACCGCCACCCTCGCCGCCGATACCCGCCTCGACGCCACAGCGCTCAGCGCCGCCGAGCTCGCCGACCTGGACTACGCCTCCCTCGAAGGCCACCAGACCGGCCACCCCTGGCTCGTCGCGAACAAGGGCCGGCTCGGTTTCTCCGCCACCGACGCGGCGGCCTGGGCCCCCGAGGCCCGCACCGCCCGGCGCCTGCCCTGGCTCGCCGCGCACCACAGCATCGCCCACTACCGCGGTATCCCCACCCTCGCCACCCCCGATCGTCTCTACGGCGAGGAACTCGCCCCCGCCACCCGGCACACCTTCGCCCGCACCATCAGCGACCAGGGCCTCGACCCCGCCGACTACCTCTATCTCCCCGTGCACCCCTGGCAATGGGACGAGACCATCGCCCCGCTCTTCGCCCCACAGCTCGCGGACAGATCCATCATCGCGCTGCCCACTGACAACGACCTCCGCCTGCCGCAGCAGTCCATCCGCACCTTCCTCAACCTCAGCCGGCCCGAGGCCCGGACGGTCAAGCTGCCGCTGTCCATCCTCAACACCCTCGTCTGGCGCGGCCTGCCCACCGAGCGCACCCTCGCCGCGCCCGCCGTCACCCGCTGGGTCCACGGCCTGCGTGACGCCGACCCCTATCTGCGGGACGAGACCCGGGTGATCCTGCTCGGCGAGACCGCGTCCGTCACCGTCGAGCACCCCCTCTACGACCGGCTTCCCGGAGTCCCGTACCAGTTCAAGGAGCTGCTCGGCTGTATCTGGCGCGAGCCGGTCAGCGGGCAGCTGGACCCCGGCGAACGCGCCCGCACCCTGGCCGCGCTGCTGCAGACCGATCCCCGGGGCCGCGCCCTGACCGCGGAGCTGGTGCGCCGCTCGGGGCTGGCCCCGCGCGCCTGGCTGGCCCGGCTGTTCGCCGCGCTGCTGCCGCCGCTGCTGCACTTCCTCTACCGGTACGGCACGGTCTTCTCCCCGCACGGAGAGAACGCCATCGTCGTCTTCGACGAGCACGACGTCCCCACCCGCCTCGCGGTCAAGGACTTCGTCGACGACGTCAACACCAGCTCCCGGCCGCTCCCGGAGCACGACTCCATGCCGGACGACGTACGCGCGGTGCTGCTGACCGAACCGCCCGCCTTCCTCACCCAGTTCATCCACTCCGGCCTGTTCGTCGGTGTCTTCCGTTACCTCGCACCCCTGTGCGCGGACCAACTGGGCGTACCCGAGGGCGAGTTCTGGTCACTCGTACGGGCGGAGATTCTGCGCCACCACGAACGTTTCCCCGCTCTCAAGGAGCGGCACGAGACCTTCGACCTGCTCACCCCGCGGATCGAGCGGCTGTGTCTGAACCGCAACCGTCTGCATGTGGACGGCTACCGGGACCGGACCGACCGCCCGCACGCGGTCGTGCACGGCACCGCCCCCAATCCGCTCCACATGCCGTGACGGACCCGGCTGTCAGTGGTCCCGCGTAGGCTTGCAGCGCTATGACAAAGCCCTCCCTCCCCGATCTGCTCCACGCCGCCGTCACCGCCGTCGGCGGCACCGAGCGCCCCGGCCAGGTGGCGATGGCCGAGGCCGTCGCCGGGGCCGTGGACGAACAGGCCCATCTGCTGGTGCAGGCCGGCACCGGCACCGGGAAGTCCCTCGGCTATCTGGTGCCGGCGCTCGCTCACGGCGAGAGAGTGGTGGTCGCCACGGCCACCCTGGCGCTCCAGCGCCAGCTCGTGGAGCGCGATCTGCCGCGGACGGTCGAGGCGCTGCACCCGCTGCTGCGCCGCCGCCCGGAATTCGCCATGCTCAAGGGCCGCTCCAATTACCTGTGTCTGCACCGCCTCCACGAGGGTGTCCCCCAGGAAGAGGAGGACGGCCTCTTCGACGTGTTCGAGCAGGCGACGCCGACCAGCAAGCTGGGCAAGGACCTGCTGCGGCTGCGCGACTGGGCGGACGAGACCGAGACCGGCGACCGCGACGCGCTGACCCCCGGGGTCTCGGACCGTGCCTGGGGCCAGGTCTCGGTCTCCTCCCGGGAGTGCCTGGGCGCCTCGAAGTGTGCCTACGGGGCGGAGTGCTTCGCCGAGGCCGCCCGGGAGCGCGCCAAGCTCGCCGACGTCGTCGTCACCAACCACGCGCTGCTCGCCATCGACGCGATCGAGGGCGCGCCGGTCCTCCCGCAGCACGAGGTCCTGATCATCGACGAGGCCCATGAGCTGGTCTCCCGGGTCACCGGCGTCGCCACCGGCGAGCTCACGCCCGGCCAGGTCAACCGCGCCGTCCGCCGGGCCGCCAAGCTCGTCAACGAAAAGGCCGCCGACCAGCTCCAGACCGCGTCGGAGACCTTCGAGCGCCTCATGGAGCTGGCCCTGCCCGGCCGTCTCGAAGAGATCCCCGAGGACCTCGGCTACTGCCTGATGGCGCTGCGGGACGCGGCCCGTACGGTCATCTCGGCGCTCGGCTCGACTCGCGACAAGTCCGTCCAGGACGAGGACGCCGTCCGCAAGCAGGCCCTCGCCGCGGTGGAGAACGTCCATGCCGTCGCCGAGCGCATCGCGAACGGCTCCGAGTACGACGTCGTCTGGTACGAGCGCCACGACCGTTTCGGCGCGTCGCTCCGGGTGGCCCCGCTGTCCGTCTCGGGCCTGCTGCGCGAGAAGCTCTTCGACGACCGCTCGGTGACCCTCACCTCCGCCACCCTCAAACTGGGCGGCGACTTCAACGGGGTCGCCGCCTCCCTGGGGCTGGCCCCCGAGGGCACGGAGGGCGAGGACGTCCCGCCGTGGAAGGGCCTGGATGTCGGCTCCCCCTTCGACTACTCGAAGCAGGGCATCCTGTATGTCGCCAAGCATCTGGCCCAGCCGGGCCGGGAGGGCAGCCGTACGGACATGCTCGATGAACTCACCGAGCTGATCGAGGCGGCGGGCGGCCGTACCCTCGGCCTCTTCTCCTCCATGCGTGCCGCCCAGGCCGCCGCGGAGGAGCTGCGCGGCCGGCTGGACCTGCCGATCCTCCTCCAGGGCGAGGAGACCCTCGGCGAGCTGATCCGCACCTTCGCCGAGGATGCCCGTACCTGCCTGTTCGGCACCCTGTCCCTCTGGCAGGGCGTCGATGTGCCGGGTGCGAACTGCCAGCTGGTGGTGATGGACCGGGTGCCGTTCCCGCGTCCGGACGACCCGTTGATGAGTGCCCGGCAGAAGGCCGTGGAGGAGGCCGGCGGCAATGGCTTCATGGCCGTTGCGGCGACCCATGCGGCTCTGCTGATGGCCCAGGGTGCCGGCCGTCTGGTCCGCGCCACCGGCGACCGCGGTGTGGTCGCCGTCCTCGACCCCCGGGTGGAGCGGGCCCGCTACGGCTCTTTCCTCCGCAAGTCGATGCCCGAATTCTGGTACACCACCGACCGCAACCAGGTCCGCCGCTCCCTGGCCGCCATCGACGCGGCGGCAAAGGCACCACAGCCGAACGAATAACCACCGCTCCTCCAAGAGGCCGCGGTGCAGCGGCAACACAGAGCCCCGGAACCGGCGCAGTGGTTCCGGGGCTCGGCCGTGAGGGGTGGGTCAGACGCGGCGGAGTACCGCCACCACCTTGCCGAGGATGGTCGCCTCGTCGCCGGGGATCGGCTGGTACGCGGAGTTGTGCGGCAGCAGCCACACATGGCCGTCCTCGCGCTTGAAGCGCTTGACGGTGGCCTCGCCGTCCAGCATGGCGGCGACGATGTCACCGTTCTCGGCGACCGGCTGGCGGCGGACCGTGACCCAGTCGCCGTCGCAGATGGCGGCTTCGATCATGGAGTCGCCGACGACCTTCAGCACGAACAGTTCGCCGTCGCCGACGAGCTGGCGGGGGAGCGGGAAGACGTCCTCGACCGACTCCTCCGCGAGGATCGGACCGCCGGCGGCGATCCGGCCGACCAGCGGGACATAGGACGCGGCGGGCTTGCCCGCGGTCTCCGTCGCGGCGGTGCTGGTCTGGTCCGAGCCGCGGACCTCGTACGCCCGGGGGCGGTGCGGGTCGCGCCGCAGGAAGCCCTTGCGCTCGAGCGCCATGAGCTGGTGGGCGACGGACGAGGTGCTGGACAGTCCGACGGCCTGGCCGATCTCGCGCATGGACGGCGGGTAGCCGCGCCGCTGCACGGAATCCCGGATCACCTCGATCACCCTGCGCTGGCGGTCGGTGAGTCCGGAACTGTCGGCCCGGATCCCTGGAGGCCGGCCGGGCAGTGCGCGGGCGGGCTTCTGCTCTTCGGAGTCCAACGTGGCGTCGTCCATCGGCCGCTGTGCCTTCTGCGGGTGCTCGAACCGGCTCTGGGAGTGGCTCTGTGCAGTGATGGTCGCGCTGTCTGCGGTGGTGGTCACGTCGGCCCCTCTCGAAATGTTCTCCCTAGTTAGCCAACGGTAGTTGCTTTCGAAAGGTTGCGCCAAACACACGTTCGAGTGAAATATTCGCTGATTGGCTACCCGGATCAAGTGGCTGGGTGTATGGCCGAGCGGCATTTCGGGCCCTGGGGCGGGCGCGTTCGCCCGGTTTCCCCGGCCGGACGGCGGACCGGGCCGTCGTCGTACGGAGGCCTCGGTGGCCGGCCGTCCCGACCCGGTCGATTCTGTCATCCCGGCCCCACCGCACCGCCGGCCGGGTGGCTTCCCGTACTCTCATGGGCGACCGCCCGGCCCGCCTCCGCCGCGACACGCGGTAGGCAGATGTAAGCGGCCCGACACCACATCTAGTGGTGGGATGCGTTCGGTCACCCAGAAGTTGTGGTGCCTGGTCCCTCAGGGGGTCGGGAATCGCCTATGCTGGTGGCTACTCCGAAGGGCCCGTACGGACCGGCCGGGGTCTGTCGCCGTGCGCCGGGTTCGTTGGCGTACGTACGTCCGTATATCACAGGGTGAGGAGGGTGGAGAGCCATGCACTGCCCCTTCTGCAGGCACCCGGACAGCCGGGTCGTCGACAGCCGCACCACCGATGACGGGACGGCGATCCGCCGGCGCCGCCAGTGCCCGGACTGCTCCCGCCGTTTCACGACCATCGAGACGGCGTCGCTGATGGTGATCAAGCGGAGCGGGGTCACCGAACCCTTCAGCCGCAACAAGGTCATCGCGGGAGTGCGCAAGGCGTGCCAGGGGCGCCCGGTCACCGAGGACGCCCTCGCCAAGCTCGGCCAGCGGGTCGAGGAGGCGGTGCGCGCCACCGGCAGTGCCGAGCTGTCCACCCATGACGTCGGGCTCGCCATACTGGGGCCGCTGCAGGAACTCGACCTGGTCGCGTACCTGCGCTTCGCGTCCGTTTACCGGGCCTTCGATTCGCTTGAGGACTTCGAGGCGGCCATCGCCGAGCTGCGGGAGCAGCGCGAGCAGGGGCCGCCCGGGCAGGAATGCGGGACCGAGGGGGAGGCCGGCGGCCCGGCCGTCCCCGTCCCCGCCACCGCCGCCGACTGAGTTCGGCGCGCATCCAGGACCTGTACCGGGGCGAGAGCAGGGCGTCCCGGTATTCAGAAAGACATACACCGTGCCACGGAATGAGTGCGCACATATGGGCGTTTGCCCGTATACAGGGAGGCGGCATGACAGAGACGACGAGCGGCCCGGCACGAGGCTCCCGCGCCAAGGGCAGCAAGGCGAGCAAGGGTCTGCGTATCGAGCGCATTCACACCACACCCGGCGTGCATCCGTACGACGAGGTGGAGTGGGCGTCTCGCGACGTCGTCATGACCAACTGGCGCGACGGCTCGGTCAACTTCGAGCAGCGTGGCGTCGAGTTCCCCGACTTCTGGTCGGTGAACGCGGTCAACATCGTCACGAGCAAGTACTTCCGTGGCGCGGTGGGGTCCCCGACCCGTGAGTCCAGCCTCAAGCAGCTCATCGACCGTGTGGTCAAGACGTACCGCAAGGGCGGCGAGGAGAACGGTTACTTCGCCTCCCCGGCGGACGCCGAGATCTTTGAGCACGAGCTGGCGTACGCGCTGCTCCACCAGGTCTTCAGCTTCAACTCGCCGGTGTGGTTCAACGTCGGCACCGCGCAGCCGCAGCAGGTCAGCGCCTGCTTCATCCTCTCGGTCGACGACTCCATGGAGTCGATCCTCGACTGGTACAAGGAAGAGGGGATGATCTTCAAGGGCGGCTCCGGCGCCGGCCTGAACCTCTCCCGTATCCGCTCCTCCAAGGAGCTGCTCTCCTCCGGCGGCAACGCCTCCGGCCCGGTCTCCTTCATGCGCGGCGCCGATGCGTCCGCCGGAACGATCAAGTCGGGCGGCGCCACCCGCCGTGCGGCCAAGATGGTCGTCCTGGACGTCGACCACCCGGACGTCGAGGCCTTCATCGAGACCAAGGTGAAGGAGGAGGAGAAGGTCCGCGCGCTGCGTGACGCGGGCTTCGACATGGACCTGGGCGGCGACGACATCACGTCCGTCCAGTACCAGAACGCCAACAACTCGGTCCGCGTGAACGACGAGTTCATGAAGGCCGTCGAGACCGGCTCGAAGTTCGGGCTGCGCGGCCGGATGACCGGTGAGGTCATCGAGGAGGTCGACGCCAAGGGGCTCTTCCGCAAGATGGCGGATGCGGCCTGGGCGTGTGCCGACCCCGGCATCCAGTACGACGACACCATCAACCACTGGCACACCTCGCCGGAGTCGGGCCGGATCACCGCGTCCAACCCCTGCAGCGAGTACATGCACCTGGACAACTCCTCGTGCAACCTCGCCTCGCTCAACCTCCTGAAGTTCCTGCGCGACGACGACCTGGGCAACCAGTCCTTCGACGCCGAGCGCTTCGCCAAGGTCGTCGAGCTGGTCATCACCGCGATGGACATCTCCATCTGCTTCGCCGACTTCCCCACCCAGAAGATCGGCGAGACCACCCGCGCCTACCGCCAGCTGGGCATCGGCTACGCCAACCTCGGCGCCCTGCTGATGGCCACCGGCCACGCCTACGACTCCGACGGCGGCCGCGCGCTGGCCGGTGCCATCACCTCCCTGATGACTGGCACCTCCTACAAGCGCTCCGCCGAACTCGCCGCGGTCGTCGGCCCGTACGACGGCTACGCCCGTAACGCCGACGCCCACAAGCGCGTCATGAAGCAGCACTCCGACGCCAACGGTGCCGCGGTGCGCATGGACGACCTGGACAACCCGGTGTGGGCGGCCGCCACCGAGGCCTGGCAGGACGTCCTGCGCCTCGGCGAGAAGAACGGCTTCCGCAACGCCCAGGCCTCCGTGCTGGCCCCGACCGGCACCATCGGCCTGATGATGGACTGCGACACCACGGGCGTCGAGCCGGACCTGGCGCTGGTCAAGTTCAAGAAGCTGGTCGGCGGCGGCTCCATGCAGATCGTGAACAACACGGTCCCCAAGGCGCTCAAGCGGCTCGGCTACCTGCCCGAGCAGGTCGAGGCGATCGTCGCCCACATCGCCGACCACGGCAATGTCGTCGACGCCCCGGCCCTCAAGCCGGAGCACTACGAGGTCTTCGACTGCGCCATGGGCGTGCGCTCGATCTCCGCCATGGGCCATGTGCGCATGATGGCCGCCGCGCAGCCCTTCCTCTCCGGTGCGATCTCCAAGACGGTCAACGTCCCGGAGACGGCCACCGTCGAGGAGATCGAGGAGGTCTACTTCGAGGGCTGGAAGCTCGGCCTGAAGGCACTGGCGATCTACCGCGACAACTGCAAGGTCGGCCAGCCGCTCTCCGCCAAGAAGAAGGAGGAGGAGAAGAAGGCCGAGCCGGTCGCCGAGAAGAAGGTCGTCGAGTACCGCCCGGTCCGCAAGCGCCTCCCCAAGGGACGTCCCGGCATCACCACCTCCTTCACGGTCGGCGGCGCCGAGGGCTACATGACCGCCAACTCCTACCCGGACGACGGTCTCGGTGAGGTCTTCCTGAAGATGTCCAAGCAGGGCTCGACCCTCGCGGGCATGATGGACGCCTTCTCCATCGCGGTGTCGGTGGGCCTCCAGTACGGCGTGCCGCTGGAGACCTACGTCTCGAAGTTCACCAACATGCGCTTCGAGCCGGCCGGCATGACGGACGACCCGGACGTGCGGATGGCGCAGTCGATCGTCGACTACATCTTCCGCCGTCTGGCGCTGGACTTCCTGCCGTTCGAGACCCGTTCGGCGCTCGGCATCCACTCCGTCGAGGAGCGTCAGCGCCACCTGGAGACCGGTTCGTACGAGCCGTCGGACGACGAGGTCGACGTCGAGGGCCTGGCCCAGTCGGCGCCCCGCCAGACGGAGTCGGTGCAGGAGTCCACCCCGGCGGTGAAGATCGTCGAGGAGGCCGCCACCCTGGCCCCCAAGCAGGCGCACACCAACGCCGAACTCGTCGAGATGCAGCTGGGCATCAACGCCGACGCCCCCCTGTGCTTCTCCTGCGGGACGAAGATGCAGCGGGCCGGCAGCTGCTACCTGTGCGAGGGCTGCGGGTCGACCAGCGGCTGCAGCTGACAACGAGCGGAAGCGTCCGACGCACCTCTGAGTATCTGCCGAGGGCGCTGAGCCGCACGTGAGAGAGGGTGCCGACCACGGGTCGGCACCCTCTTCTGCCTCTCCCAGCTGCGGGGACACGGGACGCCGCGGCACCGCAGTCGCGCCGGGGCGAGGGCCGGGGCGCTTCCTGGAGCTGGGCATCGGCACGGTCGTCGACCTGCGCCACCGTGGGAGCCCGATGCCAAGGGCCGCGTCGCCGCCCGTCGTTCCGGCGCGGGGAGGGCGCGGCCTGACCGGGCCGGTCCGCCTCGATGACGCGGCCGCTCGCGGGTGGACCGCCCGGTGGATCAGGGGACCGGGTGGGGGCCGGGCCCGCGGTGATCTGGGCGGGGGTGTGCTGCTCACGGGAGGGACCGGGTGTCCGGCAGCAGGGCCGGCGGGTGTGGTGTGCCGCTGGGGCCCGTTCGTGGGCGGACCAGGGTGTAGAGGAGCGCGGCGGCAAGGTGGACAGCGGCGATCCCGAGCAGCAACAGGGGCGGCGGCAGTGCGGCGGCCACACCGATGAGGGTGGCTCCGCAGGCCGCCGCAGTGATCTTGAGACCGGCTCCCAGGGTGAAAACCTGCGCACGGACCGGCGGCGGGGCGTGCGCGGCCCGGATGCGCAGGGTCGCGGTCAGCAGCGGACCGTCGCACAGCCCGGCGAGGACGAACAGTGCCGTGGCGGCTGCCGGCGACACCGTGAGCGCGGCGGCGGCGAGCGCGAGACCGGTGCCGCACAGGGCGAGGGTGGCGAGGCGCGGATCGGACAGTGGCGGCTGCCATCCGGCCACGGCCAGCGAACCGGCGAGCGCGCCGAGCGCGAATGCGGTCATCAGGATGCCGCCCGCTCCGGGATCACCCCGGTGGCCGGCGAGCAGCACCGTGGTGGTGGTCAGGCCACCCACGCCGACGAAGGCCAGACAGGTGCCCGCGGTGAGCGCGCGCAAGGCGCGGATGCGCCAGACGGCCATCAGGCCCGCGGCCAGTTCGGCGCGCAGCGTGGTGGCCGGTGCGCGGCCCGCCGGTGCCGGGTGCGCGCGTCCGTACGGCAGTCCGGCGACCAGCGCCGCCGCGGTGGCCGCCGCTCCGGCGAGCAGCAGCATCGCCGCGCCGGGCGACGCCACTGCGGCCGTGAGGCCGGCCACGGCGGGACCCACCACCGACGCCGCGTTGTAGACCGCCGCGTCCAGCGCGTAGGCACGATCACGCGGTCCGCCCGCCGGCAGCAACCCGGTGAGCAGGCTGGACAGTCCCCCGGAGACCACCGGCCCGAAACTCCCGCCGGCCAGGGCGACGGCGAGGGTCACCGGTGCGGGGGCACGCCCCACACTCAACGCCAACACCGCGATGGCGGCGGCGAATCCGCCCAGGGCACCGAGGTAGCACAGCCGGGGACGCCGCATACGGGAGACGAGGGCGCCGACCAGGGGTGCGGCGATCACATGCGGCGCCATCCAGGCGGTGAGGACGAACGCGCCCTGTCCCGCGCTCCCGGAGTGCTGCAGCGCCAGCAGCACCACCGCCACGGCCATGCCCTCCTCTGCCAGGCGGGCGAAGAAGGCGGTGGCCAGGTAGAGCAGTAAACCTGAGCGCGCTCTCGATATGGCTGGGCGTCGCGGCATACGCATCTCCAGGAGGACGGGCGGAGCTGTAACGGCTTGTTAAGATAAGACGTTACGCTGGATGGGGCGAGGGGCCCATGGGGTACAGGGAGTGCGAAGAGGGGATGGTCGTGAAGGATGAGGCGCTGCCGCGGCGCGGTTTTCGGTCCGCCGAGCGGCTGATCGATCTCGCGAATGCGGTCTGTGCGGACCCCGAGCTTCCGCGGGGAGCGCTGGCCGAGCTGCTCGCGCGCCACGGCGAGAGCCCGGACGACCTCACCGAGCAGGCCTTTTCGCAGGCCGACGCCGTGCGCCTGCGGGCGGCCGCCGCCCGGCTGGCCGCGCTCCTGACCGAGTCCGACACCGATCTGGCCGCCCATGCCCTCAATGCGCTGCTGGCGGAATGCGGCGCCCGTCCGCACCTCTCACGGCATGGCGGGCGCGCCTGGCATCTCCATGTCGACCGCGGCGATGACGCCGGCTGGGCGGACTGGTTCCTGGCGTCCGGTGCCCTGGCGCTGGCCCAGATTCTCAGCGAGTACGGCCGCGTCCCGTGGGGACAGTGCGCGGCCGCCCGGTGCGGCACGCTCTATCTGGGCACCGGTCCCGGGAGCGCCCGCCGTTACTGCTCGACGGCCTGCGCGGCACGGGAGCGGGTCGCGGCGCACCGCCGCCGCAAACGGGCGGCCGGCTGACGCTGCAGGGCAGCAGCGAGGGGGAGGCGGCAGACGGCCGCCTCCCCCTCGCTGCTGCCCTCAGGCGTACTGCCGCCTTCGCGCTGTTGCCGTCAGCGCCCCATTTCCGAGGTGAACGCGTTCGGGTCGGTGTCGAATCCCCGGAGCGCCGGGCGGAAGCGCCACTGTCCCGCCTCGTCCCGGGTGAATTCGGCGACCGTCGCGGCGGTCGCCCCCGGGACCTCGGTGAAGTCGTGCTCCGTCAGATCGGTGTACCCCTCGCGGATCCGTACGGCGGTGTTCGCGATTTCGCCGAAGACCTTGCGGCCCTCGCCCTGCTGGATGGCCACCCCCACGATCACCCGGGTGTAGGTCTCGGCCAGCCGGTCCAGCTCCAGCGTCATGATCTCGTCGAAGCCGAACCCCTGGCCGGTCCTGCTGTCCCGGTTGAGGGTGATGGTCCCGTCGGGCGACCGGCTGTCGAAGTGCACCAGATAGGCCGGTTCGCCGTGTGGCGCGTCGGCCGTATAGGTCGCCGCGACGATGTCGAGGTCATTGTCCGGCGTCCCGGCGGGGCTCGGGTCCCACTTGAGCGTTACCTCGACCTTCTCGATCCCTTTGCTGAGCGTGCTCACCGGACTTCCCTCCCGTCATCTCCCGGGGCGTGGCGCGGCCTGCGCGGCCACGCGGACAACTCCCCAGGACTTCCCGTTGGCTGACCATCGTGCCACGCCCAACGGCCCGTGGGCGGCGTGAACTGCCCCTGGTCACACGCGGTTTGTATCCGGCTTGGGTGGCTGGAAAGTGCCGTCCGGGAAGCGGGGGCGCCTGCTTCCCGGCTCAGCTCGTCCGCTCGTCCCAGAGGCGGTTGAGCTGGCCGTCCAGTACGTCCAGCGCATCGGCGGGGGAGAGGTGTCCGATCAGGATATGGGTGGTGAGGCCGTCGGCCAGGGCGAGGAGGGTGCGGGCCGCGCGGTCCGGGTCGGCGGTGTCGGAGGCCTCGGCGATCAGTCGCGCGAACACCGTCTGCAGGCCGGCGTAGTTGGTGCGCAGAATTCCGGCCAGGGGTGGGCTGACGGCGGCCTGGGCCACAAAGGCCAGCCAGACCCGTGCCTCGGCGCGATGTTCCTCCTGGAGCAGCGACACCTCGGCCGCGGCGTGTCCCAGTGCCGTACGGGCCGACTGGGCGGGCGATGCGGTGAGCCGGGCCGACACTCGCGCGGTGACCCGTTCGCCGATGTGGCCGAGCGCGAAGACCAGCATCTCCTCCTTGGTGCCGAAGCAGCGCTGGACGGCGCCCATGGACACCTTCGCGCGGGCTGCCACGTCGCGGAGCGTGACGCCCTCCAGGCCGCTCTCGTCGGCGAGTTGGCACACCGCCCCGGCGATCTGCCGGCGCCGGCCCTCGTGGTCGACCTGCTTGGGCATGCTCCGCACTCCGGTTATTCGATGCGTGTGTATCGGTGACAAGGTTACGATGTCGAAGCGATGCAGATGCATCGGAACGGTCGGAGGACGGCCGAGCGGCCCGGGAACGGGCCGGCCGAGCTGCGAAAAGGGGAGGACATGCGCAACGCGCTGTGGAGGATGACGGCCCGCGCCCAGGCGGCGGCGGTACGCACCGGCGAGGTGTCGGCGGGGGAGCTGGTCGAGGCGCATCTGGAGCGGATCGCCGAGGTCAACCCGGCCGTCAACGCCGTCACCCAGGTGCTCGCCGAACGGGCACGGAGTGCGGCGGCGGAGGTCGACCGCAGGCGTGCGGCGGGTGCGGAACTGGGGCCGCTGGCCGGTGTGCCGTTCACCGTCAAGGAGACCACGGCCATCGAAGGGGTGCCCACGACCTACGGCGCGGAGCGCTTCCGTGACTTTTTCGCGCGCTCCGATGCGCCCCCGGTGGCGCGTCTGCGCGCGGCGGACGGTATCCCCGTCGGGCACAGCAATATGCCGACGCTCATCCTGGCCGGCATCCACACCCGTAGCGAGCTGTTCGGGGACACCGTGAACCCCTGGAGCGCTGCGGTGACGCCGGGCGGCAGCAGCGGCGGCGACGGAGCGGCCGTGGCGAGCGGCATGGCTCCGCTCGGACTCGGCAACGACTCCGGAGGTTCGGTGCGCATTCCCGCGTCCTTCTGTGGCGTCGCGGGTCTGAAGCCGACCTACGGGCGGTTCGCCGCCGATCACCGCATCGGCCCGGACGACCCGTCCCTCGCCGCCCAGTTCCTCGTGGTCGACGGTCCGTTGGCCCGTACGGTCGGTGATCTGCGGCTCGCGTACGAGGTGCTGGCCGGGGCCGATCCGCGCGATCCGCGGGCCGTGCCGGTGCCGCCCTACGGTACGCAGTTGGGGCGTCCCCTCAAGGTGGCCATGGTGACGGACCCCGGAGGCCACGGCGTGCACCCCGTGGTGCGCCGGGCCGTGGAGGGTGCGGCGGACGCGCTGCGGGACGCGGGGTACGAGGTGGACGAAGTGGCGGACGTACCACGGCTGGACGATGCCCTCGACGTCTACGCCCGGATGACACTCACGGAGTTCGCCACCACCTGGCCGGTCGTCAAGCCGTTGCTCGGGGAGGGCGGCCATCGCTATGTCGAGTGGGGGATGGCGAGGTCGGCCCCAGTGGAGCTGCCGGAATATCTGCGGCTGACCGGGGTGCGGATGGGGATCCAGCGGGACTGGGCGGCCTTTCTGGACGAGTACCCGCTGGTCCTGGCGCCGGTGTTCACCGATCCGCCGTTCGCGCCGGGGGAGGAGGTGCGGGACGAGGAGAGCTACCAGCGGGTGCAGCGTGCGATGCGGCTGTGCACCGCCACCAGTTTCGTCGGGGTGCCCGCGGTGGCCGTACCGACCGGGGTGGTGGACGGGCTCCCGTACGGAGTGCAGCTGATCGGGCGCTCCTACCGGGAGGACCTGTGTCTGGAGGCGGCCGAGGCGGTGGAGCGGCGGCTCGGTGTCCGCACGCCCATCGATCCGCGCCCGTAAGGAAGTTCGGGGTGGTGGGATTGTGACGCGCAGTGATCCCGGTCCGTCCCCGGGCCGTACGATGGCGCGGTGCTGGTCAAGTGGATTCGCCTCACCGTTGTGGACCGTCGAGGGTTCGAGCGGGGGCAGCGGAAATGGGCGGGGCTGCTGGGTGAGCCCGGGTTCCGAGGGCAGGGCGGGGGCTGGAGCCGGGGCCGGCCGGGCGTCGCGCACCTGGTCGCCTTCTGGGAGAGCCGGGCGTTCTACGACTCCTTCATGGCGCGCTCGCACGACCGGCTGGCGGCCGCTCAGGCCGGCACGTACAAAGACGCCCAGGTCCGGCTGTTCGAGCACGAGTTTGATGTGAAGGTGGGCTTCCGCCCGTCGTTCGGCGATGTGGATGTCCTGCGGCTGGCGCACTGCCAGGTGCGCCAGGACCGGGTGGAGCACTTCATGCTGATGCAGGAAAAGGTCTGGAACCCGGCGATGGCGGGTTCGCCGGGCATGCTGCGAGGGATGCTGGGGCGGGCTCCGGGCGAGGAGTTCCTGGTGCTGTCGATGTGGCAGTCGGCGGCCGAGCGGGGGAAGTACCGGCCCGAGCGGGTGGAGCGGCTGGCGCTGCGCGCCCAGATAGCCGCGGATGTCCGGGCGATCGCGGGCGACGTGGTGCAGCTCGAACCGTCCTGGACGGTGTGAGGGACGGCGTGGTCAGGGGGCCGCTCCGGGGGAGGCGTCCGCCTTGCCGGCGGCGGTGAACGCCCCGGCGCGAGCGGCGGCCAGCGTTGCCGCCACGGCCTGTTCGGCGATGGCGTCGTCGACCGGCTCCCGGGTGATGAACAGGCGGAAGAACAGCGGCGCGGAGACGGAGCGGACGAGCGCTCCGGCGTCGGTGCCGCGGTGCGCAGCGGCGTCGGAGGCGGTGCCCCCCGGGACATCCGTGCCGGCGTCCGGGGCTGCCGGCAACTCCCCCCGCCGGATGGCCCGTTCGACGATGGCCTCGCAGCGCGCGAACCGCTCGGTGTAGTAGTCGCGCAGGGCTTCGGCCGCCCGCTCCGACTGGAAGGCGGCGGCGATCATCGCAGAGCCCGACGCCGCCACTGCCGGGTCGGTGAACGAAGCGACGACCTCCCGGGCCAGGGCGCGCAGATCGCCCTCCAGGGATCCGGTATCGGGCGGCAGCCAGCTGTCCTCGCCCGCAAGATCCAGGGCGTCCGCCACCAGGCCCTCGACGTCCTTCCAGCGTCGGTAGAGCGTCGTCTTGTGCACGCCGGAGTGGGCGGCGACGTATTCGACGGTCAGGCCGGGATAGCCGTGCTCGGTGAGGCCGGCCAGGACGGCGTCGCGGACGGCGGCGCGGGTGCGGGCGGTGCGGCCGCCGGGGCGCCGGGTGCCGGGGGTGGGTGCGGGGCCGCCGCTCTCGCGGCCGCTGCCGTGCACCGTCTGATCAGGCAATTGCGACTCCAGTTGCGTTAGTGGGTTCCCTCTGTCATCATCATCGTAATGCGACGAGGGTTGCGTTTACTCCGGGGGGATGAGTGACCACTCAAATTTCCTTGCACGACATCACCAAGTCCTACGGCGACCGCCTGCTGCTCGACGGCGTCTCCCTGTCGGTACGCCCCGGCGAGCGCGTCGGGATCGTGGGGGAGAACGGCGCCGGGAAGTCGACGCTGCTGCGCATCGTCGCAGGCGCCGAGCGGCCCGACGAAGGCCATGTGGTGCTCCGGGCGGACGGCGGCATCGGCTACCTCGGCCAGACCCCTGAGCTGCCGCCGGACCGCACCGTCCAGGACGCGATCGACGCCGCTCTGGCGGACCTCAGAGAGATGGAGCGCCGGCTCCGGTCGCTGGAGAGCGGGCTCGACCGGGCCACGCCCGCCGGTCTGGAGGAGTACGGCGATCTGCTCACCCTCTTCGAGCTGCGCGGCGGCTATGAAGCCGACGCCCGCGTCGACCGGGCACTGCACGCCCTGGGCCTGGCAGAGTTGGGGCACGACCGACGGCTGGGCAGCCTCTCCGGAGGCGAGCAGGCCCGGCTGGGGATCGCCTGCCTGATCGCCGCGGCACCCGAGGTCATGCTCCTCGACGAGCCCACCAACCACCTCGACGCCACCGCCCTCGACTGGCTGGAAGGCGCCCTGCTCGCCCACCGGGGCACGGTCCTCACCGTCTCGCACGACCGGCTCTTCCTCCAGCGCATCGCCACCGCGCTCGTCGAGGTCGACGCCGACCGCCGGGGTCTGGTCCGCTACGGCGGCGGCTACGGCACGTTCCTCGCGGCCAAGGACGCTGCCCGCCGGCGCTGGGAGCAGGACCATGCCCAGTGGTGCGAACAGATCACGCAACTCACCGATTTCGCCGGGGGCGCGGCGCGGAGCGTCGCCCAGGGCCGGGCCATGAAGGACGGCAACAAGATGGCGTACGACCGGGACAAGGGCCGCGTCCAGGCATCCGTGTCCAGCAGAGTGCGCAACGCCCAGGAGCGGCTGCGCAGGCTCCGGGAGAAGCCCGTTCCCCGACCGCCCGATCCGCTCCGGTTCCGTACCGCGCCGGACGTCGGCGAGGCCGAGGGCACCCTCGTCCGGCTCGACGGCGTGCGGGTGGGGGAGCGGCTCGCGGTGGACTCCCTCACCGTCGCCGCCGGTGAACGCCTGCTGATCCACGGCGCAAACGGCGCCGGCAAGACCACACTGCTCCGGGTCCTGGCGGGGGTCAGCACACCGGACAGCGGCACGGTGCTGCGCCGAGGCCGGATCGGTTTCCTCGCCCAGGAAATACCGCTCTCCCGCCCCACCGAACCGCTGCTCTCGGCGTTCCGTCGCGGGCTGGCCGGGGACGTGGAGGAGCTCGCCGCCCTGCTGCTGTCGTTCGGCCTGTTCCGCGAACGCGACCTTCAGGTGCCCGTCGGGGCGCTCTCCGCCGGTCAGCGGCGCCGGCTCGCGCTGGCCCGGCTGCTGGCCCGCCCGGCGGACCTGCTCCTGCTCGACGAACCGACCAACCATCTGGCGCTCGGCCTCGTCGAAGAGCTCGAAACCGCGCTCTCGGCCTGGCCCGGCGCCCTGGTCGTCGCCTCCCACGACCGTCTGCTGCGGCGACGCTTCGGCGGCCGTTCCTACGAGATACGCGACGGCCGCCCGGCCCTGTCCGCACACTGACCGGCGCCCACCGGCTGGTATGCCCCAACGGCCCGGCAGGGCATCCACCCGGCCGCCTCCCCCGGACGCCGAGGCCACTGCCGGCACCGGCCGGCGACCGGCACCCGACAGCGACGGCCACCCACGGCCACGCCTCCCAGCACCCGGACCGCACCATCGCGCAGAGACGCGAAGAAAGGAGACGGCAAAGGCGACGGCAAAGGAGACGGCAAAGGAGACGGCAAAGGCGACGGCAAAGGAGACGGCAAGGCGACGGACGGAGGTGCGACAGCGCTGCGGAACACGGCAGCGTGCGACATGTGCAAGGCACCCGATTTAGGCTGGCGGCATGGCTCGGCCCCGACGCATCGTTCTCATCCGCCATGGAGAGTCGGAGGGGAATGTCGACGACACCGTGTACGAGCGCGAGCCCGATCATGCGCTCGCTCTGACCAGGGCCGGGCTGCGGCAGGCGGCGGAGGCCGGCGGCGCGGTGCGCGAGATGTTCGGCGACGAGCGGGTCTCCGCCTACGTCTCGCCGTACCGCCGCACCCACCAGACGTTCCGCGAACTCCGCCTCGATCCGGCCAGGGTCCGGGTGCGGGAGGAACCGCGGCTGCGCGAGCAGGACTGGGGCAACTGGCAGGACCGCGAGGACGTACGACGGCAGAAGGCCTATCGGGACGCCTACGGCCACTTCTTCTACCGCTTCGCCCAGGGGGAGTCCGGAGCGGACGTCTACGACCGGGTCGGGGCGTTCCTGGAGAGCCTGTGGCGCAGTTTCGAGGACCCCCACCACCCGCCGAACGTCCTGATCGTCACGCACGGGCTCACCATGCGGCTGTTCTGTATGCGCTGGTTCCACTGGACGGTGGCCGACTTCGAGTCGCTGTCCAACCCCGGCAACGCGGAATGGCGCACCCTGCTGCTCGGCCCGGACGGCCGCTACACCCTCGACCGGCCCTTCGAGCGCTGGTGTGAACCCGTGCCTTATGGGGCCACCGGTTAGAGTGCACACCGATGACCCTCGACCACCGTGACGCAGACCGCTGTGAGCGGGCTCTGGCGAGCCTGCGCGGACTGTCCGTGGGTGATGCCCTCGGATCTCAGTTCTTCGTCCCTGCGAACTACCCTTTCCTCAAGCGCCGTGAACTGCCTCCCGCCCCCTGGCAGTGGACCGACGACACCGAGATGGCCTGCTCGGTCCTGGCCGTCCTCACCGCCCACGGGCGGATCGACCAGGACGCCCTGGCCCGCTCCTTCGCCGACCACCATGACTTCGACCGTGGCTACGGGCCGGCCGTCAACCGCATGCTGCGGCTGATCCGCGAGGGCGGTGACTGGCGTGAGCTGGCGTCCGGGCTCTTCAACGGTCAGGGCTCGTGGGGCAACGGAGCCGCGATGCGCATCGCTCCCCTCGGTGCCTGGTATGCCGGCGACCCCGAGCAGGCCACCCACCAGGCGGAGATCTCTGCCTACACCACCCACCAGCACCGCGAGGCCGTCGTCGGCGCCATGGCGGTCGCCGCCGCGGCTGCCCTGGTGGCCGACCCGACCCGCGACACCGGCCCCGAGCAGCTGCTCGACGGGGTGCTGGAGCTGATCCCGCGCAGCGCCGTACAGGCCGGGCTGCGCCGGGCCCGCGACATGCTCGACTACGCAGACTCCGGCACCGTCGCCGCCGTCCTGGGCTGCGGACGCCGCACCAGCGCCCACGACACCGTGCCCTTCGCTCTGTGGGCCGCCGCCCAGCATCTCGGCAACTACGAGCGGGCGTTCTGGACCACGGTTCAGGCGGGTGGTGACGTCGACACCACCTGCGCCATCGTCGGTGGCATCGTCGCCGCCGCCGGACGGGCCGGCGCCCCGCCCGAGGCGTGGCTGGACGGAGCCGAGCCTCTCCCGTCATGGTCCCCGGCCCTGGCCGACTGAACACCGCCGTACGGTCTCGTCGCTTTGCTCTCCTCACCGCTCGCGAGCCGATGGTCCGCGTCCGCTTCCGTGCCCTCCGGCGCCCTCCAACAGGCAGCGCCGAACGGCGACTTCGACTCCGTAAGGGTGCGCGCGAAGCAACGGAACAGCGGAGTCCGGTACCGGCCCCGGCGCACCTGCGCCCGCTTCGGCGTACCCGTCGGTAGGGTCGCCGGCCCATCCCGCTCACACGGTCGCGGGCACCGTTTGCCGCCAGGTTCGGATCCGGTGCGGACGGCTGGGCCGAATAGGCGTAACCTTGCTGGCGCCATGCCGTACGAGCCCCCCACACATTCCGTCGAGCGATCATTGCGCGCCACGACGGGCGCCAAGATCGTTGCAGGTATCGACGAGGTCGGACGCGGAGCGTGGGCCGGTCCGGTCAGCGTCTGCGCAGCCATCACCGGTCTGCGCCGGCCGCCCGACGGACTCACCGATTCCAAGCTGCTGACCGTCAAGCGCCGCAACGAACTGTGCGACGTGCTCGGTGAATGGGTCACGTCGTATGCCCTGGGGCACTCCTCACCCGAGGAGATCGACGAGCTGGGCATGACCGCTGCCCTGCGGCTCGCGGCCGTACGCGCCCTGGAGGCGCTGCCGGTCCGGCCGGACGCGATCATCCTCGACGGCAAGCACGACTACCTGGGCGCGCCGTGGCGGGTCCGCACGGTCATCAAGGGCGACCAGTCCTGTATCGCGGTTGCCGCCGCGTCCGTGATCGCCAAGGTGCGACGCGACGCGATGATGGCCGAACTGGGCCTGGCACACGCCGACTTCGACTTTGCGGCCAACGCCGGCTACCCCTCTCCGACCCATCGCATCGCCCTGGAGGAGTACGGTCCTACGCCGCACCACCGAGTGTCATGGTCCTACATGGACGCCCTGCCCCGGTGGCGGCATCTGAAGAAGGTGCGCATCACCCCCGAAGCAGCCGCTCTGGAAGCCGGTGGCCAACTCGGCTTCGACTTCTGAGCGGTGCGGACATGAATTCGGTACCCGATGACGTGTTCCGCACTTACGTTTGATAGACATCCCTTTATGCCTCTCATCCCCGAGGAGCCTCAGATTCACGAGAGTGTCCCGGGTCCCCGCGCAACTCCGGCCGCCGGCCGTACCGCGTCGACCCCCCGCCCCGTTCCTGGCCCCGGTCCCCGCCCCGCGCCTCCGCGTGGTGCCCCCGCGTCCAGTGTCCGTCCGGGCAAGCCCGGACCTGCTGCCCCGCCGCGTGGGCCTGTCGCCGCTCCGCCGGCGCAGCGCACCAACTCCCCGCAGCCGCCTGCCGGTGAGCCCGGCAACGCCGCGGGAGCGCAGCTCCAGCTGATCCCGGCCCCCGCCGACGGCGCCATCGACGCTGCCGACGAGGCCGTCGACCTACTGCTGGACTCCGGGCGTGCGCCGGGCGAAATCCTGGTGCTGACCACCGGCGAAACCCACCCGTGGGCCACGCATGAACTGTCCTTCGGCGAGGCGTCCTACTGGGCCCAGCACAACGCCGCGGACGATGTGTTCTACGCGGATGCCGCGGCCGAGCGCGCCACCGGCCGGCCCGTCGTGGTCGTCGCCGTCAACGGCGGTTCGGACGAGGTCACCGCGCAGGCGCTGCCTGCGGCGATGGCCCGTGCCGGAGCGTTGCTGATCGTCTGCGGTGACCCGCAGCGGATCAACGCCGTGCTCGGCGCCAACGCCTGACCGCTGCCGGTTCGCAACAGCCCGTCGGCCCTGGAGGCCGTCGGGCTCGCTTGCGCGTCCGGCAGGCGATGCCCGGACGCCGGACTGTACGGCGGTGCCGAGCGGGCGGCCGCTCTCCCGCCGTACGCGGGAACCCGGGGCGCCCGCCCGCTCGGTCCGCTCAGCGTGCTGCCGTGTGCCGATGGGCTTCCGGGGCGCCGCCGCCGGTGTGCCGCGGCACCGACCGGTGCTGCGCGGGAAAGTTCACGGCCGTGCGCAGTGCTTCCGGACGGGCCGCCGTAGTGCGTCGCATCTCTCTGCGCCGCGCCCCCGAGGGGCCCGGCTCTCCGAGCGGCTCGTCCGTCGAAGAAGGCCTGGGGCGGCGCCCGCCCCGCCCCTCTCCCAGTACCTGCCAGCGGTCCGGGGTCAGCGTGATGTACGCCCCGCAGCGAAGCCCGTGCAGGGTGCAGGCGTCGCGCAGCCCCCACATCCACGCCCCGTCCGTCTCCGTCCAACGGGGCTCGCCCTCACGGCAGTAGAGCAGTACGGCGGTGCGCACCGGGGCACGCAGCCGCAGGTCGTGCGGGATGACCCGGCGCAGATGCCCCAGCAGCACATTGCGGAACTCCCAGCCGTCGGGAGCGGCCGCGAGCTCGGTGAACGAAGCGCTGGCCGTCACCCGCTCCTGCGGATCGAGCACCGCGACGATGGCCGTTGACGGCCCCGGACGATGACGATCGTGCAGGCCGACGACGACCTCACGGGGGTTGCGCAGCAACGGGATGCCGGCCGAGGCCCATTCGGCGGGCTCCAGCATCCGTCCCAGTCGGGCGGAATCGGCGGACGCGGGCGGGGACACATGCGGGAGCGAGGCGAAGCCGAAGGTCACGTTCCTCCCTTCGTCTACGCGTCCGCACGTCGGGCGGTGGCCTGGCGCGGGTTTGCGCCACGACATGGCCCTGCCTGACCACGGACGGCCGGTAAGGGGAAGCATCTCCAATTCTCGCGGTCGTACAGGCATGCGGCAACGAGCAATTTCCGCCCATGACCGGAATCGCCGCAGGTATCCCAAATATCCCTGCTCGTCGACGCGATACGAACCGCGCTCAGCCCTGTACGGCGAGGACCAGCGGAAACACCCCCTCTGATCCGGCCCGGCGCAGCAGCCGAGCGGCCACGGCCAGGGTCCAGCCGGTGTCGGCGTAGTCGTCCACCAACAGCACCGGGCCACCCGCCGCGGCCAGGGCCTGCGCCAGATCCGGCGGCACGCCCAGCGATCCGTGCAGGGCCCGCAGCCGCTGGGCGCTGTTGCTGCGCGGAATCCTGCCGTCGGCACCGTCGTCCGACGAGGTCACCGTGCCCAGGAACGGCATCCGGCCGACCGCGGCGATCCGCTCTGCCAGCGACCGGATCAGCTGCGGACGGCTGCGGGAGGAAAGCGCGACAACGCCCACCGGGCGGGCCGGTGCATCCGCCGCCCCTGAGGCCCAACCACCGGGCCCCTTGGCCCAGTCGGCGAGAACCGTGACCACCGCGGCCGCCACATCGTCCGGGACCGGGCCGTCGGGAGCCTGCGGCGCAAGCATCGGACGCAGCCGGTTGCCCCACCCGATGTCGGAGAGCCGTCCCAGCGCGCGGCCGGTCGCGGCCAGCTCGCCCGCCGGGATCCGCCCCTTGAGATCGACACCGACGGCCGGCAGCCCCGTCGGCCACATCCGCCGCGGCTCGACCTCCACCCCCGGCCGCCCCAGCTCACCGCGCGCCGCGTCGAGCGATGCGGCGGACACCTCGGTGGTGAACCGCGCCCCGGCACAGTTGTCGCAGCGGCCACACGCCACAGCCGCTTCGTCGTCCAACTGCCGCCGCAGAAACTCCATCCGGCAGCCCGTCGTGGTGGCGTACTCGCGCATTGCCTGCTGTTCGGCCTCGCGCTGACGTGACACCCACGCATAGCGCTCGGCGTCGTACGCCCACGGCCGGCCGGTGGACGTCCAGCCCCCCTTGACGCGCTGCACGGCGCCGTCCACATCGAGGACCTTGAGCATGATCTCCAGGCGCGAGCGGCGCAGTTCGACCTGGGGCTCCAGGGCCGGCAGCGACACCGGCCGGCCGGCGGCCGCCAGGACGTCCAGGGTCCGCCGCACCTGCTCCTCGGGCGGGAACGCCAGCGAAGCGAAGTACTTCCAGATCGCCTCGTCCTCCCGCCCGGGCAGCAGCAGCACCTCGGCGTGCTTGACCCCACGGCCGGCCCGGCCCACCTGCTGGTAGTACGCGATGGGGGACGACGGCGAGCCCAGATGCACCACGAACCCCAGGTCGGGCTTGTCGAAGCCCATGCCCAGCGCCGAGGTCGCCACCAGCGCCTTGACACGGTTGGCGAGCAGATCGTCCTCGGCCTGCTGACGGTCCGCGTTCTCCGTCTTGCCGGTGTACGAGGAGACCGTGTGGCCCCGATGACGGAGGAACGCCGTGACTTCCTCGGCGGCGGCGACGGTGAGCGTGTAGATGATCCCCGAACCCGGCAGCTCGTGCAGATGGTCCGCGAGCCAGGCGAGCCGGTGCGCGGCATCCGGCAGCGGCAGCACGCCCAGGCTCAGACTCTCCCGGTCCAGCGGCCCGCGCAGCACCAGCGCCTCGGTGGAGCCCTCTCCCGTCCCGAGCTGTTCGGCGACATCGGCGGTCACCCGCGCGTTGGCCGTCGCGGTGGTGGCGAGCACCGGCACACCGGGCGGGAGGTCGGCGAGCATCGTGCGCAGCCGTCGGTAGTCCGGACGGAAATCATGGCCCCAGTCGGAGATGCAGTGCGCCTCGTCGACCACCAGCAGACCCGTCGCCGCAGAGAGCTTGGGCAGCACCTGATCGCGGAAATCGGGGTTGTTGAGCCGCTCGGGGCTCACCAGCAGGACGTCCACGTCACCGGCCGCCACCTCGGTCTGGACGGTTTCCCACTCCTCGGTGTTGGCGGAGTTGATCGTGCGCGCGCGGATCCCGGCCCGCGCTGCCGCCTCGACCTGATTACGCATTAGCGCGAGCAGCGGGGAGACGATCACGGTCGGTCCGCTGCCGCGCTCGCGCAGCAGCGCCGTGGCGACGAAATAGACCGCGGACTTGCCCCAGCCCGTGCGCTGCACGACCAGTGCGCGGCGGTGGTCGGCGACCAGGGCCTCGATCGCGCGCCACTGATCCTCACGCAGCCTGACCTCGCCGCCAGGATCCCCGACGAGGCGGGTCAGGACGGCATCGGCTGCGGCACGCAGATCTTCGTTGCTCATGCCCCCATGCAACCCGATGCCACTGACATCGCGCGAACCCCCGCCCGAACCTGTGGATAACCTCGTCGCCCGCGAGTTATCCACAGGGGTCGCGGCGCAGCGGCCGGCTGCGGGATCTTCGAGCCATGAATCCGCACAGCGAACCGAGCAAGCGCACCGGCGACAGCAAGCCCGCCGCCACCTCCTCCGACTCGTCCGCCCCGACCCCCTCGAACTCTCCCCGCCCGCCCAAGCCGTCGGCCCCGGCCAAGCCGCCGAGTGCCGCCAGGCCCTCTCGTCACATCGCACCTACCAGCCCCACCGACACCACCAGCGACACTGACCCCACCAGCACCGCAGAAACGGCCGGCCCGGCTGGTCCCGCGCATGTCACCGACCCTTCCGTCCTCTCCAACCCGGCCTACATCGCCGGCTCCCCGACCCCGTCCGACGCCTCCCACTCCTCCGCTCCCGCCGATGCGGCCACCACACCGTCCGCCGATGCCCAGGTCACCCTGCGCAGTCCGGCCGAGCTCGCCGACGCCCTGCCGTATCTTCTGGGCTTCTATCCGGACGACAGCGTCGTCATGGTCGCTCTGCACAGCGAGCGCGGACGCTTCGGCGGCCGGGTCAGGCTCGGCATCCCGACCGACAGCGCGCACTGGCCGGACGTCGCCGACCAGCTCGCCGATTGTCTGATCTCGGCAGGTCAGGAGCGTGACGACCGGCCCGCGGCGATCATCGTCTACCTCTGTCAGGAGCCTGCGGCGGGCGAGAGCGGGAAGGACGTCAAGGACCGGCTCCGCCCGCTCGCCCAGCGGCTGCGTACCGCCTGCGGCGCGCTCGACGTACCGGTCCTGGAAGCCCTCTGCCTCTCCAACGGCCGCTTCTGGTCCTACTGCTGCCCCGACTTCCGCTGCTGCCCCGCCGAGGGCACACCCATGGTCATGCCCGGCACGTCCGTGATGGCTGCGGCGGCCGCATACGCGGGAATGCAGGTCCGGGGCTCCCTCAAGGAGATGGAGGCCAGGCTGAGGCCCCGCACCGGCCCGCGGGCCGCCGAACAGGAGAAGGCCCTGGACACCGCGGCCGGTGCGCTGGTGCCGCGCATGCTCCGGCGGGACGGTGCGGCGGCCGTCCGCCGGGACACCCTGGAACTGGCCGGCGCCATGATCCACCGGTTCCGTCAGGACACCCCCTCGGGCAGCAACCGGGCCAGGGACGCCTGCGACGACGCACTGATCACCGATGCCGAGGCCGCGGATCTCATTCTCGGCCTCCAGGACCGGGTCACCCGTGACCGGGCGGCGGAGTGGATGGACGGCTCCGCCGCAGTGCCGACCCTCCGGCTCTGGCGTGCCCTCGCCCGCCGCTGCGCCGGCGGCTATGCCGAACACGCGGTCGCACCGCTCACCCTCGCCGGCTGGGTGTGCTGGTCCACCGAGGACGGACCCTCGGCGCGCGTCGCCCTCAGCTGCGCCTTGGCCATCGACCCCGACTACACCTTCGCCCAGCTGCTGCACCGCGCCATCAACGAAGGCCTCGATCCGGAGCCGCTGCGCCGCTGCCTGCGCGAGCAGCACCGGGAGGCGGTGGCCGCCGAACCCGAGTCGTCCACCGCTCCGGCCGCCAAGGAGACACCGCGGCCCACGAAACGCCCCGGGCCGACCCGCCCCGGACCCGCCGGCCGCCCCCGGGGACCGCGCGGCGCCACGGGCCCGGGTACCCGTACGACCGACGGGCGCAGCAGGCGCCGGGCCGGCCGGGACGGTGACCGGAGCCGGCGGTGACCGGGCCGCTCCTGCGGCCCGGCGTGGACCGGGCGCCGGCCGGAGCGTTCACCTGAGTGGCGTACTCCGTACGGAGCCCCGACCTCACCGCCAGGGAGCGCAGCGCGCGTGCCAGGCATCGTCCCCACTGCTCAGCCGGTCCACCGGCTGCCCGGAGGGCGGCGTACGGCACCGCCCCGGGCCCCACAACCGCAACCCGTCCACTCCTCACCCGTCTGTGCGGCTCTCCCGTCCCTCGCAGTCTCCCCGGAATCGGGGCAGCTGACCGGCCAGGGCAGTGACGGCTTCTATCGCGATGGCCGGCGGGTCCTGTCCGCTGCGAACCGCTGGTCGCGGGGGAGGAACCGCTCGTCGTCCAGGGGCGGTTGACCGGAGCCGACCGTGCCCGGTTCATCGGGACGATCCGCAGGGTCGGCGAGCACGGGCCGGATCCGGAGATCCACATGGAGCGGCTGCGGTCCGCCGACGGCACCGAGCAGATCACGTTCCGCGGCGGTGCCACCCGGCCCGTCCGGCTTCCGGTCGAGATCCGGCTGGGCACGGATCTCGCAGAGCTCGGGTCCGTCGCCGTCGTCCTCCCGTGCCCCGGCCTGCGGGCCGCGGTCCACGGTTCCGGACTCCGCTGGTCCGGGCCCGGTGTGCACGCGGTGGTGTCGGCGACGCCCGGCCCCGTGGACGTGCTGGCATCGGCGGGCCTGCTGCGCTGGGAACTGGCTCTGCCGCCGGTGCCCGCCGCGCCCTCGAACTGCCTGCCGGGCTGGAACACGACAAGAGCGGACCGGGCGGTGCTCCGGGGGGCCACCGGCGCCCCGGTATCGCCCACATCCCGGCCCGCGCACCGGGCCGGTGGCCTGCGGACGCGCGGTGACTGGCCACCGCGTCCCTGCACGGCAGCTCGGCTGGAGTGCGACGACCATCGGGCCGACGCACTCATGCCGGCAGTCTCGACGATCTCCACGGCTTGGTGATGCGCGACCGGGCGGCCACTGCGCCCCTGTACGTCGCCGGCCGATTCCCCTGGCGTTGCGGCCCTGCGCCGGTCGAGGCGCTGTGGGCCGCCAGGATGGCGTTTCCCCTGGGCACCCGGCACGCCACGGGCACATTGCAGGCGCTCGCCGACGTCAACAAGCCGCACCATGGGCGGATTTCGGCCGAATCCCTGGCCCTCTCAGGAATGCCGGGCCGCACGCCCCACTGAGCTGCACCGGCATCGAGGCCACCCTCCCGTTCCCCGCTGTTCTCGCGCAGGCCCGCCGCTGGGGTCTGCCCGAATGGGAGGCGGAGCGGCTGCTCCCCGCCGCGGAGCGCTGTCTGCGCTGGCTGAGGATCGTCACCGACCCGCCGGGCTTCTCCGGGGGCTACGTACCCAACCCAGCTCCCGGCGGACCGTACCGCTGCGAGACCCGGAGCCAGACTCATGCCCATCGCGCCGCCCTCCTGGGCGCCGATCTCCTCGACGCCTTCGGATCCTCCGACGCGGCGGCGCTACGGGGCTGGGCCGATGATCTGTGTACCCGGTTCCGTACGGACTTCTGGCTGGAGGACGGTGCAGGCGGCCGCCCCGCTGCCCTGCTCACCGCCGGCGGACGACCTGTTCCCCACCTCGCCTCCACCACCGCCGCCTCACTCCTCGATACCGGCCTGCTCGGCGGCGGCGCTCCGGCCCCCGGCCTGCTGGACGCGGCACAGACCGACCAGCTGGCCCGGCTGCTGGGCCGCCCCGCCATGGACTCCGGATGGGGCCTGCGCGGGGGCTGGGTGCCCAGGAGAGCGGCTGCAACCCGTTCGGGCACCGCGCAGCGGCGCCGTCCGCGTCCATGAAACGGCGATCGCCGCCGCCGGGTTGGCCGCGGCCGGCCATAAGCGAACTGCCGGCGCCCTGACCCAAGGGGTTCTCGATGTCGCGGACAGCTTCGGGTACCGCCTCCCCGAGATGCACGCGGGAGAGCAGCGCACCGCCGACGGCTCCCCCGTGCCGCATCCGGCGGCCTGCCGCCCCGCTGCAGTGGCGGCGGCCGGCGCGGTGCACATACTGGTCCCGCCTGCCGGCCTGCGCCCCGTCGTTCCGGCCAAGACGGTGTTCGTGCGGCCGCCCGGTACGGCCCCGCTCGGCGCACTGCGGCTCACCGGCCTGAGCGTCGCGGAGCAACCGTTCGCCGTGCGGATCAGCAGTCTCGGCATGGGGGTGGTGGAGACGGCGGCAGGCGGTCTGCAGCTGGGTTCGTGAAGTGCTTCGGGCCTGTTTATCGTCAGGCGGACGACTATGATCTCGCCCATGCCTCCCTACGACCCGTCGGCCTTCCCGCCCTTCGCTGTCACCGTCGACCTGGTCGTGCTCACCGTGCGCCGCCACGCCCTGTGCGCACTGGCCGTGCGCCGCGGTGAGCCGCCGTTCCAGGGCCGCTGGGCCCTGCCCGGTGGATTCGTCCGGGCCGACGAGGACCTCGAGGACGCGGCCGCCCGGGAGCTCGCCGAGGAGACCGGTCTGCACGCCCAGTCCCCGGCGGGCTCGTCGTCCGTCTATGGCGCACACCTTGAGCAGCTCGCCACGTACGGCGACCCCAAGCGGGACCCCCGGATGCGGGTCGTCAGCGTCGCGCACTTGGTACTCGCCCCCGACCTGCCCGCTCCCAAGGCGGGCGGCGACGCCCACAGCGCACGCTGGGCACCGGTCGAGACCCTCCTGGAGCAGGACGACACCCTCACCCGGGAGGGCGAGCTGGCGGCCCCGCTCGCCTTCGACCACGCGCGGATCCTCGACGACGGCGTGGAGCGCGCCCGCTCGAAGATCGAATACTCCTCGCTCGCCACGGCGTTCTGCCCGCCCGAGTTCACCGTCGGCGAGCTGCGCCGGGTGTACGAGGCGGTCTGGGGCGTTGCGCTCGACCCCCGCAACTTCCACCGCAAGGTGACCGGTACCCCCGGGTTCCTGGTGCCCACAGGGGGCACGACGACGCGTCAGGGTGGCCGCCCCGCACAGCTGTTCAGAGCCGGTGGTGCGACGCTGCTCAACCCGCCGATGCTGCGTCCGGAGGTCTGAGACCCGGGGCGCAGCCCAGGCACCGTGGGGCCGAAGTTCACCCGTGGTGACACGGCGAACCACCAAGATGGAACAATTTCGAGAAAATAGGACATATCGCGATACCTTGGCCGGGTGAGTCCTCTCGTACCTTCTGCAGCTCCCGACCGGCCTCACGCCCTGCGAGGGGTGCGACGCCTCGCACTGCTGGGCCGCGCCGCGATTCCCGCGGCTTGCATCCGGCTGCCGCCGGCACCCCCGGTCGTGCAGTGCCGCTCGACCGGGGTGCCACCTCGCTAGCGACCGACCCGCGCGAACCGTGGCCGACGCCCCTGACTCGTCGGACCGACGGCCCGTCTGTCCGCTTGCCCGCGCTACCGGTTCCCCTGTCCTCGACCCGGCGTGCCCCTCGGGTGGTCGTCGTCGCCGGGCCGTCGAGTGGCCTTTTCGCGGCATCAGTTGGGCGCGTTGCCGACCGGCTACGGCCGGGCGTGAGTGCGGGTCATCGGCGTATTCCGTTCCCCTGTAAAGGGATTGTCTGCGACGCCTGCCATAACGCCTCAGCAGGGGCCGTCCTGCCGTCCAGGGGCCGCGTCAAGAGTCCGTTCGGAATTGACCAAGATGCATCTGTTCGTGATGTGGCTCACGCGCCAACCCGTAGGCGGGGCAACGATGTTGTAGCCGACCGGCCTGGTCTGCGGTGATGTGTCCACGCTGCCGGGCGGCTTCAGCTGCTGATCGAGTAATGCATATGTTTTGGCGTCCTGTTGTTGTGGCTGCTGTCCACAACCCGCCTGGGAGAGCGCATTTCTTTCCGATAAAGCGTCAATTCGGGGATGGGGGGCGATCACCCTTTCGTGTGCTTTTCACCAAAGACCTCAAGGGTGTTCAGGGTGTCGCCGACAAAAGATGCGTGAGTACCCTTGCGCACACCATGATGACCGCGGCTCGCCCCGGCGACACCGGCCTCGCAGGCCCGGGCGAGCTTGACCGCTACCCCTACGCCAACGCGGCCAACGCCGCGAACGCCAACAACGCAGCCGGCCAGGACCGTGCCGAGCGGGTTTCGCAGGTCTGGGACGGTTCCGAAGCAGACATCGGCCGGGTCGGCCGTCGCGCGGCCGGCAGTCGCGGCCGCGGCCTGCACGGCCAACTCGTCCAGCAGCTCGGCCAGATGATCGTCTCCGGCGATCTCGGCGCCGACCGCCCGCTCGTCCCCGAGGAGATCGGCCAGCGCTTCGAGGTCTCCCGCACCGTCGTCCGCGAGTCGCTGCGAGTCCTCGAGGCCAAGGGCCTCGTCAGCGCCCGCCCGAACGTGGGCACCCGAGTGCGCCCGGTCAGCGACTGGAACCTCCTCGACCCCGACATCATCGAATGGCGGGCCTACGGGCCACAGCGCGACGACCAGCGCCGTGAGCTGTGTGAGCTGCGCTGGACGATCGAGCCCCTCGCCGCCCGGCTCGCGGCCGGCCACGGCCGTGAGGACATCCAGCAGCGGCTGGCGGACATGGTCGAGATCATGGGCCACTCCGCGGCCCAGGGCGACACCATGACCTTCTCCCGCGCCGACGCCGAGTTCCACTCGCTGCTGCTGCAGCTCGCCGGCAACCGCATGCTCGAGCACCTCTCGGGCATCGTCTCATCCGCCCTGCATGTCTCGGGTGGCTCCAGCGGCGGCTGTGAGCGACCGGTCGAGACGTCCGTGGGCCAGCACATGCGGGTCGTCGACGCCATCGGGTCCGGCGACGCCACGGCGGCCGAATCCGCGATGCGGCAGCTCCTCGCCGCCCATGGCGAGGTCGTCGGCCAGGGCTCCGGGACGCCCGTGGATCACGTCGTCCCCGCGCCCCGCGAGCACTGAGGCCCGTACCCGACCGCGTACGGACAGTAGGCGCCGCGCGGCCCCCGTGCCCTGCACACCCCTCCGGGCAGGGCACGCCGTACGCGGCGATGGCGCACGAGATCGCCGGATCCGGGTCGTCGACCGGATCCGGCGAGAGACCTTGGGAGGGTTGCATGTCATATGACTGGGAATGGGTCGTTATGGGGTGTGACTCGGGCCACGCAGATTGGGCGTAACGCTCTTCAGGGAAGCGCGATGACTTAAGAGGTGATAGCCGAGGAGGGAATACGAGCGGCGTTCGTGACGCTGTTCAACTCCCCGGTTGCCCCTGCGCCGTCGGTCCATCCCCACCGGCGGTCGTCGGCTCCGATCCACACTGGACGGGGTCGGAAGCCGTTTCCATCGTTCCGAGAGGTTGTTCGTGTCGGCCAGCACATCCCGTACGCTCCCGCCGGAGATCGCCGAGTCCGAGTCTGTGATGGCGCTCATCGAGCGGGGAAAGGCAGATGGGCAGATCGCCGGCGATGACGTGCGTCGGGCCTTCGAGGCTGACCAGATTCCGCCAACCCAGTGGAAGAACGTTCTGCGCAGCCTCAACCAAATCCTCGACGAGGAGGGTGTGACGCTGATGGTCAGTGCCGCAGAGGCGCCCAAGCGCACCCGCAAGAGCGTCGCAGCGAAGAGTCCGGCGAAGCGCACCGCCACCAAGACCGTCGCGGCGAAGGCCGCCACGGTCAAGAAGACCACCGCAGCCGCGGCCACCGCCCCCGTGGCGGACCCGTCGGCCGGTGAGTCCGAGTCCGCGCCTGCAAAGAAGGCCGCGGCGAAGAAGGCGACCGCCAAGAAGACGGTCGCGAAGAAGACCACGGCCAAGAAGGCCACTGCAAAGAAGGCCGCGTCCAAGAAGGACGTCGACGAACTGCTCGACGACGACGTGACCGAGGAGACCCCCGCGCCCGGTAAGGGCGAGGCTCCCGAGGCCGCCGAGGGCGCGGAGAACGCCGGCTTCGTCCTCTCCGACGACGATGAGGACGACGCCCCTGCCCAGCAGGTCGCCGCGGCCGGCGCCACCGCCGACCCGGTCAAGGACTACCTCAAGCAGATCGGCAAGGTCCCGCTCCTCAACGCCGAGCAGGAGGTCGAGCTCGCCAAGCGCATCGAGGCGGGCCTGTTCGCCGAGGACAAGCTGGCGAACTCCGACAAGCTCGCCCCGAAGCTCAAGCGCGAGCTGGAGATCATCGCCGAGGACGGTCGCCGGGCGAAGAACCACCTCCTGGAGGCCAACCTCCGTCTGGTCGTCTCCCTGGCCAAGCGGTACACGGGCCGCGGCATGCTCTTCCTGGACCTGATCCAGGAGGGCAACCTCGGTCTGATCCGTGCGGTCGAGAAGTTCGACTACACCAAGGGCTACAAGTTCTCGACCTACGCGACGTGGTGGATCCGCCAGGCCATCACCCGCGCCATGGCCGACCAGGCCCGTACGATCCGTATCCCCGTCCACATGGTCGAGGTCATCAACAAGCTCGCGCGCGTCCAGCGCCAGATGCTCCAGGACCTGGGCCGTGAGCCCACCCCGGAGGAGCTGGCCAAGGAGCTCGACATGACTCCTGAAAAGGTCATCGAGGTCCAGAAGTACGGTCGTGAGCCGATCTCGCTGCACACCCCGCTGGGCGAGGACGGCGACAGCGAATTCGGTGACCTCATCGAGGACTCCGAAGCGGTCGTCCCGGCCGACGCGGTCAGCTTCACGCTTCTGCAGGAGCAGCTGCACTCGGTGCTGGACACCCTCTCCGAGCGAGAGGCCGGCGTCGTGTCCATGCGCTTCGGCCTCACCGACGGCCAGCCCAAGACGCTGGACGAGATCGGCAAGGTCTACGGCGTCACGCGTGAGCGGATCCGCCAGATCGAGTCGAAGACGATGTCGAAGCTGCGTCACCCGTCGCGCTCCCAGGTGCTGCGCGACTACCTCGACTAGTCCCACCCGTCCGGACGGCATCACGAGCCCGGTCCCTCCTAGCCGGAGGGGCCGGGCTCGCGCCCGTCCGGGTGCGCGGGGCAGCCGATTGGGTCACTCTGGGTATGCGCGAACTGTCTCAGAGTTAGGAGTCCGAATGCGTCCGCTCGTCCACGCTGCTCTCGGGGCCCTCGCGCTGACCCTCGCACTGCCGACGGCGGCGGCCGCGGACGAGTCGGTGATCGGCGGAAAGCCCGCACCGCTGGCGCACAGTCCCTGGGCGGTGGCGCTGGCCTCCCATGAGCGTTTCGGGGCTCAGCGCTCCGGACAGTTCTGCGGCGGCGTGCTCGTCGGGCACTCGACAGTGGTGACGGCGGCGCACTGCCTGAGCAAGGAGGTGCTGGGCGTCCCCTGGCGACAGGTACGGGACCTGAGGATCGTCGTCGGACGCGACAACCTCGCCGGCGGCGGCGGGCAGGAGCTCAAGCCCGCGAAGATCTGGGTCAACCCGCGGTACAACAGCTGGACGAACGACGGCGACATGGCTGTTCTCACGCTCGGCAAGCCGCTTCCGAACCGGCCCATCCCGATGGCTGGACGGCATGACAGCGCCTACCGGCCGGGCAATGCGGCCACGGTTTACGGCTGGGGCGACACCACAGGCGGGGGCAGCTATGCGTCACGACTGCGGGCGGCGCACGTCAACGTGCTGCGTGATGCGGTCTGTGCGCGGGCCTATCCAGGCAGTGCCGACGGCAGGTACAGGGCGCAATCGATGCTGTGCGCAGGGGAGCCGGCCGGCGGCCGGGATGCCTGTCAGGGGGACAGCGGAGGGCCGCTGGTCGTCCGCGGGCGGCTGGTGGGCCTGGTGTCGTGGGGGACCGGCTGCGGCCAGGCGGGCAGTCCGGGGGTCTATACGCGCGCCTCAGCGCTCCTCCCGGCCGTGTCCGCACACGGGGCCGACTGAGCGGCGCGGGGAGCTGTCAGGCGTGTGTGAGCGTACGAGTGCGGGCGGTCTCCCCGGTGGTGCCGGGGGACCGCCCGCGATACGGCGCTGGGCCGCTGCTCGCTCGTCGTGGATGCGAAGTGTCAGCGTTCCTCTTCGGACGCGGACGCCGGAGAAGCGGTCAGCCGCTCCGTCTCGTCCTGTATTTCCGCGGCGATCTTCTTGAGTTCTGGCTCGAACTTGCGACCGTGGTGGGCGCAGAAGAGCAGTTCTCCGCCGGACATCAGGACGACGCGCAGGTATGCCTGGGCGCCGCAGCGGTCGCAGCGGTCAGCGGCCGTCAGCGGGCTCGCGGGTGTCAGAACAGTAGTCACGTCGCCTCTTCTCTAGCTCGACGAGCTGTCGTACCAGGGTCAACATCCAACCAGGCCGAAAACGTTCCCGCTCGTGCCTTTTCCTCGAAAAAATTCTTCGAGGGGGCCGGGTGCTGCCGGGTGGCGGCGAATGAGCCGTATTGCGTGGTGGTCTGATTCACGTTGGTTGTTGGTCTGTCCTCCCGGCTGGCTTGCCGGTTGTTGATGAGGACGTGCCCGGAGCCTAAATGGTTCATGCCTCGAAGGGAACGTGATGTGCACGTCACTAGGACGTCACCCCAACGAGGGATCGAACGTACGAGCGAAATTCTACTACCATGGTCATGCTTACGGGTGGCGTCACATCGGCTCTACCAGGCCTCGGTACCCTCTGACCGGCGACACCGCCACAACCGAGTCCGCGGAATGCGGACTGCCAGAAATTCAGCGAGGAGCGAACCGCGTGACCGCCGAGATGTCCGTGCCGTCCACCGCAGTGCTGACCGGGGCAGACCGGGACGGTTCCAACTACACCGCGCGGCATCTGCTCGTCCTCGAGGGGCTCGAAGCCGTCCGCAAACGCCCCGGCATGTATATCGGCTCGACGGACAGCCGGGGACTGATGCACTGCCTCTGGGAGATCATCGACAACTCCGTCGACGAGGCACTGGGCGGCTACTGCGACCACATCGAGGTGATCCTCCACGACGACGGGTCGGTGGAGGTCAGGGACAACGGCCGCGGCATCCCCGTCGATGTCGAGCCGAAGACCGGTCTCAGCGGCGTCGAGGTCGTGATGACCAAGCTGCACGCCGGCGGAAAGTTCGGCGGCGGCTCGTACGCGGCCTCCGGCGGTCTGCACGGCGTCGGCGCCTCGGTCGTCAACGCCCTGTCCGCCCGGCTGGATGTCGAGGTGGTCCGCAACAGCAAGACGCACTCGATCAGCTTCCGCCGCGGCGTCCCCGGCATCTTCACAGAATTGGGCCCCGACGCCCCCTTCGACCCGGGCAACGGCCTGCTCAAGGGCAAGCGGATCGCCAAAACGAAGACCGGCACCCGGGTGCGCTACTGGGCCGACCGGCAGATCTTCCTCAAGGACGCCAAGCTCTCCCTGGAGACGCTGCACGCCCGCGCCCGCCAGACGGCCTTCCTCGTGCCGGGCCTGACCCTCGTGGTCCGTGACGAGCGTGGCATCGACGGTGCCGGAAAGACTGAAGAGACGTTCCGCTACGACGGCGGCATCAGCGAATTCTGCGAGTACCTCGCGCAGGACAGGGCCGTCTGCGACGTGCTCCGACTGAGCGGCCAGGGCAGCTTCAAGGAGACCGTGCCGGTCCTCGACGACCGCGGTCACATGACACCGACCGAGGTCACCCGGGAACTGGCCGTCGATGTCGCGCTGCGCTGGGGCACCGGCTACGACGTGACGGTCAAGTCGTTCGTCAACATCATCGCGACGCCCAAGGGCGGCACCCACGTCTCCGGCTTCGAGCGATCGGTCGCCAAGACGGTCAACGAGGTGCTGCGGTCGAGCAAGCTGCTGCGCGTCGCCGAGGACGACGTCGTCAAGGACGACGCCATGGAGGGCCTCACCGCCGTCGTGACCGTACGGCTCGCGGAGCCGCAGTTCGAGGGCCAGACCAAGGAGGTGCTCGGCACCTCCGCCGCCTCGCGGATCGTCGCCCAGGTGGTGAGCAAGGAACTCAAGTCGTTCCTGACCTCCACCAAGCGGGACGACAAGCAGCAGGCGCGCTCCGTCATGGAGAAGATCGTCGCCGCGGCCCGGACGCGCATCGCCGCCCGTCAGCACAAGGAGGCCCAGCGGCGGAAAACGGCGCTGGAGTCCTCCTCGCTGCCGGCCAAGCTCGCGGACTGCCGCAGCGACGATGTCGACCGCAGTGAGCTGTTCATCGTCGAGGGAGACTCGGCGCTGGGCACCGCCAAGCTGGCGCGGAATTCGGAGTTCCAGGCCCTGCTGCCGATCCGTGGCAAGATTCTGAATGTCCAGAAGTCATCGGTTTCGGACATGCTCAAGAACGCCGAGTGCGGCGCCATCATCCAGGTCATAGGGGCCGGATCCGGCCGTACCTTCGACATCGACACCGCCCGCTACGGCAAGGTCATCTTCCTGGCAGACGCGGACGTCGACGGTGCCCACATCCGCTGCCTGCTGCTGACCCTCTTCCAGCGCTACATGCGCCCGATGGTCGAACAGGGCCGGGTGTTCTCCGCCGTCCCGCCGCTGCATCGCGTCGAACTGATCAACCCCAAAAAGGGTCAGGACAAGTACATCTACACGTACTCGGACAACGAACTGCGCCAGACCCTGCTCGAACTCCAGCGGAAGAAGGTCCGCTACAAGGACAGCATCCAGCGCTACAAGGGGCTGGGTGAGATGGACGCCGACCAGCTCGCCGAGACGACCATGGACCCGCGCCACCGCACCCTGCGGCGCATCAACATCAGTGATCTCGAAGCGGCGGAGAAGGCCTTCGACCTCCTCATGGGCAACGAAGTCGCCCCCCGTAAGGAGTTCATCACCAACTCCGCGTCCACTCTGGACCGTTCGCGCATCGACACGTAAGGGGGCAGCAGCTCCCGACGGGCGCCTCTCCACCCCTGGGTGGAACAGGCGCCCGTCGCCGTTTCCACCCGGGCCCCACCCTGGCTCCGATCCGGGCGGCAGCATTGCTCCGTAGCGTCGGGACGGTCGAATTCACCGTCCCCGGAGGGCCAGGTCATGAGCGGCTCGCTCAACATCGTTGTGATCACCGCGGCTGTTGCGCTGGTGTTCGTCCAGCAGTTCAAGGCGCATCGCATCACTTCGGAGGGCAAGAAGTGGTGGTTGATACCGGCCGTCCTCACGGTCGTGGCGGTGCGGCAGCCCGGGCTCCTGGATCCCGCACACCACACGGCGTCCGCCGTCCTGCTCGGCCTGGAGCTCCTGATCGGGCTGGCCTGCGGCGCCGGCTGGGCCTGGACGACCCGTATCTGGACGGACGCGGACGGCACGGTGTGGACCAAGGGCGGCTGGGCGGCGGCCGGCGTGTGGGGCTGCGGCCTGCTGCTGCGCATCGGCCTCATGGGTATCGCCGCGGCCATGGGCATCCATCAGGGCAGCGCGGCCACCATGCTCTCCGTAGCCGCAATGCTGCTGACCCGCGCCGGGGCCACCACCTGGCGGGCCCGGGCGGTGCAGCACACGTACGGTGTCCCTGTCGCGGGCTGAGGCCGTGAACGTGCCGCGAAAGGACCGTACGTGCCGCTGAACTCCTGGACGAGCTGGCCGCTGCGCGAGTCGCTGGCCCGTGAGGACATCGGCGGGGCCCGGCTGTGGATCCGCCGGGCGGTGCGTCTCGTGATGGTCGCGGCCCTGGTGTGGACCACCCTGGCTGGGCCGGCCTTCACCGGCTGGGGCCTGGTGGCGGCGGGCGCCGGCATGGTCATCACCGCCATGGCGTTCCGCGCCTTCTACCTCACGACCCTCGCACGCCGTCTGTGGCCGTCCATCGGGCTGTTCGCCGTTCTGGAGGCCGCGGCCTCGGGCTTCGCGCTCGGTGGGGCGCGGGCGCCCGCGACCGTCCTGTGGTGTGCCTGTGCCATCACCGCCATGGCGCGGCTGCCGTTGAGCGTCGCCCTACCGTGCTCCGCCGCCGCCCTAGGTGTTCTGTCCGGGGAGGTTGTGGACGGTGATGGCGATCACGGGCAACTGGATGGCGACCGCCACCACCACCGTGGGCCTGGCGCTGGCGGGCTACGTCGTACGGCTGGACGCCGAGGCGCGCGGCAACACGCAGCGGCTGCTGGCCCAGGAACGGGCGGCCCGCAAGGCAGGGGCCGAATCGGCGGCGCTCGCCGAACGCGGACGGATCGCACGAGAGATCCACGACGTGCTGGCCCACAGCCTCAGCGCCCAGCTGGTGCACCTGGAGGCGGCGCGACTGCTGATCCGGCGCAGCGCCGACCTCGAGGCCGACCGCGACCAGCTCCTGGAGCGGGTGTCGGCGTGCCGGGGGATGGCCCGAGACGGGCTGGAAGGCACCCGTGAGGCGCTTTCCGTGCTGCGCGGGGAGATGAGATCCCGGTCGAGGACTTTCTGCGCCGTCTGGCCGCCGCTGAGGGCGCTCAGCTGGATGTGACGGGTGAGGCCCGCACCGTGCCGGCCGAAGCGGGCCTTGCGGTCCGCCGGGTCGCCCAGGAGGCGCTGACGAACGTGCGCAAGCATGCTCCGGGAGCCCGGGTGAGCGTGCGGCTGGAGTACGGGACGGGCGACGTGGGGCTCGAGGTGCGCGACTTCGGTGGCCGTGGCAAGACCGGCGAGCTGGCCAAGAGCGGATCCGGATACGGTCTGCCCGGGATGCGGGAGCGCGCGGAACTTCTCGGCGGAACGCTGGAGTCCGGCCCGGATGGAAAGGGATTCGTGGTGAGGTTGCGGGTGCCCGCATGACGGAGCGCACGATGACACGGGTCGTGGTCGCCGATGACCAGACGGTGGTGCGCGAAGGAATCGTGATGCTGCTGGGGCTGTTGCCGGGTATCGAGGTCGTCGGATCGGCCGCGGACGGCGAGGATGCGGTCCGTCTGGTCGCGGAACTCGCTCCCGACGTCGTCCTGATGGATCTGCGGATGCCACGCTGTGACGGTGTCGAGGCCACCCGTCGCATCCGTGTCGGGCACCCCGGTATGCAGGTGGTGGTGCTCACCACCTATGCAGACGACGACTCGCTCTTTCCCGCTCTCCGGGCCGGCGCACGCGGATACCTGACCAAGGACGCCGACGGCGACGAGATCGTCCGCGCCATTGACGATGTGCTCTCGGGTGAGGCCGGTCTGTCGCCCAGGATTCAGCGCAGGCTTCTGGAGCGCTTCACGGAGCCCGCAAGCCCGCTGCCACAGCCGGCGGACGAGCCTCCCGACGGGCTCACCGCCCGTGAGGTGGAGGTGCTGCGGCTGATCGCCGAGGGCCAGTCCAACCCGGAGATCGCGCGCACGCTGCATGTCTCCACCGCGACCGTGAAGACCCACATCAACAATCTCTTCGCCAAAGCGGGGCTACGGGACCGGACCCAGGCGATCCACTACGCGTACCGCCACGGCCTCGCACTGCCGCCTGGGCGGCCCATCACCTGATGGGGTGAAGGATTCGCAATGAAGAGTCCCGGATCTTCCTTTCTGTCCACCCTTGGGCCGCACGGACAACAGACCCGTGCATCAAGGAGAGTTCGGTGGACAAGCAGGACGGCCGTTCGGTCGGTGAGCCAGGGGCCCTACGGCTCGACGATCCCTGGTACGACGATCTCGCCTCCGGGTGGGGCGAACTGGACGACGCAGGGGAGACAACGGACGGGTGGGGTGGCACGCAGCCACCGCCGTCGGTACCGGAACCGCGGTCCGCGCCGCATGACGAGGTCTATCTGGCGGTGCAGCGAAGTGCGGCCTTCCAGGAGGTGCGCCGTCGCTACCGGCGGTTCGTCCTGCCTGGCACGGTGGTCTTTCTGGGTTGGTACCTCGCCTATGTGATCGCGGCGACTGCCGCGCCGGACCTCATGGCCCACCGCGTCGCAGGCGCCCTGAACGTTGCGATGCTCGCCGGACTCGGCCAGTTCGCCACCACCTTCCTGCTCACCTGGGCATACGCGCGCCATGCCCGGCTGCGCAGGGACAGCGCGGCGCTCGACATCCGCTGGGAAACCCAGGAACTGACCGGAGGGAACACCCGGTGACCGGTGACCACCAGACCCTCGCGCTGCTCCTGTTCAGCGTGTTCATTGCCGTCACCCTGGCGATCACCACCTGGGTGAGCCGCCGCAGGCGCGGTTCCACCGAGGAGTTCTACGCGGGCGGAAGACTGTTCTCGCCCATGGAGAACGGATTCGCCATCGCGGGGGACTACATGTCCGCCGCATCCTTCCTCGGTATCTCCGGACTGATCGCCCTCTTCGGATACGACGGTCTGCTGTACTCGGTCGGCTTCCTCGTCGCCTGGCTCATCGTCTTGTTCCTGGTCGCCGAACTGGTCCGCAACTGCGGCCGGTTCACCCTCGCCGATGTCGTCGCTGCCCGGATGCGGGAGCGCCCCGTCCGCATCGCCGCCGGCGCGGCCTCCGTCACCGTGTCCGTGCTCTACCTGGTGGCGCAAATGGTCGGTGCCGGCAGCCTGGTCGCTCTCCTTGTGGGGAGCGCGAGCCAGCAGGCCCGTACCTGGATGGTGATCGGGGTCGGGGCCCTGATGGTGGTCTACGTCGCCTACGGCGGCATGCGGGCCACGACCTGGATCCAGGTCGTCAAAGCCGTACTCCTCATGGGTGGTGCCGTCGCTCTGACTGTCCTGGTACTGGTCCGCTTCCACGGCGACATCAACGAACTTCTGAACACCGCTGCCGAACGCAGCGGTCACGGCCGCGACTTTCTCGCGCCCGGCCTCAAATACGGCGGCGACTGGACCTCGCGGCTCGACTTCATCAGCCTCGGCATTGCGCTCGTCCTGGGAACGGCCGGACTGCCGCACATCCTCTCCCGCTTCTACACCGTCCCCACGGCGCGCGCCGCCCGTCGTTCCGTCGTCTGGTCCATCGGACTGATCGGTGGCTTCTACCTGATGACCATCGTGCTGGGATTCGGTGCCGCTGCCGTACTGGGCAGCGATGCCGTCCGGGCGTCCAACACGGCCGGCAACACCGCCGTCCCGCTGCTCGCTCTCGACCTGGGAGGCGGTGCCGGTTCGACCGGAGGGACGGTGCTCTTCGCCGTGGTGGCCGCGGTCGCGTTCGCCACCATCCTGGCCGTGGTCGCCGGCATCACGCTCGCTTCGTCGGCCTCCGTGGCACACGATTTGTATGCCTCCCTACGACGCCCGCGCGGCACGGCACAGGACGCCCAGCGCGCCGAGGTGGCCGTGGCGCGCATCGCAGCGGTGGCTGTCGGCGCGGTCGCCATCGGCCTCGCCCTTCTAGCCCAGGACTTGAACGTGGCCTTCCTGGTGGGGCTGGCGTTCGCCGTCGCCGCGTCGGCCAATTTGCCGGTCCTGCTGTACACCCTCTTCTGGCGACGCTTCACGACCCGCGGCGCGGTGTGGTCCGTATACGGAGGCCTGATCCCTGCGATCACCCTGGTAGTCCTCTCACCGGTGGTCTCCGGGAGTCCGGAGTCACTCTTCCCCGGACTGGACTTCGCCGTCTTCCCGCTCGACAACCCCGGTGTCGTATCGATCCCACTGGGCTTCCTGATGGGCTGGCTGGGAACAGTGCTCTCCCCGGAGGCCGCCGACGAGGCACGGCATGCGGAGACGGAGGTACGGGCGCTCACGGGAGCGGGGGCGGCTTAGGGCGTACCCGATCGGGCAGGGACGGACATGCTCTGGGACCGCAGGCGCAGATGGGGCGGGGCAGGGCATGGCTCTTGCCCCACCCGTGACCGTCGGCAGGCCCCCGGGCGACCGCGCTGGAAGACGGTTCATGACCGCCGCCGGCGGTGGGGCGGCGGACGGCCGGTGGGAGCGGATCCTGCGGGCTGTCGGCCGCCCGGGCTGCTCCGACCGAACACACTGTGCCCGCAGGAACGAAGGTGAGAGAACCGTCCATAAGTGGAGGACGCCCGCGCCGTGGCGACCAAGGTCGACGAGAGAGCGTACGTCTTCCACGCCACGGTCGCCCTCGCCGTAGCATTCGGCTGTGGCGCTGTTGATGCTCCGCCGGACGTTCTTTAGACGCCAGTCGGAGGGCGGGGCTCGCGCCGCATGGCCCACAACACCGGCCCGCCTCCTGGCAGTCGCAACTCATCTCGGAATAGCAGAGCCCGGTCGCCGAGGATGTTCTGGAGCTCCTGGATGGTCTCCGCGTCAGGAACGGCCTTGCCTGCCCGTCTGGCGGCCCCCAGAAGGCGGCCCCTGCAATCGTGCGCTCGCGCACGCCGTGGTGGGCGTACTGCCGGGTGACGAGCGTCATGAAGTAACGGACCAGCCCCGCCTCGCGAGAGGAATCATCGGGAGGAACCAGCGCATCATGGGGGCATCGTCGAAGGCGCATGCCAAGGTGTGGCTGACCAGTTCAGCGTCGGCGATTGTTGCCATCTTCGGAATGTTCATTAGCGGCACATAGATCATTTTGTACCCCTGGTGATCTCCGCCGGTTGGCGGGCCGTCTGCTCGCCGCGCCAAGGGAGCGGCCCGATAAGGGAGCCGCATGACCCGTCGGACAGCACCTAGACCCACTCGTAGCGGTGCTCGGGGCGGCCGGTCTCGCCGTACCTGAGCGTGAGACGTACCCGGCCGGTGCGTTCCAAGAGTTTGAGGTAACGCTGGGCGGTCTGCCGGCTCAGCCCCGCCTGCAGGGCAACGTCCTGTGCGGACAGCGGGGCATCCGCGGAGCGCAGCACCGAGCGCACGCGGTCGGCGGTAGCGGTGGAGTGTCCCTTCGGCAACTCGGCGGATCCGGCGTTCGCGGCGCCCAACGCCCCGAAGATCCGGTCCACTTCCGACTGCTCCGCCTGCCCGCCGCCCGCAAACGTGCGGTGCAGCGCTGCGTAACCCTCCAACTTGGAGCGCAGGCCCGCGAAGGTGAACGGCTTGACCAGGTACTGCAGCGCACCATGGCGCATCGCCGCCTGAACGGTCGCGATATCGCGGGCGGCAGTCACCATGATCACGTCGGTGAGCAGACCGCGACGCCGAAGATCGCCGACCAGTTGGAGCCCTGTTCTGTCGGGCAGGTAGTGGTCCAGGAGGATCAGGTCGACGGGGTGCGTTTCAAGGGCGGTAAGGGCTTCTCCGGCGGTGTGCGCGAGGCAACTGACGCGGAATCCATCGATTTTGGCGACGTATGCCGCATTGATCTTCGCGACGTGCACATCGTCATCCACGACCAGTACATCGATCATCTGCCGACCTCCGTGGCACCTTCGGGGCGGCGAGTGGCCGCTGCGGGCCGCCTGGTGGTGCGGGTGTCCGTGATCGCTGTCTGTGTGGCTGTTCGACGGGGCTCGGGAAGCTCATCGGAGAGTGCGTCGGGGACCGTCACGGTGAATACTGCACCTCCACCGGGGCGCTCGGAGACCTCGGCGTTGCCTCCGTAACGCTCGGCGAGTCGGCGTACGAGTGCCAGGCCGATGCCGCGCTGTCCGTGGGCGGGCGGCTCCTTGGTCGTCCATCCTTCGGTGAAGATTTCCGCGCGACGTTCCTCGGGCACGCCCGGTCCGTTGTCGCTGACGCGCACGACGGCTGTCCGGCCGTCAGCACGGATCTCCGCCTCCAGTTGGGCGTCGCGCTCGCCCGAGGTGGCATCCAGGGCGTTGTCGACGAGGTTCCCGAGGATGGTGACCAGGCTAGGCGGGTCGACGAGGCGGTCGGGCAGGTGCGTCTCGGGGGAGATGCTCAAGGAGACGCCGCGCTCGGTGGCGACGGTGGCCTTGCCCACCAGGAGGGCAGCCAGCAGCGGATCGTTGACGCGCTCGGTGACCTGCTCGGCGGTCGCGCGATGCACTCCCACGGCCTGTGTCACAAACTCCACGGCTTCCTCGTGCAGCCCGAGTTCGAGCAGGCCGAGCAGGGTGTGTAGCCGGTTGGCGTGCTCGTGGTCCTGGGCACGGAGGGCATCGATAAGGCCGCGGGTGCCGTCCAGTTCGCGACCCAGCCGCTCCAGTTCGGTACGGTCGCGCAGGGTGACCACGGCACCGCCGTCATCGGTCGGCATGCGGTTCGCCACCAGGACCCGCTGGCCACTGACGGCCAGGAGGTCAGGCCCCGAAACACGACCGGCCAGAACATCGGTGGTGCGGCCCGGTGGCAGGGCTGCTTCCAGATAGCGTCCGGTGTCCTCGGTGCGGAGGTCCAGGAGGCGTTGTGCCTCGTCGTTCATAAGACGGATGCGGCCGTGCTTGTCGAGCGCGAGGAACCCCTCGCGGATGCCGTGCAGCATCGCCTCCCGCTCGGCGAGCAGCGCGGAGATGTCGGAGAAGGCCAGATCGTGGGTGCGGCGCTGGAGGCGGCGGGAAACGAGATAGGCGGCGAGAGCGCCCACGGCAAGAGCCCCGCCCGCGTAGGCGAGTATCTGGGGGACGGCGGAGAGCAGCCGTTCCTGCACGCTCTCGTACGCGATGCCGACGGAGACGGCGCCCACGACCGTGCCGTCCTCGTCGCGGAGCGGGACCTTGCCGCGCGCGGAACGGCCGAGGGTGCCCTCATCGATCTGCATGACTTCCTGACCGGACAGCGCGGCGCTCGGGTCCGTCGAAACGTGGCGCCCAATCTCGTCAGGGTCGGTGTGGGACCAGCGCACCCCCCGCTTGTCCATGATCACCACATACTCGGCTCCGGTGGCGGCGCGAATCCGCTCCGCCTCGTTCTGCACGGGTCCATGACGCGTCGGACGGGAGGACTCCAGGGCGTCGTCGAGGCGTGGCGCGGCCGCGGTGGTCTGTGCGATGGCGAGAGCGCGGCGCATCGCCTGGTCGTCGAGCTGCGCACTGAGCGGGGCGAGGAACAGCCCGGTCGCCAGCGCCGTGACCCCGGTGGCGATGGCCAGCTGCACCATCAGTACCTGGGAGAACACTCGCCGCGGCCAGCCCAGCCGTGGACGGGTACGGCGCAACCTTGGGATGGTCGGTCCCTGGTTGGCCGAGGCCGAGGCTGTGGCCTCGACGGCTGGTCGGCTGTCGGCCGTGTGCGAGGCGCTGCCCGGCTTGCCAGTGGCGTCCGAGTCCGGTGCGTCGGCGGTAAACGGCGCGGAACCCGAGGGCACTGCGCCGCTCGGGCGTGGAACCGACTCTTCCTTTTCGCCCATACGAACGAACAGTAAGCGCGGCGGTGGCCGGGGGGTAATCCTTGATGGGGGGAATTCGGTGGGTGTCCGGGCGGCTACCCGGATGTGGTTCTGTCCGCCCCGGGGCCCCGGGGTCCGGGAGTCGAGTGTGTGCCCCCCCGCTGTCGTTGGTGTCTAACCCAAGGCGCTCACCAAGATCCTCACGCCATCATGATCGTCCGTGCCGCAACGCCAGCAGCCGCCACGAGGACGATGGTGCGACGCACAGCTGCCATGGTCGGCTCGTCCTGCTCGGGGCCCTCGGTTCCCGGTTCGTCCTGGTGATCCCCCGAGCAGGAGGATGCCGATGCGACCGCATCGTTAGCGGTCCGCTGATTGGCCCGGCGACTGCCTGTCGCAGCGAAGGTACAGGTCAGGTGCTCGTCAGTGGCCCGGAGAAGAGCTGGGAGGAGTTATCCACAGGCCTTTTGGATGCGGAGTGTGCGCGCTTAGCCTCGCATGGTGAAACCGACAGGCCTTGCGTGCGGCGTCAGGGGCCGCAAGGCGAGGGTGAGGCGCGTGGTGGGTGCGTAGGAGGGAGCGGTCAATGAGCTCGGCGGGGGATGGCTGCGGGACGTGGCGTCAGCGGTGCAAGGGGGTGGGAGAGGTACTGATCGGCCGACGAGGCGGGGCCTTACGGGCTCGACGCGGTGGTTGGTCAGTGCGTTTGGACTGCCGCCTCACCTGGTCCCGGGACGGCTCCGCGCCACCGGACCGCAGAGGCGGGCGGGGCCGGGCGCCTGGGGCCCGGGACGGCCACCGGCTCCCAGACGGCCATAGGTCTGGCAACCGCGAGGCCCCGCAGCGGCCGTGTGTGGTGGGAGCAGGTGCTGCTGAAGCACTCGGCGACTCCGTGGGGAAGCTGGCGAGATCACCTACTGGCAGCCAGGCTCGTCTCGTGAAGCATGCCGTTCGCCGCAATGACGGAGACAACCACCATGCGCGCCGGTGGACCGAGCGGCGCCCCACAGCTAGCGGGCGCCGCAGCACCGTCGGCCCGCTGTTCGACAGCGACCCGCCAGGTGCGCCCGTCGGAGTGCGCGATGGTGACGACCCAGGCAGGGGAGGCGCCCGCAACCGCCGAGATGCCGGGCGTCCGGCTGTCGGCCGACCTTGGTTCGGGCCACACCGTGTCGGTCCGTACGACGTCGAGTGCGTCCGCGCGGTCCTCTCCGATAAGCCCGCGGATGGCAAGGTCGGCGGCCTGGCCCGGCCGGTCCCAGGCCGAGCGCCCACGGCAGTGGTCGCCCGTGATCCGTCCGTCGCGCGCCGCCTCCACGGCCTCCTTGACCAAAGGGGCCGAAGCTCGTCCGTAGGCGTACCCGTACGGGAGGACAAAAAGCGTGGGGGAGAAGCGGTGACCGCCGATATGGGTGACTTCCCAGACCTCGGATCCGCCGGCGGCGAGCTCGGCGGCGAGCGGGCGGCCGAGCAGGGCACAGCAGCGGTCCCGCTTGCCGTTGGTGCAGACGAGGACCATCGGTTCACCGATGTACGGCTCCCAGAGGCCGTGATGCTCTCCCGCACCCAGGGCCATGAAGTCCAGGCCGAGGGCGGTCCGCGGGTCGGTGACGGTGGTCGTGCGGATCCAGGAGCGGCCCGGGGCGGTATGCGCGAGGAACAGGCGCCGACCGGAGGTGCCGTGGCAGTCGGCGTGGCGTCCCGGCCGTCGGATCAGGGCGACGCGTACACCCGTTCCCTCTGCCGCGGCTTCCAGTGCCCGGCCGACGTCAGGGTCGAGGTGACTTTCTGTCAGCGCGTGGGCTCCCCAGGGCCCTGTCTGCTCGATGAGCAGCCAGGTCCGGGCAGGTGCCGCGGTTCCGGCGAGAGATTCGGCCGATTCACGGGAAGCGGTGGCGCAGGTACTCACATAGGTGAGCCTAACCTCATCGGTCCGGCGCCGAATTTTGGGTGTGCATCCAGGGGGCGATGACAAGCGGTTGCCCCGAGGCGTAGTGGATGCCGCTCCGTGTGAGGTTCGGTGACGCCAATGCCGGTGATGTCAGGACTGGCTCGTCCTCTCCGTGTACTCGCGGGCAACTGTCATGGCAACGGTTGTGGCGGGCGGGGGCCGTGGTACTGGCCGTTGGGGCGCATACGGAGAGGGCGTTCGTTGTACTCCTCCAGGGCGTGGGCGATCCAGCCGGCCGTGCGGGAGATGGCGAAGACGGTCTCGCCTGCCTCGGTCGGCATGCCTGTCGAGACGGTCAGTACGGCCAAGGCCAGGTCGACGTTGGCGTGCAGTTCCGTGTGCCGGGCCGTTGTGGCGATCACTTGGCGGGCGGCCTCCAGGGCGCGGCGGGCCCGCGGTACGTCTTCCAGGAGCTGGAAGAGGGTGCGGGCTCGTGGGTCCTCGCCCGGGTAGAGGGGGTGGCCGAGGCCCGGTACCCGGCGGCCGGCCCGCAGGTGGTCGGCGACAACGGCGGCTGCGTTGCCCCGGTCCAGCACCTCCAGCAGCGTTCGGTGGGCGAGCCCGCTCGCCGCGCCGTGCAGCACGCCGTCCAGTGCCCCGAAGCCGGCCGAGACGATCGCATAGGGATGGGCGCGGGCGGAGGCGGCGACCCGGACCGCGAATGTCGAGGCGGCGAGGTCGTGGTCGATGAGCAGGACCAGTGCGGCGTCCAGGACGCGGAGTACCGCGGCGTCGGCCGGTTCGGCGGTCAGCCGTGACCAGAGGCGTGGCGCGAGTGGGTCAGCAGTGCGCTGCTTCGGGGCGTGGGACGGCAAGGCGTCGACAAGGGTCGGAATGAGGCTGCGTGCGGTCTCGACGACGGTGTCCTCGGACAGGTCGAAGCGCAGCGGGTCGGTGGCCGCAGCGGCGATCACGGCGACCCGTAGCCGGTCCATCGGTCCGCTGTGGGTTGGCAGTGCCTGTACGGCTCGGCCGGCGGCGGACAGGGCGTCCTGCGGCGCTGCGAAGTGGATGCCGGGCCGCATTTCGCCGGTCCACAGCCACTCGGCAACTTCCTCGTAGCTGTAGTGGGCGGCAAGTTCCGACGTGTCGACGCCGCGGAAGTAGCAGTGGTCGCGGTCGATCAGTGTGATGCCCGTGCGGACCGCCAACTCGCCACCGGAGGTGGAAGGTTCGCGGCGCCCGGCGCGGCGGGCGAGTGCGTCGACCTCCTTCGCATCGAAGGTGCTGCCGCGGCCGCCCGGCTCGCGGCGGCTGGTGAGCTGGCCGCGGCTGACGTAGGCATACACCGTCTCCGGTTTCACGCCGAGCCGGTCGGCCGCCTCCCGGGTGCTCAGCCGCTGGCCGCCCATACCTTGCACCGCTTCTCGATCCGCCATGGGGCCACCGTATCCAGCTCATCCATATTGATTCAATCAATGTTGACAACTGTTGAGTCAAGCATAGACAGTCAGATCAATATTCGAGGTGAGGAAGAGCAAGGAGATCAGCCATGCCGACCGCCGAGGTGAATGCACCGATCGTCGCTCCACGGGGGCTTGCGGGCGTCATCGTCACCGAGACCCAACTCGGCGACGTCCGGGGTGCCGAGGGCTTCTACCACTACCGCCAGTACTCCGCCGTCGAGCTGGCCACCGCCCGCACCTTCGAGGACGTCTGGTACCTGATGTTCCACGGGGAGCTGCCGGACGCCGCGCAGCTGGCGGCGTTCAGGGCTGAGACCGCCGCGCTGCGCACACTGCCCGCGGCCGTACGTGACGCGTTGCCCGCCCTCGCCCGTGCCGGTTCGCTCTCCGGTTCGCTCGCCGGGCTGCGCACCGCGCTGTCGCTGCTCGGTGCAACGCTGGGCTTCCGGCCGCTGTACGACATTGACGCCGGCCGCCGCCGTGCCGACGCGCTCGCTGCCTGTGCCGCCGTACCGACCCTGATCACCGCGTTGCACCGGCTCGGCCAGGGCCTGCAGCCCATCGAGCCGCGCACGGATCTCGGCCACGCGGCCAACTACCTCTACATGCTCACCGGCGATGAGCCTGAGCCGGACCAGGTCCGGGCCATCGAGGCGTATTTGATCTCCACCATCGACCACGGTTTCAACGCCTCGACCTTCACCGCACGCGTCATCACCTCCACCGGCGCCGACCTCGCGGCCTGCCTCGTCGGCGCCGTCGGCGCGCTCTCCGGGCCGCTGCACGGCGGTGCGCCCAGCCGCGCACTGGACATGCTCGACGCCATCGGGACCCCCGACCGCATCGACGCCTGGATCCGCGACCGTGTGCTGCGCGGCGACCGGATCATGGGGTTCGGTCACTCCGTCTACCGCACCGAGGACCCGCGCTCCCGGATGCTGCGAGGTATTGCCGAGCGGTTCGGTGGCCCGCTGGTGGAATTCGCCGTCCAAGTGGAGGCGAGGGTCGAAGAGCTGCTGGCCGAGCTCAAGCCCGGCCGTGAGCTGCACATCAATGTGGAGCTCTACGCGGGGGTCGTCATGGAGCTGTGCGGACTGCCGCGCGAGATGTTCACGCCCACCTTCTGCGCCGCCAGGGTGGTCGGCTGGAGCGCCAACATCCTGGAGCAGGCCGAGGATTCGAAGATCATTCGCCCTGCGGCCCGGTATGTCGGACCGCCTCCGCCGCAGCCGCTCCCCGTCGTCGCACCCCGTTAGCGGGGAAGGCGGCAGGGGAGGTGCGGGCCGGGCCCGTGCCGCCGGCGGTCCGTTACGATCGACAGCTCGTCCGCCGCCGGTCCGCGCGGCCCGCCACCCGCACCATGGAGGCGCCCCCCTTGGCCACGCAACAGATCCCGGTCGTCGTGCTCGCGGGCTTCCTCGGGTCGGGCAAGACCACCCTCCTCAACCATCTGCTCGGCACCGGCGACGGCACCCGAATCGGCGCGATCGTCAACGACTTCGGCAGCATCGAGATCGACGCCATGACCGTCGCCGGCCAGGTCGACTCGATGGTCTCGCTCGGCAACGGCTGTCTGTGCTGCGCGGTCGACACCAGCGAGCTGGACACCTACCTGGAACGGCTGGCCCGCCCCGCCGCCCGTATCGACGTGATCGTCATCGAGGCCAGCGGGCTGGCCGAGCCGCAGGAACTCATCCGGATGATCCTCGCCAGCGACAACGACCGGATCGTCTACGGCGGGCTGATCGAGGTCGTCGACGCCGCGGAGTTCGACGACACCCGGGCCCGGCATCCCGAACTGGACCGGCATGTGAGCATCGCCGACATCGTGGTGCTCAACAAGGCCGATCGCATCGGCGACACGGCGCGGCAGTCACTCATGGACACGCTCGCCGGCCTCGCTCCCGGCCGCCCGGTGATCTGCACCGCATACGGGCGGGTCGACCCCGAGCTGTTCTTCGACCGCGGACCGGGCGAGGACCACGACGCGGCCGTCCGCCAGCTGTCCTTCGAGGACCTGCTGCGTGAGGCCGCGGCGAGCGGGGCCCCCGCCCACGACGCCGACGACCGCTGCGGCCCCCTTGGCGATTGCGGCCACCCCGGCCACACCCACCACGCAGGGCACCTCCACGCCGCCTACGAGAGTGTGGAGTTCACCTCCGCCGAGCCGATGCACCCGCGCCGTCTCATGGACTTCCTCGACAGCCGCCCGGCCGGCCTGTACCGCATCAAGGGCTTCGTCCACTTCGACGTGCCGGAGAACCGCCAGAAGTTCACGGTGCACGCCGTCGGTGACTTCCTGCGCTTCTACCCCGCGCCGTGGCCGAAGGGCGAGGAGCGGTGCACCCAGCTCGTCATGATCGGCAGCGGCATCGACGCCCCGGCCCTGCGCAAGGAGCTGGAGAACTGCCGGGAGGGCGCACCGTCGGAAGCCGATCCGAACAGCATGTGGGGTGTCCTGCGGTACGTGGCAGCACGCGAGGAAGCGGAAGACGGGTGACGCCGTCGGGCCGGCTGTTCACCGGCCCGACGGCGTCGACCACCTCTGCCACCGCGGCTGCTGGTTACACCGGCCCCGCCAGCGCCGTCACCGGCTTCGTCAGCGGCACTCCCGAGCCGTCCCGGCGCGGGTCCACCTCCGGCAGTTCGACCGGGTTCCCCTTGGCATCCGCGGCCCGTACCGGAGCCGGCACGGTCCACGCCTGGCTCAGACAGTCCTCGCCCTTCAGGAACCGCTGGCAGCGCACACCGCCGGTCGCCCGGCCCTTGCGCGGGTACTGGTCGAACGGGGTGAGCTTGGCCGTCGCCGCCGAGTCGTCCAGCGTGCCGTGCGAGCCGGCGACCGTGAACACCATGGCGTCCGTGGCCGGATCGACCGCGGCGAACGAGATCACCTTCGCGCCCTCGCTCAGCTTGACGCCCGTCATACCGCTCGCGGGCCGGCCCTGCGGCCGTACCTGCGACGCCGGATAGCGCAGCAGCTGCGCCTCGTTGGTGATGAAGACCAGGTCCTCCTCACCGGTGCGCAGCTCGACCGCGCCCACGATCCGGTCGCCCTCCTTGAGGGTGATGACTTCCAACTCCTCCTTGTTGGCGGGGTAGTCGGGCACCACCCGCTTGACGACGCCCTGTTCCGTGCCGAGCGCCAGGCCCGGCGAGGACTCGTCCAGCGTGGTCAGACAGACCAGCTCCTCGCCGTCCTCCAGGGTGAGGAACTCGGAGAGCTGCGCGCCACCGGAGAGGCTGGGCGCCGCCGCGGTCTCCGGGAGCTGGGGCAGGTCGATCACCGCGATCCGCAGCAGCCGGCCCAGGGACGTCACCGCCCCCACCTCGCCACGGGTCGTCGCCGGCACCGCCGAAACGATCACATCGTGCTTGACGCGCTTGGCGTCGGCGTCGAAGGCCACATCCCCGGTAACCGTACGCGCCAACAGGCCCGTAGAGGAGAGCAGCACCCGGCACGGGTCGTCGGAGACCTCCAGCGGCACCGCGCCGACCGAGGTGCCCGCCGACTCCAGCAGCACCGTCCGCCGGTCCGTGCCGTACTTCTTCGCGACCGCGGCCAGCTCGCCGGAGACCAGCTTGCGCAGCTCGGTGTCCGACTCCAGGATCTGCGTCAGCTTCTCAATCTCGTCCTGCAGCCGGTCACGCTCCGACTCCAGCTCGATACGGTCGAACTTGGTCAGCCGGCGCAGCGGGGTGTCGAGGATGTACTGCGTCTGGATGTCGCTCAGCGAGAAGTGCTCGATCAGCCGCTCCTTGGCCTGTGCGCTGTTCTCGCTGGAGCGGATGAGGCGGATGACCTCGTCGATGTCCAGCAGGGCCGTCAGCAGGCCCTCGACCAGGTGGAGACGGTCGCGCCGCTTGGTCCGCCGGAACTCGCTGCGCCGGCGCACCACATTGAAGCGGTGGTCGACATAGACCTCCAGCAGCTCCTTGAGGCCCAGCGTCAGCGGCTGACCGTCCACCAGCGCGACGTTGTTGATGCCGAAGGACTCCTCCATCGGCGTGAGCTTGTAGAGCTGCTCCAATACGGCCTCGGGGTTGAAGCCGTTCTTGACCTCGATCACCAGCCGCAGGCCGTGCTCGCGGTCGGTGAGGTCCTTGACGTCCGCGATGCCCTGGAGCTTCTTCGAACCGACCAGGTCCTTGATCTTGGAGATGACCTTCTCGGGGCCGACCATGAAGGGAAGTTCGGTGACGACCAGGCCCTTGCGGCGGGCGCTGACGTTCTCCACGGTGACCGTCGCACGGATCTTGAACGTGCCACGGCCCTTCTCGTACGCGTCCCGTACGCCGCCGAGACCCACGATCCGGCCGCCCGTCGGCAGATCGGGACCCGGCACGAAGCGCATCAGGGTGTCGAGATCCGCGTTGGGGTGCTTGATCAGATGGCGGGCCGCGGCGATGACCTCACCCAGGTTGTGCGGCGGCATGTTCGTCGCCATACCGACGGCGATACCGGAGGTGCCGTTGACGAGGAGGTTCGGATACGCGGCGGGGAGGGCGGCCGGTTCCTGCTCCTGGCCGTCGTAGTTCGGCGCGAAGTCGACGGTGTCCTCGTCGATGGACTCCGTCATCAGGGAGGTGGCGGACGCCATCCGGCACTCGGTGTACCGCATCGCGGCGGGCGGGTCGTCATTGCCCAGGGAACCGAAGTTGCCGTGGCCGTCCACCAGCGGCAGCCGCATGGAGAACGGCTGTGCCATGCGCACCAGCGCGTCGTAGATCGAGGCGTCGCCGTGCGGATGGAGCTTACCCATCACCTCGCCGACGACGCGGGCGCACTTGACGTACCCGCGGTCGGGGCGCAGCCCCATTTCGTTCATCTGGTACAAAATGCGGCGGTGTACGGGCTTGAGACCGTCGCGGGCGTCCGGCAGGGCGCGCGAGTAGATGACCGAATACGCGTACTCAAGGAAGGAACCCTGCATCTCGTCGACGACGTCGATGTCGAGGATCCTCTCCTCGAAGTCGTCCGGCGGCGGGGTCTTCGTGCTGCGGCGGGCCATCGCGGCTGCGGCTCCTTCTGCTGCGTCTACTGCCGATGTCGGGAAAGCGTCGGGTCAGCCAGTCGGGTCAACCAGCTGGGGGATCGACCCGCGAGTATGTCTGAGTCTGACGCGGACCATTGTGGACCGCCCCACTGACAACGCCGACCGCGACTCCCCCTTCTGCTCCCTCGGGGCCGAGCGCGGCGCACGTTCGGGGCCGGTCGGACGGGAACTTCGCCAGATGCCGACGCGCTTGCATACAGTGACAGAACTTCCTCGCAAGCGGATCGAAGGGACGTACATGCCCATGGGTCACACGGCCACAGAACAAGCCGGCTCCGGCGGCCTGACAGCGACCGAGCACCGGCTGGCCAATGGCCTGCGCGTGGTGCTCTCCGAAGACCACCTGACCCCGGTAGCAGCGGTCTGCCTGTGGTACGACGTCGGCTCCCGCCACGAGGTCAAGGGCCGTACCGGCCTGGCTCACCTCTTCGAGCATCTGATGTTCCAGGGTTCCGCGCAGGTGAAGGGCAACGGCCACTTCGAGCTGGTGCAGGGCGCCGGCGGTTCGCTCAACGGCACCACGAGCTTCGAGCGGACCAACTACTTCGAGACCATGCCCGCCCATGAGCTGGAGCTCGCGCTCTGGCTTGAGGCGGACCGGATGGGCTCGCTGCTCACCGCGCTGGACGACGAGTCCCTGGAGAACCAGCGCGACGTCGTCAAGAACGAGCGCCGCCAGCGCTACGACAACGTCCCCTACGGCACGGCCTTCGAGAAGCTGACGGCCATGGCGTACCCCGAGGGCCACCCGTACCACCACACGCCCATCGGGTCGATGGCCGATCTGGACGCGGCCTCCCTGGAGGACGCGCGGGCGTTCTTCCGTACGTACTACGCGCCCAACAACGCCGTCCTGTCGGTCGTCGGCGACATCGACCCCGAGCGGACGCTGGCCTGGATCGAGAAGTACTTCGGCTCCATCCCCTCGCACGACGGCAAGCAGCCGCCCCGGGACGGCACCCTGCCCGACGTCCTCGGCGGCGAGCTGCGCGAGGTCGTCGAGGAGGACGTGCCCTCCCGCGCCCTCATGGCGGCGTACCGCCTGCCGCACGACGGCACCCGTGAGGTGGACGCCGCGGACCTCGCGCTGACCGTCCTGGGCGGCGGCGAGTCCTCCCGCCTGTACAACCGGCTGGTGCGCCGCGACCGCAGCGCCGTCGCCGCCGGCTTCGGCCTGCTGCGGCTGGCCGGCGCCCCCTCGCTGGGCTGGCTGGACGTGAAGACGTCCGGCGGGGTCGAGGTTCCGGACATCGAGCGTGCGGTCGACGAGGAGCTGGCCCGTTTCGCCGCCGAGGGGCCGACCCCGGAGGAGATGGAGCGGGCGCAGGCCCAGCTGGAGCGCGAGTGGCTGGACCGGCTGGCCACGGTCAGCGGCCGCGCCGACGAACTGTGCCGCTTCGCCGTCCTGTTCGGCGACCCGCAGCTCGCGCTGTCCGCCGTCCAGCGCGTCCTGGACATCACCCCCGAGGAGGTGCAGGCGGTCGCCAAGGCCCGGCTGCGCCCTGACAACCGCGCGGTGCTCGTCTACGAGCCCACCGAGCCGTCCGACGCCGCCGACACCGAGGAAGGGGAGGCGGACCAGTGAGCGACGCCACCACCCACGCCGATTCCCCCGTGAGCACCATGGACTTCCACCCGCAGCCCCAGGGCGGCGCGCCCAGGCCGTGGGCCTTCCCGGCCCCCGAGCGCAGCCAACTGCCCAACGGGCTCACGCTCCTGACCAGCCACCGCCCCGGCCAGCAGGTCGTCGCCGTCGAGATCAACCTCGTCGCGCCGCTGGACGCCGAACCCGAGGGTCTGGACGGCGTCGCGACGATCATGGCGCGTGCGCTGTCCGAGGGCACCGACACCCATGACGCGGAGGAGTTCGCCGCCGAGCTGGAGCGCTGCGGCGCCACCCTGGACGCGCACGCCGACCACCCCGGCGTACGGGTCTCCCTCGAAGTGCCGGCGTCCCGGCTGACCCGTGCGCTCGGCCTGCTCGCCGACGCGCTCCGGGCGCCCGCCTTCCCGGAGAGCGAGGTCGAGCGGCTGGTACGCAACCGTCTCGACGAGATCCCGCACGAGCTCGCCAACCCGGCCCGCCGCGCCGCCATGGCCCTGTCGAAGGAACTGTTCCCGGCCACCGCCCGCATGTCGCGGCCCCGCCAGGGCACCGAGGACACCGTCGCCCGCATCGACGCAGCGGCCGTCCGCGCCTTCTACGACGCCCATGTACGGCCCGCCACGGCCACCGCCGTCATCGTCGGTGACTTCACCGGCGTCGACCTCGGCACGGCGCTCGCCGACACGCTCGGCGCCTGGAGCGGCTCGACGTCCGAGCCGCTGAAGGCCGCGCCGATCGTCGCCGACGACACCGGCCGGGTGGTGATCGTGGACCGCCCCGGCGCCGTCCAGACGCAGCTGCTCATCGGCCGTATCGGTGCCGACCGGCACGACCGGGTGTGGCCCGCACAGGTGCTCGGCACGTACTGCCTGGGCGGCACCCTCACCTCCCGTCTGGACCGAGTGCTGCGGGAGGAGAAGGGCTACACCTACGGGGTGCGCGCCTTCGGCCAGGTGCTCCGGTCCACCGCCCCCACCTCCCCCGAGGGGTCCACGGGCGCCGCGCTGCTCGCCATCAGCGGCTCGGTGGACACCGGCTCCACCGTCCCGGCGCTCGAGGACCTGTGGAAGGTACTGCGCACCCTCGCGGCAGAGGGGCTGACGGACGACGAGCGGGATGTCGCCGTGCAGAACCTCGTCGGGGTCGCGCCGCTGAAGTACGAGACCGCGGCGGCCGTCGCGGGCACCCTCGCCGACCAGGTGGAGCAGCAGCTCCCGGACGACTTCCAGGCGCAGTTGTACGCCCGCCTCGCGGAGACCGGCACGGTCGAGGCCACCGCGGCGGCGGTCAGCGCCTTCCCCGTGGACCGGCTGGTGACGGTCCTGGTGGGCGATGCCGCACAGATCGCCGAGCCGGTCAAGGCGCTGGGCATCGGTGAGGTGACCGTCGTCAGCGGCTAGCCCCTCCCGTGTGACGGAAGGTCATATGACGACCGTGCGGCTCCCGTGGTGCTCGTTCACCACGGGAGCCGCCGTATGTCCGTTTTATCGCAGCTGGTGCCCCGGTTCTTGTGGCATCCCGCACAAAAAACCGGTTCTGTTTGCCGATTGAAAGTTGCCCCGTTTAGCGTCGGTCCGGCTGTTCGTCACAAGTCCGCCACAACAGTGGCACCGGACAGTCATCGCCGAGTCCCCGTACGGCGCAAGCCAGGGGAGCCGGGGACCCAAATGTCCCTTGGGGTGAATCGGACTCCTCTCCGAGGAGCCCGTAGGAGACCTTCCTGCTCCGAACCCGTCAGCTAACCCGGTAGGCGAGAAGGAAGGAAAGGACAAGCCAGCACATGGCGTTCATCCGTGCCACCGGGAAGCACCGTCGCGCGAGCCGTCCCGTTCGGACGACCCGCAACGTCGCCGGCATAGCCACCCTCGCGGCCGGCGGTGTGGTCGCCTCCGTGGCCTCGCCGGCGCTGGCCGCGACGGACGAGGCACGCCTCCACGACACCGGACTGCAGCACGCCGTCGTGCTGGGGGACGAGCTCGCCAACCGTGTCGAGGCCCAGGCCGACGCGCAGCAGGCCGACGCCGAGGCCGCCGCGGCGAAGGCGAAGGCCGAGGCCGTCGCCAAGAAGCAGGCCGACGAGGCGAAGCGGCGTGCCGAGGCCGCGAAGAAGAAGGCCAAGGCCGCCCACGAGGCCAAGGTCCGCGCCGCCCGCGACGCGGAGCGCAAGCGCCTCAACGCCTTTGTCTCCCCCATCGCCGACTCCTACGTCTCCACCGCCTACAAGGCCTCCAGCGGACTGTGGTCCTCCGGCAGCCACACCGGCATCGACTTCCACGCCGCCTCCGGCACCAGCGTCCACGCGGTCGGCTCGGGCACCGTCGTCGAGGCCGGCTGGGGCGGCTCGTACGGCAACAACATCGTGATCAAGATGAACGACGGCACGTACACCCAGTACGGTCACCTGTCGTCGCTCGGCGTCTCGGTCGGCCAGCAGGTCACCCCGGGCCAGCAGATCGGCCTCTCCGGCGCCACCGGCAACGTCACCGGCCCGCATCTGCACTTCGAGGCCCGCACCGGCGCTGACTACGGCTCGGACATCGACCCGATCGCGTACCTGCGCGGGCACGGCGTCAACGTCTGATCCCCCCGCGTCGGCGCCGCGCCCCGTACGGGGCCTGCGCCACACGCCGAGTCCTTCCGGAGCCCCGGCCCCACGGCCGGGGCTTCGGCGTATCCGGAGTGCGGGCGATACGCACCGGATACGCCGGTGGCCCGCGACTTCCGGCCAAAAAATATCCATGAATAACCCGAGGCCGTCGGAAAAGCCGTGCCGGTCGAATAGAGTCACGGAAAAGTCGCCGACCGGCGGCGTTTCCAGGGGATTACGGCGGAGGCACGGAAGATGCGAGGCCATATTTCCGCGCATGCGGTGTGCACGGCGATTCGCGACGACATTGTCTCCGGCGCACTGGCGCCGGGGAGCCGGCTGATCGAGGAGATCCTGGCGGCCCGTTACGGCGTCTCCCGGGTGCCGGTCCGTGAAGCGCTGCGCACCCTGCAGTCCGAGGGCTTCGTCACCACCCGCCACCACGCGGGCGCCTGTGTCGCCGAGCCCACCGAGCAGGAGGCCGCCGATCTCCTCGACATCCGCGCCCTGTTGGAGCCGCTGGGCGCCGCCCGCGCGGCCGCCCGCCGCAGCCCGGCCCACCTGAAGGTGCTCCGCGGCCTGGTGCGGCTCGGCCGCGAGCGGGCCCGTCACGGCAATCCCGCAGATCTGCGCCAACTGGACGGCTGGTTCCACGAAACACTCGCTCAGGCAGTCGGCAGCCCCAGTCTGACGGCGCTGCTGACCCAGCTGCGGCGCAAGATCGAGTGGATGTACACGGTGGAACTGCCGCCCCGGGCCGGTGAGTCCTGGGACGAACACGGCGCGGTGCTGGACGCGGTGGCCCGGGGGGACGCCGAACGGGCGCGCGCCCTGATGGCAACTCATGTCGAGCGCTCGCTTCCGGTCTACCGGCTGCGGCTCCCCGCCAATGCCGAGGTGAGGGATCCGAAACGGCCCGTCAACACGGCACGCCTCCGCCCTTAACAATCGCCCCGTATACAAAGAAGTGCGGAATAGGCTGCCGCGGCGCATGGTCGCGCGCTATTCGGTCCGCGTCTGAATTGGCGTGCCTGCCTGATTTTTACCGCACCAGGTGCGGTTAATGGTGTGCGCTTTTCCTTACGGATCCCCGATGGCGGTCCCAGGAAATTCCGCGTCCCCGTCCCGCATAATGCACACCGGCGTATCCGGCGTATCCGGCGTGCGGCGTATCCGGCGTGCCCGCCGCGCAGGCCGTCGGGCATGGCGGACGAGCGCCCCGGCGTCCCGGATGCCGGCCCAGCGAAACGGCCCCGCCGTGAAAACCGGTCCGGTTGCCACGGCGGGGCCGCCGCATACAGCAGAGGTCCTGGCGGACTCAGACGGTCTCGGGGAGCTCCTCGAGACCCTCGGCGACGAGCTTGGCCAGACGGTCGAGGGCTGCCTCGGCGCCCTCGGCCTCGGAGGCCAGCACGATCTCCTCGCCGCCCTGGGCGCCCAGACCGAGGACCGCGAGCATGGAGGCCGCGTTGACGGGGTTGCCATCAGCCTTGGCGATTGTCATCGGGACGCCGGAGGCGGTGGCCGCACGGACGAAGATCGACGCGGGGCGGGCGTGCAGGCCCTCGGCCCAACCGACATTGACGCGGCGCTCTGCCATGGTGTTGCCCTTCAAAGTCGTGACAGTTGTCTAGACCAGTCTCTCACGCTGCCGGGTGTGGTCCGCCAGTCCTTCGTACTGGCCTGTGCGGCCGTGGGGCCCAGGGGGAGGCCCGGCAAGGCCCATACGTCCTACGGCGTCCCAGCCTGCCCCGCATCCCGAGCGTACGCGCGCCGGGTCGGTTGTCGGTGGCCGGTCGTACGCTGTCCGCATGCAGACGCCGCCGGAGCACGCGTACCCGACCCACTGGGAAGCAGACGTGGTGCTGCGCGACGGCGGCACGGCGCGGATCCGCCCCATCACCCCCGATGACGCCGAGCGGTTGGTCTCCTTCTACGAGCAGGTCTCGGACGAGTCGAAGTACTACCGCTTCTTCGCGCCCTACCCGCGGCTGTCCGACCGCGATGTGCACCGTTTCACCCACCACGACTACATCGACCGGGTCGGCCTCGCCGCCACGATCGGCGGCGAGTTCATCGCCACCGTCCGCTACGACCGGATCAACGACCAGGGACTGCCCGCCAAGAACCCCGAGGACGACCAGGCCGAGGTCGCCTTCCTCGTCCAGGACGCCCACCAGGGCCGCGGAGTCGCCTCCGCCCTCCTGGAGCACATCGCGGCCGTCGCCCGTGAACGGGGCATCCGCCGGTTCGCCGCCGAGGTGCTCCCCGCGAACTCCAAGATGATCAAGGTGTTCACGGACGCCGGCTACACCCACAAGCGCACCTTCGAGGATGGCGTGGTCCGTCTCGAGTTCGATCTGGAGCCGACCGAGCAGTCCATGGCCGTGATGCGCGGCCGTGAGCAGCGCGCCGAGGCCCGCTCCGTACAGCGGCTGCTCGCGCCGGGCTCGGTCGCCGTCATCGGCACCGGCCGGGCCCCCGGCGGCGTCGGCCGTACCGCCCTGCGCAGCCTCCTCGACTCCGGCTTCACGGGCCGGGTGCACGCCGTCAACCACGCCTTCCCCGCGGACCTGCGGCGGCTGGACCCCGAAGGCGTACCGGCCGTCCGCACCCTGCGGGAGATCACCGACCCGGTCGACCTCGCCGTCATCGCCGTCCCCGCGGACCGCGTCCCCGACGTGATCCGCGACTGCGGCGAACACGGCGTCCAGGGCGTGCTGGTCCTGTCCTCCGGCTACGCCGAGGCGGGCCCGGACGGCCGGGAGCGGCAGCGCGCCCTGCTCCGCCAGGCCCGCTCGTACGGCATGCGGCTGATCGGGCCCAACGCCTTCGGGCTGATCAACACCGCTCCCGGTGTCCGGCTGAACGCCTCCCTCGCCCCGCAGATGCCCGGTGCCGGCCACATCGGGCTGTTCACCCAGTCCGGAGCCATCGGCATCGCCCTGCTCAGCGGACTGCATGCGCGCGGCCCCGGTGACGGCGGTATCGCCGGTATCTCCGCCTTCGTCTCGGCCGGCAACCGCGCCGATGTCTCCGGCAACGACCTGCTCCAGTACTGGTACGAGGACCCGGACACCGATGTTGTGATCCTCTATCTGGAGTCCATCGGCAACCCCCGCAAGTTCGCCCGGCTCGCCCGCCGCACCGCTGCCGTCAAACCGGTGGTGGTCGCCAAGGGGGCCCGGCACAACGGCACCGCCCCGCCCGGCCATGCCGTGCCCACCGTCCGGGTCCCCGACAGCACCGTCGCCGCCCTGATGCGCCAGGCCGGCGTGATCCGCGTCGACACGGTCACCGAGCTGATCGACGCCGGGCTGCTGCTGGCCTCCCAGCCGCTGCCGGACGGCCCGCGGATCGCCATCCTGGGCAACTCCGAGTCGCTGGCGCTGCTGGCGTACGACGCCTGCCTGACCGAGGGGCTGCGCCCGCAGCGCCCCCGTGTACTGGCCTCCGCCGCGACACCGGACGACTTCCGGGCCGCGCTCGCCGAGGCGCTGTCCGCCGAGGGCTGCGATGCCGTGGTCGTCACGGCCATCCCCTGGGTGGGGGAGGGGGCCGCCGTCTCCCCGGGCGGGAGCGAGGGCGCCGCGCTCGCCGACGCCCTGCGCGCCGCCGCGGCCGCCCACCCGGAGAAGCCGGTCACGGTCGTCCACCTCGCGATGGACGACCTGGCACAGACGCTCGCGGCATCGGCACAGCCGGCCGGGTCCGCAGCTCCCGCCGGGGAGGAGCCGGCCCGCCCCGAGCCGGCGGCCCGCCCCGTGGACCCGGCACCGCCGCCCCCGGTCCCGCCCGCCCCGTCCCGCTCCCCGCGCCCCCCGGTCCCCACCGGCCCACCGCCCACCCTCACCGCACGTCAGGCGCCCCCGGCCCGTGACGCCGAGGCCGACACCCCGCGCCGGCCCCGCCGTGAGCCCCTCCGCATCCCCGCCTACCCCGCCGCCGAGCGCGCCGTCCGCTCGCTCGCCGAGGCCGTCCGCTACGCCGCCTGGCGCCGGGAGGCCGCCGACCCGGGCCGGGTGCCGGAGTACGACGACATCCAGGAGGCCGCGGCCGGCGCCGACATCGAGCGCCTCCTGGACCGGCTCACCCCCGACGTCCCCACCGGCAGCTCCGTCCCGGTGCCGCCCCAGGACGCCGAGGCCCTGCTCGCCCGTTACGGCATCCACACGCACCCCGTCCTCCCGGCCCCCGACCCGGACACCGCCGTCCGCGCCGCCGCCCGCCTCGGCTACCCGGTGGCCCTCAAGACCACCGCACCCCATCTGCGCCACCGCCCCGACCTCGGCGGCGTACGCCTGGACATCGCCGGCGAGGCCGAACTCCGCCGTACCTACACCGAAGTGACCGACTTCCTCGGCTCCCCGGAGGAGCTGCGCCCGGTCGTCCAGTCGATGGTGCCGCGCGGCGTGGACACCGTCGTCCGGGCCGCCATCGACCCCGCCGCCGGCGCCGTCCTCTCCTTCGGCCTGGCCGGGGCGCCCTCCCAGCTGCTCGGCGATATCGCCCACCGCCTCATCCCCGCCACCGACCGCGAGGTCGCCGAGCAGATCCGCTCGATCCGCGCCGCCCCGCTGCTGTTCGGCTGGCGCGGCTCCCAGCCCGTGGACACCGCCGCCCTGGCGGAGGTGCTGCTGCGCGTCTCCCGGCTCGTCGACGACCACCCCGAGGTCGTGGGTGTGGACCTCGAACCGGTCGTCGTCGCCGCCCAGGGCCTCTCCGTCCTGGGCGCCACCGTCCGGCTGGCCCGGCCGCCCGCCACGACTGACCTCGGCCCCCGCCGGCTGCCCGTCTACTGAGGCTCTCGCGGCCCGGTACGCCCCGTAAGATGGGCTCCATGGCTAAGACCGGTACGACGACCCAGGGGCTGCGCGCGGCGATCGAGCGCAGTGGCTATTACCCGACGCTCGTGGCCGAGGCGGTGCAGGCCGCGGTCGGCGGGGAGCCCGTGGTGTCGTACCTCGTCCATCAAGAGACGACCTTCGACGCCAACGAGGTCCGCCGCCATGTCACGGTCCTGGTCCTGACCGGCACCCGTTTCATCGTCAGCCATACCGACGAGCAGGCCGCCGACGCCACCTCCCCGTCGCCGTACGCCACGACTTCCACCGAGTCCGTCAAGCTGGGCCGGATCTCCTCCGTGGTGCTCAGCCGCGTGGTCGCCAACCCGGAGTCGTACACCCCGGGCCAGCTGCCCCGCGAGGTCGTACTGACCATCGGCTGGGGCGCGGTCGCCCGCCTGGACCTGGAGCCCGCCGCCTGCGGCGACCCCAACTGCGAGGCGGACCACGGCTACACGGGCTCCTCCACCGCCGACGACCTCTCGCTGCGGGTCAGCGAGGCCGGGGACGGACCGGACTCGGTGCGCGAGACGCTCACCTTCGCCCAGGCACTCTCCGAGGCCACCGCGGCCACCACCACCCGCTGATGGTCCACACCGCCCCCGCCTGGCCGGAACCCGAACCGCTCGACCCGCTCAGCGCCCCGGTGCCCCGATACGGCACCGCCTCGCTCGCCGATCTGCTGCCCACCATCGCCGCCGGGCTGGGCATACCCGGCCTCGCCGGTGCGATGGAGCTGGCCCCCGCCGACCGGGCCTGTGTCTTCCTGATCGACGGCCTCGGCTGGGAGCTGCTGCGTGCCCACCCGGAGGAGGCACCGTTCCTCACCTCGCTCCTGGGTACGTCATTCAACGGCAGCGGCCGTCCGCTCACCGCGGGCTTCCCGTCCACCACCGCCACCTCCCTCGCCTCGGTCGGCACCGGACTGCCGCCGGGCGCCCACGGTCTGCCCGGCTACACCTGCGAGGACCCGGCGACCGGCGCCCTGATGAACCAGCTGCGCTGGTCTCCCTGGACCGACCCCTACGTCTGGCAGCCGTATCCGACGGTCTTCCAGCTCGCGGACAACGCCGGCATCCACACCTGCCAGGTCTCCGCACCGAACTTCCAGCACACTCCGCTCACCAAGGTCGCGCTCAGCGGCGGCACCTTCCACGGCCGGCTCTCCGGCGAGGAGCGGATGGACCTCGCCGCCGAGCAGCTCGCCGCCGGCGACCGGTCGCTGGTCTACACGTACTACTCCGAAGTCGACGGCAAGGGACACCGCTACGGCGTCAACTCCGATGCCTGGCGCGGCCAGCTGATGTACGTCGACCGGCTCGCACAGCGGCTGGCCGAGCAGCTTCCGCCGCGCAGCGCCCTCTACATCACCGCCGACCACGGCATGATCGACATCCCGTTCGACCCCGAGTCCCGGATCGACTTCGACGAGGACTGGGAACTTCGCGCCGGCGTACGCCTGTTGGGCGGCGAGGGCCGGGCCCGGCATGTGTACGCCCACCCGGGCGCGGCCGCCGATGTGCTCGCCGTATGGCGCGAGGTGGTCGGTGAGCAGATGTGGGTGGCAAGCCGTGAAGAGGCCATCGCCGCCGGGTGGTTCGGACCGCAGATCGACGACCGGGTGCGTGCCCGGATCGGCGATGTCGTCGCGGCCGCCCATGCCGATATGGTGATCATCGCGACGGAACGGGAGCCCCGGGAGTCGGAGATGGTCGGGATGCACGGCTCCATGACCCCGGTGGAGCAGCTGGTGCCGCTCCTGGAAGTCCGCACCTGACCCGTACGGTCGCCCGCCCGCACGTCGCCCCGCCCTCCTCACGAGCCCGAAAGGCCCGCAACTTCCCATGCCCGAGCTGGTGTTCTTCTCCGGAACGATGGACTGTGGCAAGTCGACGCTGGCTCTGCAGATCGAGCACAACCGCTCTTCCCGCGGACTACAGGGAATGATCTACAGCCGCAATGACCGGGCCGGTCAGGGCAAGCTCTCCTCCCGCCTCGGTCTGGTCACCGAGGCCGTCGAGGCGGCCGACGGCATGGACTTCTACGCGCATGTCGTCGGCCATCTCTCCTCCGGCGGCCGGGTCGACTACGTCATCGCCGACGAGGCACAGTTCCTCGCCCCCGAACAGATCGACCAGCTCGCCCGGGTCGTCGACGACCTCGAACTGGACGTCTTCGCCTTCGGTATCACCACCGACTTCCGCAGCAAGCTCTTCCCCGGGTCCCAGCGCCTGGTCGAACTGGCCGACCGGGTGGAGGTGCTGCAGGTCGAGGCGCTGTGCTGGTGCGGCGCCCGCGCCACGCACAATGCCCGTACGGTCGGCAACCGGATGGTCGTCGAGGGCGCTCAGGTCGTGGTCGGCGATGTCGTCGGTGACGTGGACGGCCCCCCGGCCGAGGTCGGCTACGAGGTCCTGTGCCGACGTCACCACCGCCGCCGCCAGACCTCGGCGACCGCCCGCGCGGCCGCGCTCTCCCCGGACGTACTGCCGGTCGACAGCATGCGGTAGGAGCCGCGGACGGGCCGAGGCGGCGACCGGCGGTCCCGATGACCGGCGCGGCGCCGACCACGCCCACAGGCCCCTCCACACGGTCGTGGGACGGTCCGCGCCGGACGGTGGACTCGGCCCGGTGTGACCGGCGTTCAGCGTCGCTGGATGATCGTGAAGACGGCGCCCTCGCTGTCGGCGACGGTCGCCAGCCTGCCGTGCGCGGAGTCCCGGGCGCCGTCCTGTACGCGCCCGCCCAGCTCGATGACCCGGCGGGCGGCCGCGTCCGTATTGGAGACGGCGAAGTACGTCATCCAGTGGGAGCCCCGGTCACGTGGCAGGGCGCTGCCCACACCGTGGATGCCGGCCACCGGGTGGTCCTTGAGATGCAGCGTCAGATAGTCGAAGTCGGCGTCGTCGTCCGAGGCCTGGAGTTCCGCCTCGAAACCGAAGACATGCTCGTAGAACGGCCCGACGGACCCGGTGTCCCGGGTGACCAGCTCGTTCCACACGGCGGTGCCCGGCTCCCCGGTGAACGCGGTGCCCATCATCGACCTGCCCTGCCAGACGCCGAAGATCGCTCCTTGCGGGTCGGATGCGATCGCCATCCGCCCCGTGTCGTCCTCGGCGTCCAGCGGCCCGACGCCCACCGTCCCACCGCAGGAACGGATCTGCTCGGCGGTCACATCCGCGTCATCGCTGGCCAGATACGTGGTCCAGGAGACCGGGAGATGGCGGTCGGGTGCCAGCTCACCGACCCCGGCGACTTCCCGGCCGTCGAGGAAGGCCCGGGCGTACGGACCGAAGTGCTGCGGCCCCGGGCGGAACTCCCAGCCGAACAGCGCGCCGTAGAACTCCTGCGTCGCGGGCAGGCTGTGGGCCAGGAGGCTCACCCAGCAGGGCGCGCCGGGCATCCGCCGGGTCGCTGCCTCGGTCGTCATTGTCACTCTCTCCTCGGAGCGTCGGGTGCTGACCATGTGCGGTACGGGCGCGGGTCCCGTCCAGATGCTCGCACCCGGTGACCTGGTGTGCGCCCCGGCCGCGCCGTCGATGGCACGTTCGCGAGGGAGAATGCCCGTTTTGACGTTCCCCCATCCGTTTCGGCGGTGATACGGCAGGGTGTAACTGCGCCATACGGAGGGTGGGCACCCACCTTCTGTACGTAGTCGTCGCTACGCAAGGATGAGTCCCATGAACGCCATCATCACCGCTACCGAACTCGCGAGCGAGTTGGCACGGCCCACCCCGCCGGTGCTCCTGGACGTCCGCTATCAGCTCGGCGGGCCGCCCGGCCGCCCCGAGTACGCGGCTGGCCACGTACCCGGCGCGGTCTATGTCGATCTCGACAGCGAGCTCGCCTCGCGCCCCGGTCCGGCCGGCCGTCATCCGCTCCCCGACGTCGATGTCTTCGCCGGGGCCATGCGGGCCGCGGGCGTCCGCGCGGACCGTCCTGTGGTCGTCTACGACGGCGCCCAGGGCTGGGCGGCCGCCCGCGCCTGGTGGCTGCTGCGCTGGACCGGCCACCCCGATGTGCGGGTGCTGGACGGCGGTCTCGCCGCCTGGCAGGCGTCCGGCGGCGCCCTGAGCATCGAGCAACCGGCGCCGCCGGCCGGTGACTTCACGCCCCTGCCCGGCGCGCTGCCGCTGCTCACGGCGGATGACGCGGCCGCCCTGGCCCGCCGCGGCGTCCTGCTGGACGCCCGGGCCGCCGAGCGCTACCGGGGCGAGGTCGAGCCCATCGACCGGGTCGCCGGCCATATCCCGGGCGCCGTGTCCGCACCGACGACCGAGAACGTCGTCGAGGGGGACACCGTCTTCCGTGACGCCGCTGACCTGGCCAAGCGGTTCGCGTCGATGGGTGCCACCACGGACGTGGAGGTCGGTGTCTACTGCGGTTCCGGGGTCTCCGCCGCCCATCAGGTGCTGGCCCTCGCGGTCGCGGGCATCCCCGCCGCGCTGTACGTCGGCTCCTGGAGCGAGTGGTCGGCCGACCCGTCCCGTCCGATCGCCACCGGCCCGCAGCCCGGCTGAGCCCCCGCCGGGCCCTGTGACGAGGCCTCGTACGACGCCGTCCGCCCGCCCCGGGAAGCCGGGGCGGGCGGACGGCGTTACGCGCTGGGGGCAGGCGGCCCCGTTACTCCGGCTTCTTGCGCCGGGTGCCGAAGACGATCTCGTCCCAACTGGGCACCGCGGCACGGCGCCCGGGCCGTACCCCGTCCGCCTCGGCCTGCCGGTCCGTCGTCCCGGTCAGCCGGTCACGATGCCCGGCCACCGCGCGCGGCATCAGCACATCGGCGTACGCGGAACCCGCGCCCGCGCTCGCCGCCGGGGCGGGCGGCTCCTCGACCTCGGCCTCGGACTCCTCGTCACTCTGCGGCGACTTGGCGCTCTCCGGTACGACCATGTCGCCACGGAAGCTCGGTACCGCCTCCAGCAGGCTGGTCAGCGAATCCCGCTCCCGCTCACCCGTGGCCTCCTCCGCGACCCGCGGCTCGTCGTCCTCACCGCCGGACTGCGCCGCGCGCTCGCTGCGCTCGGGCGACTGCCGGTCCAGGGCGCGGTCCAGCGGCCGGTCGCGCGGCAGCCGCGCGATCCGCGGTACGAACGGGAAGCTCGGCTCGGGAGTGTCGTCGCTCTCGCCGATCAGTGCCCGCGCCTCGTCGTCCACGGCCTGGACGAGCCGCCGCGGCGGGTCGTAGGTCCAGCTCGCCGAGTGCGGTTCGGTCGCGACGCGGTAGACCAGCAGCACCTCCCAGGTGCCGTCGTCCCGGCGCCAGGAGTCCCACTGGACGCTCTCCTTGTCGGCCCCGCGCAGCAGCAGCCGCTCCGCGACCGCCTCACCGAGCTGCGGGCCGGTGTTCTCACCGGGGCGTCGCACGGGCGTTTTACGAGCCCGCTCGGCCATGAAGGCGCGCTCGGCGAGCACCGGGCCCTCGAAGCGCCGCACCCGGTCGACGGGGATACCGGCGAGCTGGGCGACTTCTTCGGCGGAGGCACCGGCTCTTATACGTGCCTGGATGTCCCGTGGACGCAGATGGCTCTCGACCTCGATCTCGATCTGGCCGAGACGCGCGCGGTCGTTGCGGACGGCGGCGCGCAGCCGTTCGTCGATCGGAAGCGTGTACTCGGTGCTGTCCGCAGCTTTGAGCACCAGCCGTGTGCCGTCGTTGGAGACGGCCACGACACGCAGTTCGGGCATGGGGACCTCCCGGGTGGTGCCTGCCGACGTCACGTGCGTCGCTGCTTCCGCTAGTCGAGTGTGGCCTGCCCGGGTGCAGCCTGCCACAACATTGCCGAGTTGCCCGGCGTGTCGGGGCTTGGCCCTGAAACGCCGTTATGACACGGTTACCTGTTCGCCACGCTCAGTGACCGTGTCGCTTGCCCTGTCGCCGTGCACCCGTGTTGAGCGGCGGCGCCCCGGGTGAGTGCCGCCTTCAGGGCCCCTCCCGCGGGTTCCGGGCAGCCGGACGGGAACCGGGGCCAGGGCTCGCCACAGTACTCCATTTGGACCACTTAGGTGGACCGCCGCGCCGCCGAACTTCTGGGTGGGCAAGGGTGTTCGGTCGCCTTGTCGACCTCTCTACCTGGCGCTCAGGTGGCGAGTTTCACAGATTCCCCAAAATCGGAACTAATGGCTCCGCCGAATGGTCACTTCTCCATGCAAGATGGATCGAAGGGGCTATCAAAGGTAGGAGATGGACGAAGAAACCGAAACCGACACGAAGAAGAAGGAGAAGCGGATAGACCTGAGCATCGCTCAGGTTGCCGGCAGCGCGCTCGCTGCGGCCGTCGCCGCGTACCTCGCGGGCCGGCTCGGCGTCTACGGAACCATCATCGGCGCGGGTCTGGTCAGTGTCGTGGCCACGACCGGCGGCTCGATATTCCACCACCTGTTCCGGCGCACCGGCGAACAGATCAAGGAGGCGACGGTCACCACGCGACCGAAGCCGCGCCGCTTCTCCTCCACCCGCAGTCGATCCACCGCACCGCACGCTCGGCAGGCCGGTTCCACGATGGTGCTGGCGACCTTCGACAGGCAGGGCACGGAGGACCAAGTCACCTCCGTCGCCGCCAGGACACCCGGGCGCGACACGGCCCGTACCCAGCTGATCCCGCGGGCCGAGCAGGCCCGCCGCCGTGATCCGGCGGGTGCCCACCCGGCTCCGCAGTCCGACGACGCGACGCGGATGCTGCGCGCCGCCGGCCAGGGCGCGATCGGCGCCCCGCGCACGGCGGACAGCGCGGGCAGCGGGCGGCCCGCCGACCGGACGCAACTGGTGCCGCGCCTCGACGGGCGGACCATGGCGCCGGCCCCGGCGCCCGCCGACCCGGCGGGCCGGCCCGCGCGCCACCCGGCCGGCCCGCCCGAGGAGCTCGGCACCACGACGTACGGCACCCGGCTGCGCGGCTGGAAGCGGCCGGCGCTCGGTGCGCTCGCGGTCTTTGCGCTCGCCATGGGGGTGGTCACCGGCACCGAGCTGGTCACCGGGCAGACGCCGAGCGGCGAGAAGGGCACCACGCTGAGCAACATCACCCATACCGGGGGTGGGAGCCGGCAGCAGCCCGGTTCGCCGCAGTCGCCCGATCCCGGTTCCCCGGAGCACGGCAAGCGCCACGGCAACAGCGGTGAGCCGAACCCGGACCCGGGCACGTCGGAGGACCCCGGCACGGGCAAGGGAACGGACGGCGACTCCCCGTCGCCGGCCCCGAGCCCGTCCGACGGCGACAAGACGTCGCCGGACCCCGGTACGCCCTCGTCCCCGAACCCGTCCCCGAGCGATGCCACCGGCGACGGTGGCACCGGCAACGGCGACGGCTCGACCGGCGGCGAGGACCAGGGGGACCAGCAGCACCAGCAGGAGTCCGACGGACAGGCCCCGGCCCCCGACGCCTCCTGACCCCGGCGGACCGTCCGAAGGAACGGACCCGCCCGGTGGAGCCGCGACGGCCGTGCCCCGGTGCCCCTGATGGGCTCCGCGGCACGGCCGTCGTCGGTCAGTCCCCCAGGACCCGCCGCAGATACGGGTTGGTGAACCGGCGCTCCGGGTCCAGCCGGTCGCGTACCGCGGTGAACTCACCGAACCGCGGATAGGCGTCGGCGAGATGGGCGGCGTCGCGGGTGTGCAGCTTCCCCCAGTGCGGACGCCCGTCGTGCGCCGTCATGATCCGCTCGGCGGCCGCGAAATACGCCTGGTGCGGCGTGCCGCGGTACATGTGCACGGCGAGGTACACGGTGTCCCGGCCCGAAGCGGTGGACAGCGGAATGTCGTCGGCCGGCGCGGTGCGCACCTCCACCGGGAAGCTGACCTTGAAGCCGGAGCGCTCCACCAGGGCCTTCAGCTCACCCAGCGCCGCGACCGCGGCCGCGCGGGGCAGCGCGTACTCCATCTCCAGGAACCGCACCCGCCGCGGCGAGGTGAACACCTTGTACGGGATGTCGGTGTACGTACGGGCCGACAGCGCGCGGCTGGAGATCCTGGCGATGCCCGGTATCGCGGCCGGCACCGCCCGGCCGACACTGCAGGCGAGCTGGAAGACCCCGTTGGACAGCAGCTCGTCCTCGATCCAGCCGCTGACCTTCCCGGGGGGCGCCGCCGGGCCCTGGCTGCGGTTGTTGCGCTTGGTGTTGCAGCTGCCGGTGTGCGGGAACCAGTAGAACTCGAAGTGCTCGTTCTCGGCGGCCAGCTCGTCGAACCGCTCCGTCACCTCGTCGAAGGGCATCGGCTCCTCGCGGGCGGTCAGCAGGAACTCCGGCTCCACGGCGAAGGTGAGCTCGCTGATCACGCCCAGCGCGCCCAGGCCCAGCCGCGCCGCGGTGAAGACCTCCGGGTTCTCCCCGGCGGAACAGGTCAGGACCGAGCCGTCGGCGGTGACCAGTTCGAGGGCGGTGATCTGGGCGGCGATCGATGCCGAGTCGCGGCCCGTCCCATGGGTGCCGGTACCGGCCGCCCCGGAGACGGTCTGCTCCATGACGTCGCCCATGTTGGTCAGCGACAGCCCGTGCGCGGCCAGCGTCTCGTTGAGGTGCTTGAGCGGCGTACCGGCCGCCACCGTCACCGTCCCGGCCTCGCGGTCGACCGTACGGATCCCGGTCAGCCGCTCGGGGCGGATCAGCAGTCCGTCGGTGACGGCGGCCGGGGTGAAGGAGTGGCCGGTGCCGGTTGCCTTGACCGTCAGTCCGTCCGCGGCGGCGGCGCGGATCGCGGCCGCCAGCTCCCCGGTGCTCGCCGGGGCCACGCTCCGGGCGGGGCGGGCGGTGACATTGCCCGCCCAGTTGCGCCAGGGCCCGGTGGCCGGACCCCGCCCTCCCGAGCCGCCGACGGCGTTGCTGACTGCCATGGTGACGTCCCCTCCCTCCGCACGGGCCGGCCGCGGGCGGCCGCCGTTGGTGTGAGCGCATGATGTCAGTCACCGACGCGACATCCAGGAGGGGTGACGGGAATCACATGAGCGGGGAACCGGCCGGAACCGACCTGCTCCCGGACATCTCGTACCGCCGGTAACACGCAAGCGGGCGGCCCCCGTTCACGCCGCGCGCCGAACCGGCCCGTTGCGACCCGAGCTCCGCCGGACCGGCCCTACGCGACGCTCTCCTCGCCCTGCCGCTCCGTGTCGCCCTGGCCGGGCAGCCCGCCTGCCGCGGCCGGGCCCGCCAGCGCGGGGGCGGGCTGCGGACGGAGCCTGCGGTAGCCGGAGAACGCCACCAGCGCGGCGAGCAGACCGGCCGCCCCCGGCACCAGATAGCCCCGGGTGGCCCCCGCGGCGTCCACCACCCAGCCGGCCGCCGACGACCCCAGCGCGACGCCCACCGCCAGGCCGGTGCTGGTCCAGGTCATGCCCTCGGTCAGCTTCGACCGCGGGACATGCTCCTCGATCAGCGCCATCGTGGTCACCATCGTCGGGGCAATGGACAGCCCCGCGACGAACAGCGCGACGGCCAGCAGCGGCAGCGAACCCACCAGCTGCAGCGGCACCATGCTCACCGCCATCGCACCGACCCCCACCAGCCACCGCCGGGACGGATGCCCCTTGAGGTGCAGCAGCCCGAAGACGGCACCGGCCAGACACGAGCCGAGCGCATAGACCGCCAGCACCAGGCTGGCCGCGGCCTTGTGCCCGACCTCCTCGGCGAACGCCACGGTCACCACGTCGATCGCCCCGAAGATCGCGCCGGTCGCCACGAACGTCACCACCAGCACCTGCAGCCCCCGTGAGCGCAGCGCCGACCCCTTGGCGTGCTGCTCCCGCGGGTGCGGCACCGGCTCCGTCGCACGCTGCGCCGTCAGCCAGAAGACCCCGACGGCCAGAAAACCGGCGGCCAGCAGCGGACCGGCTTCCGGGAACCACGCGGTGGACAGGCCGATGGACAGGATCGGCCCGAAGATGAAGCACGTCTCGTCGACGATCGACTCCCACGAGTACGCGGTGTGCAGCGCGCGCGGGGAGCCCCGGTAGATCTCCGCCCAGCGCGCCCGGATCATCGAGCCGACGCTCGGCACACACCCCACACAGGCCGCGAAGACGAACAGGGCCCAGTCCGCCCAGCGCTGTTGCGCGCTCAGCAGCAGACCGGCGACCGCGGCGATCGACACCAGGGTGGCCGGGCGCAGCACCCGGCGCTGGCCGTGCCGGTCCACCAGCCGGGAGATCTGCGGGCCCATGACCGCGGCGGACAGCGCGAGGGTCGCGGACAGCGCGCCCGCCAGGCCGTAGCGGCCGGTCAGCTGGGAGACCATCGTGACGATCCCGATGCCCATCATCGACAGGGGCATCCGGCCCAGCAGTCCGGCGGCGGAGAACGACTTGGTGCCGGGGCGGCCGAAAATGGCGCGGTAGGGACTGGGCAACGGGAGTGCTCCGCCGGTGAGGACCGAAGATCGGTAAGGGATGTCTGTGGCCGATACAGCTTACGGCCGGTGTGCCGTCGGCCGCCTCCGGTTTTCCGGCGGTGCCCCCCGGCCCGGCGGCCCGGTCCGCGCCGGGGCCTGCCCGCCGCCCCCTCGGGAAGGGTGGCAGGATCGATGGCATGCCCGAACAGCGCGATCCCAGCCCCTATGACGCCCTGCTGCTCCTGTCGTTCGGCGGCCCCGAAGGCCCCGATGACGTCGTCCCGTTCCTGGAGAACGTCACCCGTGGCCGCGGCATCCCCCGTGAGCGCCTCAAGGAGGTGGGGCAGCACTACTTCCTGTTCGGTGGCGTCAGCCCCATCAACGCCCAGAACCGGGAGCTGCTGGACGCGCTGCGCAGCGACTTCGCCGCACACGGCCTGGACCTGCCCGTCTACTGGGGCAACCGCAACTGGGCGCCTTACCTGACCGACACCTTGCGCACCATGGTTCAGGACGGCCACCGCCGGATCGCCGTCCTGGCGACCAGCGCCTACGCCTCGTACTCGGGCTGCCGGCAGTACCGCGAGAACCTCGCCGACGCGCTGGCCACCCTGCAGGACGAAGGCCTGCCGGTGCCGCAGGTCGACAAATTGCGGCACTACTTCAACCACCCCGGCTTCGTCCGCCCCATGGTCGACGGGGTGCTGGCATCCCTCGCCGAACTGCCCCAGGACGTGCGGGACGGCGCCCATCTCGCCTTCACCACGCACTCCATCCCCACCGCCGCCGCCGACACCTCCGGCACCCCCGGCGACCACACCCGGGGCGGCGAGGGTGGGGCCTATGCCGCCCAGCACCTGGACGTGGCCCGGACGATCGCGGACGCCGTCCGCGCGGAGACCGGTGTGGACCACCCCTGGCAGCTGGTCTACCAGTCCCGCAGCGGTGCACCGCACATCCCCTGGCTGGAGCCGGACATCTGCGACCACCTGGAAGAGCGGCACGCCGCGGGCGTCCCGGCCGTCGTCATGGCCCCCATCGGGTTCGTCTCGGACCACATGGAGGTCAAGTACGACCTCGACACCGAGGCCACCGCCAAGGCCGCCGAATTGGGACTGCCGGTCGCCAGGTCGGCCACCGTGGGCGCCGACCCCCGGTTCGCCGCGGCCGTCCGCGACCTCCTCCTGGAGCGCGCGGCCACCGAACGGGGCGGCACCCCGGAGCGCTGCGCCCTGGGCGCCCTCGCCGCGAGCCACGACCTGTGCCCGGTCGGCTGCTGCCCCGCGCGCGCACCGCGCCCGGCCGCGGCCGGCGCCGACTGGCGGGGCCCGGTCGCCGAGGCCCCCGTGTAAGCCCGTACGCCCGCCCGACCACCGCTCGTCCGAGCAAGGAGCATCGTGCCCGATCCGCTGCACCCCGACGTCCCGCAGTCCGACCCGGCGCAGACCGAAGCGCTGTACGACGAACTTCTCGAACTGGCCCTGGAGGCCGCCCGCCGTGCGGGGACGCTGCTGCGCGACGGCCGGCCCGCCGACCTCGGTGTGGCCGCCACCAAATCCAGCCCCATCGACGTCGTCACCGAGATGGACATCGCCTCCGAGAAGCTGATCACCGGCTTCATCGCGGAGCGCCGCCCCGACGACGGCTTCCTGGGGGAGGAGGGTGCCAGTACCGAGGGCACCAGCGGCATCCGCTGGGTCATCGACCCCGTCGACGGCACCGTCAACTACCTCTACGGGCTGCCGTCCTGGTCCGTGTCCATCGCGGCGGAGAAGGACGGCGAGGTGGTCGTCGGGGTCGTCGCCGCCCCGATGCGCGGGGAGACCTACCAGGCCGTCCTGGGCCGTGGCGCGTTCAACAACGGCGAGCGCATTCGTCACCGGCCCGCCCCGCCGCTCTCCCAGGCGCTGCTCGGCACCGGCTTCTCCTACCTCGCCGAGCGCCGGGCTGCGCAGGCCGAGGTGCTGCGCACGCTTCTGCCGCAGGTCCGCGACATCCGGCGCGGCGGCTCGGCCGCGATCGACCTGTGCGACGTGGCCTGCGGCCGGCTCGACGCCTACTACGAGCGCGGCCTGAACCCCTGGGACCTGGCGGCCGGCGCCCTGATCGCCCGCGAGGCCGGTGCGCTCACCGGTGGCCGCCCCGGCCGGGCGGTCTCCCTGGAGCTGACCCTCGCCGCGTCCCCTGACCTCTTCGCACAGCTCCAGCCGCTGCTGGACGAGCTCGGCGCCTGGCACGACTGACCGGACCCCGTCCGGGCACGACAGCGCCCCGGCACCATCCCCTGGATGCCGGGGCGCTGTCGTTCGTGCACTGCGCAGCGGTCAGGCGTTGCTGACCGCTCCAAAGCGCACGCCGTGCTCGGTCGCCAGTCGCTGCAGGTCCTCGAGCTCTGCCTGCTCGACCTCGGCGAGGAAGTCATCGCCCGCAGCGCGGGCCCGGTCCAGATCGGCTTCGGTGTTCTGTATGCGCTGCAAAATGCCTGCGGTGAACGCGTCCATGTGCGCCCCCTCGTCGTGGGTCGGTGGGCACGGGGGTGTGCCGACGGGTGGGTCGATCACGGCGTGGTCCCTGCGATGGATCAGTCCATGGCGAGTAGCCGAAGAAACAGGGCGTGATCGCGGGTGTGCAGTCGTCCTCCCCACCCGCCACCTCAGGGAAACCTCAACCCGCCCAGGAATCCTGCCCGTCGGGCCTCGGCCCCGCCCTCCACCCACCCCGCACCCCTCTTACCGCCGGTTTACGGCTCTTCGGGGCAGGATGGAAGAGCTTTCAGACAAGTTTTGCCTGCCCGCAAGGGCCCTGAGGAAGGACTAGCGACGTGCGTGTTCTCGTCGTCGAGGACGAGCAGCTGCTCGCCGATGCGGTGGCCACCGGACTACGCCGGGAGGCCATGGCGGTCGACGTGGTCTACGACGGCGCTGCCGCTCTGGAACGGATCGCGGTCAACGACTATGACGTCGTGGTGCTCGACCGTGACCTCCCGGTCGTCCACGGCGACGACGTCTGCCGCAAGATCGTCGAGCTGGGGATGCCCACCCGTGTCCTGATGCTCACCGCCTCCGGTGACGTCAGCGACCGCGTGGAGGGCCTGGAGATCGGTGCGGACGACTACCTTCCCAAGCCGTTCGCCTTCACCGAGCTGACCGCCCGGGTGCGCGCCCTGGGGCGCCGTACGACCGTCGCGCTGCCGCCCGTCCTGGAGCGGGCCGGCATCAAGCTCGACCCCAACCGCCGCGAGGTCTTCCGCGACGGCAAGGAGGTCCAGCTCGCACCGAAGGAGTTCGCGGTGCTGGAGGTCCTGATGCGCAGCGAGGGCACGGTCGTCTCGGCCGAGCAGCTCCTGGAGAAGGCCTGGGACGAGAACACCGACCCGTTCACCAACGTCGTACGGGTCACGGTCATGACCCTGCGGCGCAAGCTCGGCGAGCCCGCGGTGATCGTCACCGTCCCCGGCTCGGGATACCGGATCTGACCGGCGATGCCCTCCCTGCCTTCGTTCTCCAAGACGGCCGGCCCGCCGCCGTCCGCTCCGCCCAAGCCCACGTGGGACCCCCGGCCGGTCAATGTCCGGCCCTTCCCGTGGCTGCGCCCCACGATCCGGATACGGCTGACGCTGCTGTACGGCGGCATGTTCCTGATGGCCGGCATCGTGCTGCTGACGATCATCTACATGCTGGCCGCGGACGCGCTGCACGACGGCAGTGCGCTGCCGCTGAAGATCCTCGGCGGGAAGTTCCAGTCGACCAGTGACATCTGCGACCTGCCCACCGAGACGTCCGGGCAGCTGCTCCAGGAAGCCGTCAACAGCTGTCTGCAGCATCAGCGGGCGGTGGCGCTCAACAGCCTCCTGAACCGTTCCTTGCTGGCGCTGCTGGGGCTGACGGTGGTGGCGTTCGCGTTCGGTTATGCGATGGCGGGGCGGGTGTTGTCGCCGTTGGGGCGGATCACGCGGACGGCGCAGCGGGTGGCGGGTTCGGATCTGCATCGCCGGATCGAGCTGGGTGGTCCGGATGATGAGCTCAAGGAGCTGGCGGACACGTTCGATCAGATGCTGGACCGGTTGGACCGGGCGTTCGAGTCGCAGCGGCGGTTCGTGGCGAATGCGTCGCATGAGTTGCGGACGCCGTTGGCGATCAATCGGACGTTGCTGGAGGTGCAGCTGGCTGATCCGGGGGCGTCGCCGGAGCTGGCGCAGCTGGGCAAGACGTTGCTGGCGACGAATGAGCGCAGTGAGCAGCTGGTGGAGGGGTTGTTGTTGCTGGCGCGCAGTGAGAACAGGGTGGTGGACAAGAAGCCGGTTGATCTGTCGGAGGTGGCGGCGCAGGCGGTGGATCAGTCGCGGGAGGAGGCGCATGCCAAGGGGGTGGAGCTGCGGGGGGTCCGCCGGCAGGTGCTGGTGCAGGGCAATGGTGTGCTGCTGGAGCGGATCGCGCTGAATCTGGTGCAGAACGCGGTGCGCTACAACGTGGCGGAGGGGGGTTGGGTGGAGGTGGTCACCGAGCCGCAGCCGGGGTGTGCGGTGCTGGTGGTCGCCAATACGGGGCCGGTGGTGCCGGCCTATGAGGTGGAGAACCTCTTCGAGCCCTTCCGGCGGCTGCGCACCGAGCGCACCGGCAGCGACAAGGGCGTCGGTCTGGGCCTGTCCATCGTGCGGTCGGTGGTGCGCGCCCACGACGGCACCATCACCGCCCGGCCCCGCGAGGGCGGCGGACTGGTCATGAGGGTCGTCCTGCCGCTCTGACGCAGGCCAGAGGGCGGTTGTACGCCCGCTGGAGCCCCTGTGCGCCCCCGTGGGCAGTCGTCGGACATCTGTGCGTACGATCGCTCGTCTCGCGGCCGTACGCCGCCTCGCCTCCTGGTTTGACGAGGAGGGGGGTCGGCGTGGATCCTTCGCCAAGTTCGCTTTGCGCGGAATTGGACCGGTCCGCCCGCCGGTCTTCGCGTGTGTGATCCCTCACAGGCGCGAAATTCCGGCCATCTACCCTCCGTGATCAAAATGCCCGTCGGAATGCCTGGGAAGTCCGGGTTTCCGGGGGGTCAGATCACGGGAAGTACAGGTGATGGGCTGCGCGAGGTGCGACATTCGGACCGTGTACGGTCCTGATCGCCATCCAAACCGATCACCTCTTCAGGGGTGCGGTTGGGTGTCGATTGAGTAACAGACCTTGATGTGAGGCAAAATCTCCGCCTCAGGTCGGGCACAAGTCCGGCCTCTCACGCGTTACGAGCGCTGAGACACCGCAGACACCCAGAGGGGGAGAGCGAAAATGGCTACGGATTACGACACCCCACGCAAGACCGACGACGACCTCAACGAGGACAGCATTGAAGAGCTGAAGTCGCGGCGGAACGACAAGTCCGCCTCGGCCGTCGACGTCGACGAGTTCGAGCAGGCCGAGGGCCTGGAGCTGCCAGGCGCGGACCTGTCCAACGAAGAGCTCGCCGTGCGCGTGCTGCCCAAGCAGCAGGACGAGTTCACGTGCATGAGCTGCTTCCTGGTCCACCACCGCAGCCAGCTGGCCGCGGAGGACAAGAACGGCAACCCGATCTGCCGCGACTGCGCGGCCTGAGAACGGTCTACGCCGTGGCAGGCGTGAACCCGTTCCGTAAGGGACCCAAGGGCGCCGAAGGCCCGGCGGCCGGCGCACGATCACGCGAAGAAACCGCGCCCGTGCCCGCCGACCCGACCGCCCTCCCCGCGGAGCGGACGACCGATGCACCACAGGAGCGAGGCCGCACGGCCTCGCTCGCGGCCATGATCGGCCGCGGTGCCGGAAAGGGCGGCGGCCGGGTGCGGGCAGGGCTCGCCGTGATCGCCGACCGGATCATCGATCTCGCCCCGCGGATCCCGGTCCGTGACCTCGCCACCCTGCGCGCCCAGTTCCCCGGACTGACCCCCGAGGACCTGGCCGACAAGCTCGTCGCGGGCGCCTGCAAGGGCACCGCCACTGTCGGAGCGGGCATCGGCGCGGCAGCGATGCTGCCCGTACCGCCCGCCATGCCGGCCGAGCTGGCCGCCGAGGTCACCGGCGTCGCCTCGGTCGAGATCAAACTGATCGCCGAGCTCCACGAGGTCTACGGCCTGAGGCCCGCGGGGAATTTCCGGCAGCGGGGGATGGCCTATCTGACGTCCTGGACGGAGGAGCGGGGCGTCGAGGTCACGAAACCGGCCTCGCTGAACATCGCCCTCGGTGTGCAGATGAGGCGCGAACTGCGCCAGCAGATCATGAAGCGCACGCTGCGCAACCTCCCCAATCTCATCCCGTTCATGATCGGCGCCTCCGTCGGCGCGTTCATGAACCGCAGGGACACCCGGAAACTCGCGGAAAAAGTCCGTAAGGACCTGCGCACGAAGCAGGTCCCCTGGGACGCCCTCCCCGACTCCGCCCCGGCCGCTCTCACGGACGGTGCGGGGACCGGAACGCCCCTGCCCCCGGCCGACGGCTGAAGCAGACCCCGCAGGCCGCCGTCAGGCGCGTGCGGCCACCAGCGCGGCCACCAGACGCTCCGGCTCCCGCGTCGAGAGATAGGCGTACGGCGTCGGGTCCTGCGGGTCCGTGATCTCGACCCGCACCGCGGTGCGGATGTAGCTGCGCAGCAGCATGAATGCACGGGCATCGGCCTTGTGCGTACGCCACGCCAGCGCCTCGTCCGCGTCCAGCATCCGTGCCTCGCCCAGCGCCGTCGCCGGGATCTTCGCGTCGCCGGCGATCAGCGCACCGCCCACCACCCGGATCCGCGCCGAGCCGTACGTGCTCACCGCCACCGCGGACAGCGCCGCCCCGCCGATCAGACCGCCGAGCATCGGAAGCGTCCCCAGGGGGAGCAGCATCAAGGCGCAGGCGACGCCGATCAGCGCGGCGATCACCCACCAGGAGCGGGGCGCGGTGAGGCGTTCTTCGTACGACTGCATGGCTCCAGCTTGGCACGGCGGCGCGGGCCCCTTACGCGCGCGGGTAGGGTCTGCACTCGTGAGTGGAACTGACGAACCCAGGGCACGGCTGACGCCACCGACGGACGCCGTCGCTCCGGTCCGGCATGCCGAGGCGCCGGCACCCGGAGAACTCCTCGGCGCGCACTACGACCGGTGCTTCGGCTGCGGCACGGGCCAGCCCCACGGTCTGCACCTGGAGGCTCGGGCCGGCGACGGCGTGAGCGTGTCCGCCGAGTTCACCGTCAAGGAGGCCCACCAGGGTGCGCCCGGTCTGGCACACGGCGGAGTGCTGGCCACCGCGCTGGACGAGACGCTCGGTTCGCTGAACTGGCTGCTGCGGGTGATCGCGGTGACCGGCCGGCTGGAGACCGACTTCGTACGGCCGGTGCCGCTGGGCACCGTGCTGCACCTGGACGCGCGGGTCACCGCCGTACACGGCAGGAAGATCTACTCGACGGCCGTGGGGCGCATAGGCGGCCCGGACGGCCCGGTCGCGGTGCGCGCCGAGGCCGTCTTCATCGAGGTGAAGGTCGACCACTTCATCGACAACGGCAGGACCGAGGAGATCCAGGCGGCGATGGCCGACCCGGACCAGGTCAAACGAGCGCGTGCCTTCGAGGTGAACCCGTGAGTCAGGTACGGAATCCGGTGGATGTGCTGCTGCGCCGGCTGGACCCGGACGTGCCCGTTCCGTCGTACGGGCATCCCGGCGACGCGGGCGTGGATCTGGTGACCACCGAGGCCGCCGAGCTGGCACCGGGGGAGCGCGCCGTGCTGCCCACCGGGGTCTCGATCGCGCTGCCCGACGGCTACGCGGCCTTTGTGCACCCACGGTCCGGGCTGGCCGCGCGCTGCGGACTGGCGCTGGTGAATGCTCCCGGGACGGTGGATGCCGGGTACCGTGGAGAGATCAAGGTGATCGTGGTCAATCTGGACCCGCGCGAGCGCGTGCGGTTCGAAAGATTCGACCGGATCGCCCAACTGGTCGTCCAGCAGGTCGAGAAGGTGCGCTTCCACGAGGTGGCGGAACTTCCCGGCTCGGCGCGGGCCGAGGGGGGATTCGGTTCCACCGGCGGTCATGCGGCGGTGGGCGGCTCCACGGGCGGGAATGAATACGCATCGGTCGGTGCCGACCGGGAAGGACAGTGACGTGTTCGGACGTCGCAAGAAGAACGAGGCTCCTGAAGAGTCGGCCAAGGACACCACGCTCGCCGACGAGCGAGCGGTGAGCGACGCCGACGAGGACGAGGCGGCGCAGCAGCGGCTCAGTCTTCCGCCCGCGCCGCGTCCCGACGGTCCCTGGGACTCGTCGGAGGTCTCCGAGCCCGGCGAGGGCCGGGTGGACCTCGGCGGGCTGTTCGTGCCGGGTGTCGAGGGCATGGAACTTCGGGTGGAGGTCGCCGGTGACGCCATCGTCGCCGCGACCGTGGTGCTGCAGGACAGCGCCGTACAGCTGCAGGCTTTCGCCGCCCCCAAGAACGAGGGGATCTGGGGCGAGGTCCGCGAGGAGATCGCCGCCGGTATCACCCAGCAGGGCGGGGTCATCGACGAGGTCGAGGGCCCGCTGGGCTGGGAGCTGCGCGCCCAGGTACCCGTACAGCTGCCGGACGGCACGAACGGTGTGCAGGTCGTGCGCTTCATCGGGGTCGACGGCCCCCGGTGGTTCCTGCGGGGTGTGATCTCCGGCCAGGGCGCGGTGCAGCCGCAGGCCGCGGGCGTGCTGGAGCACATCTTCCGGGACACCGTCATCATCCGCGGCGAGGGCCCGATGGCCCCCCGCGACCCGATCGTCCTGAAGCTGCCGGACGACGCCCAGATGGTGCCGGACGGTGTGCAGCAGGACCAGGTCGAGCAGTCGCGCTTCGGCGGCGGCGTGGAGCGTCTGGAGCGTGGACCGGAGATCACCGAGATCCGCTGACCACACCCGGCGGCCGGGCGGCGCGAAGGCGCCCGGCGACGGCCGGATCGTGACGGTCACCAGGGCCCGTACTCCCCGATGGGGGGTGCGGGCCCCTCCGTTTGTGCAGGTCAGGTCGGGATGCGTAAGAAAGCCGTCAACGGAGCGCTAATGGCCGTAAGGGAGGCGTCAACGGCGGTCGCGCGGGCCGGGAAGGGCGCTTTGCTCTAGGGGTCCTGTCCGCCCCATCCATCTAGGAGCACACGATGGCCGACGTGGCCTTCGTCGTCGTCACGATCGCGGTCTTCGCGCTGGTGGCTCTCGTCGCCAAGGGGGTGGCGAAGCTGTGACCGTCGAAAACATCGTCGGCCTGATCGTGGCCGTCGCCCTGCTCGGCTATCTGGTCCTCGCCCTCGTCTTCCCGGAGAGGTTCTGAGGTGTCGACTGCTGCTGCCGCAGCGGGCCACATGAGCCCCGTTCTCGCAGGCGTGCTCCAGCTGACCGCGCTCGTCGCGGCGCTGGCCCTGGCGTACCGTCCCCTCGGCGACTACATGGCCGCCGTCTACAGCTCCCCCAAGCACCTCCGTGCCGAGAGGGTCGTCTACCGCTGCATCGGTGCCAATGCGGACGCCCAGATGCGCTGGCCGGCCTACCTGCGCAGCGTCCTGGCGTTCTCCGCGGTGGGCGTGCTCTTCCTCTACCTGCTGCAGCGCCTCCAGGGCGGGATGCCGCTGTCCCTCGGCTTCGCGTCGATCAGCCCGGACCAGGCGTTCAACACCGCGGCCTCCTTCGTCGCCAACACCAACTGGCAGTCCTACAGCGGCGAGCAGGCCATGGGCCACGTCGTACAGACCGCCGGTCTCGCGGTGCAGAACTTCGTCTCGGCCGCCACCGGCATGGCCGTCGCCATGGCCCTTGTCCGGGGCTTCGCCCGGTCCCGCACCGGCGATCTCGGCAACTTCTGGGCCGACCTGGTCCGCGGCACCGTGCGGGTACTCGTCCCGATCGCCGTCATCGGCGCCGTCGTCCTGGTGGCCTGCGGCGCCATCCAGAACTTCTCCGGCATCCATGAGGTCGGCCAGTTCATGGGCGGCTCCCAGCAGACCAACGGTGGCGCGGTCGCCTCCCAGGAGGTCATCAAGGAACTGGGGACCAACGGAGGCGGCTACTTCAACGGCAACTCCGCCCACCCCTTCGAGAACCCCAACGCCTTCACCAACCTCTTCGAGATCTTCCTGATCCTCGTCATCCCGTTCTCGCTGACCCGCACCTTCGGCAAGCTCGTCGGGAACGTGAAGCAGGGCTACGCCGTCCTCGCCACGATGGGCATCATCTGGCTCGGCTTTACGGCGCTGATGATGTGGACCGAGTTCGCGCACGGCGGGCCGGCCCTGCAGGCCGCGGGCGCCGCCATGGAAGGCAAGGAGACCCGCTTCGGCGTCGGCTCCTCCGCGATCTTCTCGGTGGCCACCACGCTCACCTCCACCGGCGCGGTCGACTCCTTCCACTCCTCCTTCACGGCCTTCGGCGGCGGCATCCAGCTGCTCGGCATGATGCTGGGCGAGATCGCCCCCGGCGGTGTCGGCTCCGGCCTCTACGGCATGCTCGTGATGGCGATCATCGCGGTGTTCATCGCCGGACTGATGGTGGGCCGGACGCCCGAATACCTCGGCAAGAAGATCGGCACCCGCGAGATCAAGCTCGCCGCCTGCTACATCCTCATCACCCCGACGCTGGTGCTCGGCTTCACCGCCGCCTCGATGGTGCTGCCGGACGCGCTGGGCTCGATGCTCAACACCAAGGCGCTGGGCGCCGGTTCGCACGGCTTCTCCGAGGTGCTGTACGCCTTCACCTCCGGCGCCAACAACAACGGTTCCGCGTTCGGCGGCCTCAACGCCAACACGCCCTGGTACAACACCACGATCGGTCTGGCGATGCTGCTCGGCCGCTTCCTGCCGATGGTGTTCGTGCTCGCCCTGGCCGGCTCGCTCGCCGAGCAGAAGCCGATCCCGGAGACCGCGGGCACCCTCCGTACCGAAAAGCCGCTCTTCGCCGGGCTGCTCGTCGGCACGATCCTGATCATCACCGGTCTGACCTACTTCCCGGCGCTGGCTCTCGGGCCACTGGCGGAGGGTCTGTCATGACCGCCCCCGTGAAACCGGAGGAGCCCGGCTCCATGTCCACCGCCACACCGACGCGCGCTCCGCACCAGGACGTCCCCAGCGGGCACAAGCCCGGCGACGGCCGGGTGGGCGGCGGTCTCTTCGACCCCAAGCAGCTGGTCACCTCCCTGCCGGACGCGCTGCGCAAGCTCGACCCGCGGGTGATGGTCAAGTCCCCGGTGATGTTCGTGGTCGAGGTCGGCTCCGTGCTGACCACGGTCTTCGCCTGCACGTCCCCGTCGGACTGGTTCGGCTGGGCGATCGCCCTCTGGCTGTGGCTGACCGTCATCTTCGCCAACCTGGCGGAGGCGGTCGCCGAGGGCCGCGGCAAGGCGCAGGCCGACACCCTGCGCAAGGCCAAGACCGACACCGTGGCGCGCCGCCTGAGCGGCGGCAGCGAGGAACAGGTACCCGGCACCGAGCTGCGCATCGGTGACCTGGTCGTGTGCGAGGCCGGTGACATCATCCCCGGCGACGGTGATGTCGTCGACGGTGTGGCCTCCGTCGACGAGTCCGCGATCACCGGCGAATCCGCCCCGGTCATCCGCGAGTCCGGCGGTGACCGCTCCGCGGTGACCGGCGGGACGAAGGTGCTCTCCGACCGCATCGTCATCAAGATCACGACGAAGCCCGGCGAGACCTTCATCGACCGGATGATCAACCTCGTCGAGGGCGCCGCACGGCAGAAGACCCCCAACGAGATCGCGCTGAACATCCTGCTCGCCTCGCTCACCATCGTCTTCCTGCTGGCAGTCGTCACCCTCCAGCCGTTCGCGATCTACGCGGGCGCCGAACAGCCCATGATCGTGCTGCTCGCCCTGCTGGTCTGTCTGATCCCGACGACGATCGGCGCACTGCTCTCGGCCATCGGTATCGCCGGTATGGACCGGCTGGTGCAGCGCAACGTCCTGGCCATGTCCGGCCGCGCCGTCGAAGCCGCCGGCGATGTATCGACATTGCTGCTCGACAAGACCGGCACCATCACCCTCGGCAACCGCCAGGCCGCCGAGTTCGTCCCCGTACGCGGCACCACCGAGGCCGAGGTCGCGGACGCGGCCCAGCTGTCCTCACTGGCCGACGAGACGCCCGAGGGCCGCTCCATCGTCGTCCTCGCCAAGGAGAAGTACGGGCTGCGCGAACGCCATCAGGGCGAGCTGACGGACGCCGAGTGGGTGCCGTTCACCGCCCAGACCCGGATGTCGGGTGTGGACGTCGACGGGCGCAAGGTCCGCAAGGGCGCGTCCGGTTCCGTCATCGCCTGGGTCCAGGAGCGCGGCGGCACCGTCGCCGACGACGCTCAGCAGCTCACCGACGCCATCTCGCAGGCCGGCGGCACCCCGCTGCTGGTCGCCCTGGAGGACGAGAGCGGCCCCCGCGTCCTGGGAGTCATCCACCTCAAGGACGTCGTCAAGGACGGTATGCGCGAACGCTTCGTCGAGCTGCGCAAGATGGGCATCAAGACCGTCATGATCACGGGGGACAACCCGCTGACGGCCAAGGCCATCGCCGACGAGGCGGGCGTGGACGACTTCCTCGCGGAGGCCACGCCCGAGGACAAGATGGCGCTCATCAAGCGCGAACAGGCCGGCGGCAAGCTGGTCGCGATGACCGGCGACGGTACCAACGATGCACCCGCGCTGGCGCAGGCGGACGTCGGGGTGGCCATGAACACCGGTACCTCGGCCGCCAAGGAGGCCGGGAACATGGTGGACCTGGACTCCAACCCGACCAAGCTCATCGAGATCGTCGAGATCGGCAAGCAGCTCCTGATCACCCGGGGCGCACTGACGACCTTCTCCATCGCCAACGACGTCGCGAAGTACTTCGCGATCATCCCGGCGATGTTCGCGGTGGCTTATCCGGGCCTGGACACCCTCAACATCATGCGGCTGTCCAGTCCCAACTCCGCGATCCTCTCGGCGATCATCTTCAATGCGCTGATCATCGTCGCGCTGGTGCCGCTCGCCCTCAAGGGCGTGCAGTACCGCCCCGTCAGCGCCGACAAGATGCTGCGACGCAACCTGGCGGTCTACGGAATCGGCGGTCTGATCGCCCCCTTCATCGGCATCAAACTCATCGATCTGCTCCTCTCTCTCCTCCCCGGAATCGGGTGACCGCCGTGAACAACTCCGTAAGCAACACCGCCCGGTTGATCGGGGCGGGCCTGCGCGCCCTGCTCGTCCTGACCGTGGTCTGCGGCGTCCTCTACCCGCTCTTGGTCACGGGGGTGGCGCAGGCAGCGTTCCCCCATAAGGCCAACGGGTCCGAGGTGAGCTCCCACGGCAAGGTCGTCGGCTCATCGCTGCTCGGCCAGCGCTACGACAAGGGCAAGGACAAGGACGGCAAGCCGGTGCCCGACCTGAGGTACTTCCAGCCGCGGCCCTCGGCGGGACTGGGCAGCAACAAGGCCAACGGCGTCAACACCCAGTACGACCTCCAGGTCTCCGGCGCCTCCAACCTGGGCGCCACCAACACCGACCTCATCAAAGCGGTGAAGGAGCGCAGGCACTGGGTCTCCACCACATACGGAGTCCCCGAGTCGAAGGTCCCGGCGGACGCCGTCACCTCCTCCGGCTCCGGCCTCGACCCGGACATCTCCCCGGACTACGCCCAACTGCAGACCGCCACGGTCGCCCAGCGGAACCACCTCCCCGCCGGCACGGTGGACAAGCTGGTCGAGGAACACACCGACGGACGCGCCCTCGGCTTCCTGGGCGAGCCGCGGGTGAACGTCCTGGAGCTGAATATCGCGCTGAAGGATCTGGTGCGGAGCGCGGGCAAGGGCTGAGTACGGGTGACGGAGCGCAGGTGCGGGCGGCGGCGCCCGGTGGCGGGTGGCGGAGCCCGGGTGCGGCTGAGGCGGCCGGTGTGATGCGGCCGTGCGGTACCGGACGGTTGCGCTACCGCTGCGGGCCATGAAGGGGCGGCCCCGGGGAGATGTTCCCGGGGCCGCTCGGTGCTTTCCGCGAGCGGTGAGGTGAACAGCCGCTGGGGGAAGGGTGGCTGATGTGGCCTCACGTTGACGTCAAGGGTTGACGCCGGCGCCCGGGGTCGAGCCTTGACGGCGCGATGGCTTGCCCTTGCGTTCGCCAGTCCTCGCAGGTGTTCACGTCGGCGTCTAGCCGTTCATGTACGAGAACGGCTTCCGGTTCGGCGAGCCTCTCGGCAGGAAGGCACCCACTCATGAAGGACCGAGTAGCGGCGGCGGGCCGGTTGCGACAACCTCTTCGTCGGCTGGGAGCCCCTGACCCACACGGAGAACCCGAGGTGATCCGGGGCTGATGCGGAGCTGCTCCGGGCCGGCCCGGCGTGTGCGGCGAAGCCGGTCCGAGAGTTATCCACAGGCGTTGCCTGCCGAAGCGCGCGGTCCGCATACTGACGCAACCGGCAGGCAACCCGAGGCCCGCGACCGAGGCGGCCAAGGTGTAGGCAGGCGGGGGCAGTTGGCGCGGCAGGCCGTAGGCGCGGCAGCGGCCGGGCCGGTGCGGGGAGTGATGCCGTGAACGGAGTGGGGGAGCAGACCATGAATGGCGGGGGAAGCACGTCGGGCGAGAGCCGACGCGGGGGCAGGGCTCGGAACGAGGTGCACGAGGCGCACGAGGCGCCGGAGGAGGGGATGAGGACAGGAGTGGCAGTCGCCGATCCTTCGGCAGCCGGCGCGATGGTCGTCGTCGAGGACCTGCACCGCAGCTACGGCACCGGCGCCGGCGCCGTACACGCCCTGCGCGGGGTGTCCTGCAGTGTCCCGCGGGGCGAACTGGTCGCCCTGCGCGGCCGTTCCGGATCGGGCAAGACGACTCTCCTCAACCTCATCGGAGGCCTGGACACCCCCGACTCGGGACGGATCGCCGTCGACGGGACACCGCTGGCCGACCTCGGCGAGAGCGGGCTTCTGGAGATGCGCCGCGACCGCATAGGGTTCGTCTTCCAGTCATTCGGGCTGATACCGATCCTCAGCGCCGCGGAGAACGTCGGGGTGCCGCTGCGGCTGCGCAAGGTCCCGCCGCGCGAGCGTGAGGACCGCGTTGCGCTCCTGCTGTCCTTGGTGGGTCTGGCCGACCATGCCGAGCAGCGGCCAGGCGAACTCTCCGGTGGTCAGCAGCAGCGCGTGGCCATCGCCCGTGCGCTCGCCAACCGGCCCGCCCTGCTCATAGCCGACGAGCCGACCGGGCAACTGGACGCCGAGACCGGCATGGAGGTGATGGACCTGCTGCGCGCCGTAGTCCGCAGCGAGAGCGTCACGGCCCTGGTGGCCACCCACGACGCAAACCTCCTGGGCCTGGCCGACCGTGTCCTGGAGCTGAACGATGGCGTGATCACGGAGACGGGTACGGGGGCGCGGGTGGGGTGAGGACAGGGGAGGGGAGGTGCGGGGGCGGGCCCCGCCCCCGGTGCGGAGCCTGCCCCGACCGCTCTCCTGTGCGTCACCAGAAGTCACCAGACGTCGCCGTCGCGCCAGTCGCAGGTGAGGTCGGTGTCGAGGTTGAGAGGGGTGGCCGCGGTCGGCAGGACGTAGATGCAGCCGTCCTCGTCGGCGGTGCGCTGGATGCCGTCCGGGGTGAGTGCCCACGAGCGGCCGCGCCACTGCTGCCAGCCACGGGCCGCGTAGAACGTCGCGGCCTCGTCGGCGGCGCCGAGCGCACCGAGGTCGTAGCCGTTGCGCACCACCCGCTCCAGGGCGTCCATCAGGGCCGCGCCATGGCCGCGGCCGCGCCGATCCGCTCGTACGCCGACGCCCTCCACATATCCGCAGCGCAGCGCCCGGCCGTCGTGCAGGAGGCGTCGCTGGACGACGGACGCATGGCCGATCAGTTCGCCGTCCTCGTGGATCAGGGCGTGCAGTCCGCCGAGTGAGTGCTCCCAGTCCTCCGCGGTCATGTCGTCGAAGACGTCATAGAGGAGGGTGCGGGCCGCCTTGAGGGTGGTGGCGTCCAGGTCGGCGGTGTGGGCGATGCGTACGTCAGTCATGCGGGGCGTCGTCAGATGTGCCTCGGTCATGTGGGGCATCGTCGCAGGCGGCCGGTGGCCGGGCGACGGCATAATTCCGGCCATGGTTCACGCCTTCCCTCCGGTTGTCCGGCGTCAGAGAAGCGTCAAAGAGGGCGTCTTGGGCTGGCGCGCCTCCGCCCCCGCCGGTGTCATGAGGGCATGACCGGGCGATCTGCGCCGCCGGGGCAGCCGCCGCTCGGCGGCGCGTGGTGTGCGCTGTCCGGGTCCGGCCCGTCAGCCGGACGCTCGGCGGGCGTCGCGTACCTCTTCGGGCGGCGCCCGCCCGCCCTGTGCCTGCACGGGGCACATCCCGGCTGAATCGGCTTCCCGTCCGGCCCTTCCGCTCATCCCCTGGCGGCCCATCTGACGTGCCACCGCGTCCACTGGATCGTTGCTGTCTGACGCGTCACCCCGCGCATCCGTTCGCCGCCTCCCGACGCGTCACCTCACGTCCCGACTGCGGTCGTCCGAGGTGCGATCCCGTCCGCCTGATCGGCGCTGTCTGACGCGTCACCCTGCGCATCCGTTCGTCGCCACCCGACGCGCCACCCCGCGTGCCCGACTGCGGTCGTCCGACGTGCCACCCCGTCCACCTGATGCGCCCCCCGTCCACCCGACCGCCACCACCCCACGCGCCGACCGCGGCCACCCCACGCCCCACACCCTGCGCCCTGCCCACCCGGCCGCCTCACCCGGCGCCCCCACCTGACGCGCCCCTCAAACGCCCCCTCTGACCCGCCGCTCACCCACCCCCGACCGCTCCTCCCTCCCCACTCCTGCCACCCCATCGATTTCCCACCACCCACCTGAACCCCCACCCACCCACCACCCGCCCGAGCCAGGCCCCCCACCCCACACCCGCAGTCCCCCCACCCCACGCCCGCAAAGCCCCGCCCCTCCACAAGCCCTCAGCCCCCAGCCCCCAGCCCCCCACCCAGCCCCGTATCAGAGTCGCGTAAAGACCCGGCCCCAAGTCGTCAACTGCACCTTTTGTCCCCTTGTTCGGTCGGTAGGGTCGCAGCAGGTTCAGCCCGGTGGGGGCAGCCTTCACGTAAGACAATGGGGCCATGGCACGCGGCAAGCTACGGATATATCTCGGCGCGGCACCGGGCGTCGGTAAGACGTACGCGATGCTGTCCGAGGCGCACCGGCGCGTGGAGCGGGGCACGGACGCCGTCGTGGCGTTCGTCGAGCACCACGGCAGGCCCCGTACGGAGGTCATGCTGCACGGGCTGGAGCAGATCCAGCGCCGGGAGCTGGAGTACCGCGGCACGGTTTTCACCGAAATGGACGTGGACGCGGTCCTGGAACGCGGGCCGGCCGTGGCGCTGGTCGACGAGCTGGCACACACCAATGTCCCCGGTTCGCGCAACAGCAAGCGCTGGCAGGACATCGAGGAGCTGCTGGAAGCCGGGATCCACGTGATCTCGACGGTGAACATCCAGCATCTGGAGTCGCTCGGGGATGTCGTCGAGTCCATAACGGGTGTGCGGCAGCGCGAGACCGTGCCGGACGAGATCGTCCGCAGGGCCGACCAGATCGAACTGGTCGACATGTCGCCCCAGGCGATCCGCCGCCGTATGGCGCACGGCAACATCTACCAGCCCGACAAGGTGGACGCCGCCCTGTCCAACTACTTCCGGCCGGGCAACCTCACGGCGCTGCGCGAGCTGGCGCTGCTGTGGGTCGCCGACCGGGTGGACGAGTATCTGCAGGAGTACCGGGCGGAGCATTCGATCCGCTCCACCTGGCAGGCGCGCGAGCGCATCGTCGTCGGCCTGACCGGCGGGCCGGAGGGGCGCACGCTGATCCGCCGCGCGGCCCGGATGGCGGCCAAGGGCTCGGGCAGCGAGGTGCTCGCCGTCTACATAGCGCGCAGCGACGGGCTGACCTCGGCCTCGCCCAAGGAACTCGCCCTCCAGCGCACCCTGGTGGAGGACCTCGGCGGGACGTTTCATCACGTCATCGGCGACGACATACCGAGCGCGCTGCTGGAGTTCGCGCGGGGCGTCAACGCCACCCAGATCGTGCTGGGCTCCAGTCGCCGCAAGGCCTGGCAGTACATCTTCGGGCCGGGGGTGGGCGCGACGGTCGCCCGCGAGTCCGGGCCCGATCTAGATGTGCACATCGTCACCCACGACGAGGTCGCCAAGGGCCGGGGGCTGCCGGTGGCACGCGGTGCGCGGCTGGGGCGGACCCGGATCATCGCCGGCTGGCTCGTCGGCGTGGCCGGCCCGGTGCTGCTCTCGCTGCTGCTGACCAGCATGGCGAACGGTCCCGGCCTGGCCAACGACGTTCTGCTCTTCCTCTTCCTGACGGTCCTCGCCGCGCTGCTCGGCGGGCAGCTGCCGGCGCTGGCGTCGGCCGCGGTCGGCTCCCTGCTGCTGAACTTCTACTTCACCCCGCCCACCCACACCCTCACGGTCAGCGACCCCAAGAACCTCGTCGCCATCGTGATCTTCTTCGCGGTGGCCGTCTCGGTCGCCTCCGTGGTGGATCTCGCGGCCCGCCGCACCCATCAGGCCGCCAGGCTGCGCGCCGAGTCGGAGATCCTGTCCTTCCTCGCGGGCAGTGTGCTGCGCGGTGAGACGACCCTGGACGCCCTGCTGGAGCGGGTACGCGAGACCTTCGGGATGGAGACGGTGGCGCTGCTGGAGCGGGCCGGCGATGTCGAGCCGTGGACCTGTGCGGGCCGGGCCGGTACGGACCACGGCAAGCCGCTCCTGCGCCCCGAGGACGCCGATGTCGACATGCCCGTGGGCGACCACATGGCGCTGGCGCTGACCGGCCGGGTGCTGCCCGCCGAGGACCGCCGGGTGCTGGCCGCGTTCGCCGCCCAGGCCGCCGTCGTCCTGGACCGGCAGCGGCTGGTGGGCGAGGCGGAGCGGGCCCGGGAGCTGGCCGAGGGCAACCGCATCAGGACCGCGTTGCTGGCCGCCGTCAGCCATGACCTGCGGACCCCGCTGGCGAGCATCAAGGCCTCCGTCACGTCCCTGCGCTCCGACGATGTCGCCTGGTCCGAGGCCGACGAGGCGGAGCTGCTGGCCGGCATCGAGGCGGGTGCCGACCGGCTGGACCATCTCGTCGGGAACCTTCTGGACATGTCCCGGCTGCAGACCGGCACGGTCACTCCGCTGATCCGGGAGATCGACCTCGACGAGGTGGTGCCGATGGCGCTCGGCGGCGTCCCGGAGGGCAGTGTCACCCTCGACATCCCCGAGGAGCTGCCGATCGTCGCCGTCGATCCGGGGCTGCTGGAACGCTCGGTCGCCAATCTCGTCGAGAACGCCGTGAAGTACAGCCCGGACGGTGCGGCGGTGCTGGTCGCGGCCAGTGCGCTCGGTGACCGGGTGGAGCTGCGCATCGCCGACCGCGGCCCGGGGGTGCCGGACAGCGCCAAGGACCGGATCTTCGAGCCCTTCCAGCGCTACGGTGACGCTCCGCGCGGTGCCGGGGTGGGCCTGGGGCTGGCCGTGGCGCGCGGTTTCGCGGAGGCGATGGGCGGCACGCTCGCCGCCGAGGACACCCCCGGAGGCGGAATGACCATGGTCCTGACCCTCCGGGCAGCGCCCGGCCGCCCGCCGGCCAGGCCCGACCTTCCGGCCCAGGCCACCACATGAGCCGGGCCGCACGGACCCCCCTCATCCCATGCCCGGCGGGCCCGGCCCGCGGGGAGACGACACCACGAGGAGAACGCCAGTGAACCGGGTGCTTGTGGTCGATGACGAGCCGCAGATCGTTCGCGCCCTCGTGATCAACCTGAAGGCGCGCAAGTACGAGGTCGATGCCGCCCCCGACGGGGCCACCGCTCTCAAACTCGCCGCGGCCCGCCACCCCGATGTCATCGTCCTTGACCTCGGTCTGCCCGATATGGACGGGGTCGAGGTGATCAAGGGGCTGCGGGGCTGGACGCGGGTGCCGATCCTGGTGCTCTCCGCCCGGCAGACCTCCGACGAGAAGGTGGAGGCGCTGGACGCGGGCGCGGACGACTACGTCACCAAGCCGTTCGGGATGGACGAGCTGCTGGCCCGGCTGCGGGCGGCGGTGCGCCGGGCGGAGCCGACCGGACCGGCCGACGACGAGGTGATCGTGGAGACGGAAGGTTTCTCCGTCGATCTCGCCGCGAAGAAGGTCAACCGCGGCGGCCGGGACATCCGGCTGACCCCCACCGAGTGGCACCTGCTGGAGGTCCTGGTCCGCAACGCGGGCCGGCTGGTCAGCCAGAAGCAGCTGCTCCAGGAGGTCTGGGGGCCCTCGTACGGCACCGAGACCAACTATCTGCGGGTGTACATGGCCCAGCTCCGCCGCAAGCTGGAGAGCGATCCCTCGCATCCCAAGCACTTCATCACGGAGCCGGGGATGGGCTACCGGTTCGAGCAGTAGCGCCGCCGGCCGGACGCGGCTTTGTGCGGTGGGGACGAACTCCGTGTGCGGGCCGTGATCCCGGGCCCCGGCCACCGGTACGCTGGGGCCATGAGTGCTGGGACCCGATCCGAGAAGCCGGCCGGACGCTTCCGCCGGCTGCTCGACAGGCTGTCCTCCTCCGAGGAGGAGTTGCAGTCCGCCGAGCTGCAACAGGACGCGCAGGACGCGGGCTGCACCCGTATCTGCGACTGTGACGACCGGCAGATAGTGAAGGTCACCGGCACCCTCCGGCATGTCACGCTGCGGCCACGCGCCGGTGTGCCCGCGCTCGAGGCGGAGCTGTTCGACGGCACCGCGGCGCTCGACGTGGTGTGGCTCGGACGCCGCTCCATCGTCGGGATAGAGCCGGGCCGCAAGCTCATCGCCTCGGGCCGGGTCTCCCTGAGCCATGGACGCCGGGTGCTCTTCAATCCGAAGTACGAACTCCGACCGCTCGGACAGGAGTAGCCGGTGACGTCTTACGACCGACCGACCACTGACGCGAACGCCGACCCCGATACCTCCGCAGGCCCCTCACCCGCCTCGCCCGACCCGGGCGCCGAAGGAGCCGCCGACGGCAGGCAGGTGACCGAGGCGGCGCTGTTCGAGGCGTTCGGCGGGGTACGCGGCATGGTGGAGACCGTTGCCCCCGGCCTGCTGTTCGTCACGATCTTCACGATCAACAAGGACCTGCACCTCTCGGCGATCGCCGCGCTGGCCGTCTCGCTGGTGCTGGCGGCCGCCCGCCTGGTCCGCAGGGACACCGTCAAGCATGCCTTCAGCGGCGTCTTCGGGGTGGCCTTCGGCGTGGTCTTCGCGATGATGACCGGCAACGCCAAGGACTTCTATCTGCCGGGCATGCTCTACACCCTCGGGCTGGCCTTCGCCTACATGCTCACCACGCTCGCGGGCGTCCCGCTGATCGGGCTGATCCTGGGACCGGTGTTCAAGGAGAACCTCTCCTGGCGCACCCGCAACCCGGGCCGGAAGAAGGCGTACGCGAAGGCCAGCTGGGCCTGGGGGCTGATCCTGCTCGGCAAGTGCGCGATCCTCTTCCCGCTGTACTGGTGGGCGGACACCACCCAGCTCGGCTGGGTGCTGATCGCGCTGAAGATCCCGCCGTTCCTGCTGGCGGTCTATCTCACCTGGGTCTTCCTGGTGAAGGCGCCGGCGCCGATCGATGTCTTCGCGGAGATGGAGGCGAAGGAGAAGGCCGAGAAGGAGGCCGAGGAGCGGCGCGGCGGCGAGCGCGAGACGCTCGACCGGGCCGCTGCCGGCCTCGCTGCGGATCTGACGGAGGGGAGCGCCGCGGAGGCCGCCGCCGAGCGTCCGCGCGGGGGACCGCGCCACCGCCGCTGACGGTACGCACCCACACGAACGCCGGGGGCCCGGGAACCGCTTGGTTCCCGGGCCCCCGGCGTCGGTACCACCCGCGTGGTGCGCCCCGGCGGCGGACGGCCGCCGTACGCACCCGCCGGCCGGCGCTACGCGTCCTCGCGCCGCATCGACAGCAGGTCCTCCAGCTGCTCCTCGCGCGACTGCGCCGCCACGAACAGCAGCTCGTCGCCGGCCTCCAGCGCGTCCTCCTTGTTGGGCGTGAGCACCCGCGTACCGCGGATGATCGTGACCAGGGAGGTGTCCTCGGGCCAGTCGACATCGCCGACCCGGGTACCGGCCAGCGCGGCCTCCGGGGGCAGCGTCAGCTCGACGAGGTTGGCGTCACCGTGGCTGAAGCGCAGCAGCCGTACGAGATCACCGACGCTCACCGCCTCCTCGACCAGCGCCGACATCAGACGCGGTGTGGAGACCGCGACATCGACGCCCCAGGACTCGTTGAACAGCCACTCGTTCTTCGGGTTGTTGACCCGTGCGACCACCCGCGGCACGCCGTACTCGGTCTTGGCGAGCAGCGAGACGACGAGGTTGACCTTGTCGTCGCCGGTCGCCGCGATGACGACGTTGCAGCGCTGCAGCGCCGCCTCGTCGAGCGAGGTGATCTCGCAGGCGTCGGCCAGCAGCCACTCCGCCAGCGGCACCCGCTCGACCGAGATGGCGGTCGGCGCCTTGTCGATGAGCAGGATCTCGTGCCCGTTTTCCAGGAGCTCGCCCGCGATGGAACGGCCCACCGCGCCCGCGCCCGCGATTGCGACCCTCATGCGTGCGCCCCCTCAGGACCCGTGGCGAATGCCGCTTCGACCTTCTCGACCTCGTCGGTGCGCATCATCACATGCACCAGATCGCCTTCCTGCAGCACCGTCTGCGAGGTCGGCAGCATCGCCTCGCCCAGTCGGGTGAGGAAGGCGACGCGGACGCCGGTCTCCTCCTGCAGGGTGCTGATCTTGTGCCCCACCCAGGAGGCGGCGGTGTGCACCTCGGCGAGCTGGACGCCGCCGCTCGGGTCGCGCCACAGCGGCTCGGCGCCCGACGGCAGCAGCCGGCGCAGCATCTGGTCGGCCGTCCAGCGGACGGTGGCGACGGTGGGGATGCCCAGGCGCTGGTAGACCTCGGCACGGCGCGGGTCGTAGATACGGGCCGCGACGTTCTCGACACCGAACATCTCACGGGCCACCCGGGCGGCGATGATGTTCGAGTTGTCACCGCTGGAGACGGCCGCGAAGGCGCCCGCCTCCTCGATGCCGGCCTCGCGCAGGGTGTCCTGGTCGAAGCCGACGCCGGTCACCCGGCGACCGCCGAAGGACGAGCCCAGGCGGCGGAAGGCGGTCGGGTCCTGGTCGACCACCGCGATGGTGTGCCCCTGGCTCTCCAGGGTCTGCGCGAGCGCGGAGCCCACCCGCCCGCACCCCATGATGACGATGTGCATGCTGATTACCCCGTGCCCTGTACTAGCGCGCTGACCTGCACAAACACCCTGCTCACTACTTTCTTCTCCCAGTACCGGCGACACGAAGCCACGGCTCGCGACAGGACCGGGTGCGTCAGCGGGAGCGCCGGGCGCACCGTGGTCCGGTACAACCGTAGCCGTAATGGCGGTTCCGGTAGGGGGCGCGGTGGGCCGCGGTCCCCAGCGGGTTCGCAGCCCCGCTGCGACGGCATCCCGTGCCGGGCTGCGCCGTGCCCGGCCCGTAAGGCACGCTACGAGGTGTGCCCAACCTGCCTCTCCAGCCCCAACAGGGCTCCTCCACCTCGCACATGGTGGTCTGCGGCGACGATGCGCTGGCCCATCGCCTGGCTGCCGAACTCCGGGACGTCTACGGCGAACGGGTGACGCTCGTCGTCCCCTCCGCCCGGGAGCCGCACCGCCCCCGTATTCCGCCGCCGGCCCGCGCGCTGGGCCGGGCCGGCGCGCTGCTGGGCCGGGTGTCGGCGGCAATGGTGCGTCCGTCGGCGTCCGAGGCGTTCGGGGACGGTGCGGAGCCACCGGAGGAGACGTTACGGATCCTGGAGTCGGCGCAGCCGGACGATGCGGCGCTGAGCGAGGCCGGTATCGCCGGGGCGGGCGCGCTGGCGCTGGTCTACGACGACGATGAGCTCAACATCCATGCCGCGCTGCGCGCCCGGCGGCTCAACCCCCGGCTGCGGCTGGTCATCCGGCTCTACAACCGCAAACTCGGCCAGCATCTGGAGGAGTTGCTCGACCAGGCGGCGGCGGTCGCCGCCCTGGGCTCCGAGGACGGCGGGGACACGGGAGGCGCCGACGCGTCCACGACCGTGCTGTCCGACGCCGACACCGTGGCCCCCGCGCTGGCGGGCGCCGCGGTCGCCGGTACCAGCAGGGTCATCGAGGCGGACGGGCTGCTGCTGCGGGCGGTGGAGCGTACGCCGGTGCCGCCCGGCCGGCCCGGCGACCCCGGGTTGTGCACCCTGGCGCTGCTCTCCGCGTCTGCCAACGACCCGGCGGATGCGCCCGGTTCGGCGGCCGGTGACGAGGGGCCCGTACTCCTGCCGGACGATGCCGCGACCGCGGCCGCCGTCGGCTGCGGCACCGTCGTCCTGGAAACCGTCTCCTATACGGGCCGGCCGGTACGGCGCCGCTGGCTCCGTGGCCGGGGCGCACCGCTCGCGTCCCTCTTCTCCCGGCGGCTGCGCTGGTCCCTGGCCGGGGTCGTCGGTGCGGTCCTGGCGCTGGCCGTCGCGTCCTCCCTGACCATGGGCGAGGATCCGGTGCACGCCGTCTACCTCTCGCTGCTGGACCTCTTCGCGATCAACGAGCCGGCGATCAACGCTCCGGCGCCGCGCAAGGTGCTGCAGCTGCTGTCCGGGCTGACCGGGCTGTTGCTGCTGCCGGTGCTGGTCGCGGCGGCGTTCGAGGGGCTCGGCACCTTCCGCAGCGCCTCGGCGCTGCGCCGTCCGCCGCGCGGGCTGTCGGGCCATGTGGTGCTGCTGGGCCTCGGCAAGGTCGGCACCCGGGTCCTGGCGCGGCTGCATGAAATGGGCATCCCCGTGGTGTGTATCGAGGGGGACCCGGAGGCCCGGGGCATCGCCCTGGCCCGCCGGCTGCGGGTGCCGACCGTCCTGGGGGACGTCACCCAGGAAGGCGTCCTGGAAGCCGCGATGATCGAGCGGGCGGCCACCCTGCTCGCCCTGACCAGCGAGGACACCACCAATCTGGAGGCCGCCCTCTACGCCCGCTCGGTCAGTCCCCGGCTGCGGGTGACGCTGCGGCTGTTCGACGACCGGTTCGCCACCGCCGTCTACCGCACCCTGCGCGCCGCGCATCCACGGGCGCTGACCCGCAGCCGGAGCGTCACGTACCTGGCCGCGCCCGCCTTCGCCGGCGCGATGATGGGGCGGCAGATCCTCGGGGCCATTCCGGTCGAGCGCCGGGTCCTGCTGATCGCCCGGGTCGAGGTACGGGGCCATGCCGCGCTGGAGGGCCGTACGGTCGCCGAGGTGCTGCGGCCGGGGCGGCTGCGGGTGCTGGCGGTCGACACCTCCGCACCCGACGACCCGGAGCCGGACGCCGCGGGTACCGCCGCAGCCGCGCCACCGCCGGACGAGGAGCGCAAGCCGGCCCAGCTGGTGCACGAGCTCGGCGACGGCTATGTCCTGCGGCCGCAGGACCGGGTGCTGCTGGCCGCCACCCGGCAGGGGCTGGGCGATCTGCACGCCCGGAACCTGCCGGCGGCCGCGGCCCGGCCGAGCGGGGCCCGGCAGGCGTGACTGCGCCCGGCAGGGGCGGCCGGGGCGGGAGCGACGGGACCCACCTGCCGGACAACGCCGGGGCGCCCACCGCGCGCCCCGCCACGACGCCGCCCCCGCTCCCCGCCCCCGACCGCCGAACCACCTCACTGTGACCCCAAGGTCGCACCCTGTGACGACACCGGCCTTCCCGTGACGAATGCCACGAAGGCGCCCTCACGACGCCCTGACGGGGGCGTGACGTGCGCGTGACGTGCGGATTCTGTGGAGGCGTGGCCTGTGGTGCGCCCCTCAGCAGGCGCGACGCGCCCCGGCCGCCCCGCTCTGCTCCTCCTCGCCGCAGACCGTGCGGGGAGCGGGTGGGCGCGGACCTTGACGAAGGCTTAGCATCCTCTGCGTGTCCAAACTGACCGACGTGCCCAAACGGATCTTGATCGGGCGCGCACTGCGCAGCGACAAGCTCGGGGAAACCCTGCTTCCCAAGCGCATCGCACTCCCCGTCTTCGCCTCCGACCCGCTGTCCTCCGTGGCCTATGCGCCGGGCGAGGTACTGCTCGTCCTGTCCGTCGCGGGTGTGTCTGCGTACAGCTTCAGCCCATGGATCGCGGTCGCGGTCGTGGTGCTGATGTTCACCGTCGTCGCGTCGTACCGGCAGAACGTGCACGCCTACCCGAGCGGCGGCGGCGACTACGAGGTGGCCAACACCAACCTCGGCCCCAAGGCCGGTCTCACCGTCGCCAGCGCCCTGCTCGTCGACTATGTGCTGACCGTCGCGGTCTCCATCTCCTCCGGAGTGGAGAACCTGGGCTCCGCGATCCCGTTCGTCGTCGAGCACAAGACCCTGTGCGCGATCGCCATCATCGTGCTGCTGACGCTGATGAACCTGCGCGGCGTCAAGGAATCGGGCAAGCTCTTCGCGATCCCGACCTATGTCTTCGTGGCCGGCGTCTTCATCATGATCATCTGGGGTGTGATCCGCGGCGTCGTCATGGGCGACACCATGAAGGCCCCCACCGCCGACTTCACCATCCACGCCGAACAGGGCGGCCTGGCCGGCTTCGCCCTGATCTTCCTGATGCTGCGCGCCTTCTCCTCCGGCTGTGCCGCGCTCACCGGCGTCGAGGCGATCTCCAACGGTGTGCCGGCCTTCCGCAAGCCGAAGTCCAAGAACGCCGCGACCACCCTGGCCCTCATGGGCGGCCTGGCCGTCACCATGTTCTGCGGCATCATCGGCCTGGCCATGGCCACCCACGTGCGGATGGCCGAGACCCCCGCCAAGGACCTGCTCGACCACGGCACGCCGGTCGGCGCCGGCTACACCCAGAACCCGGTCATCTCGCAGGTGGCCGAGGCGGTCTTCGGTAAGGGCAGCTTCCTCTTCGTCGTGCTCGCCGCCGCCACCGCGCTGGTGCTGTTCCTGGCTGCCAACACCGCCTACAACGGCTTCCCGCTGCTCGGCTCGATCCTCGCCCAGGACCGCTATCTGCCGCGCCAGCTGCACACCCGCGGCGACCGCCTGGCGTTCTCCAACGGCATCGTCCTGCTGGCCGGCGCCGCCGCGATCCTCGTCTACCTCTACGGCGCGGACTCCACCCGCCTCATCCAGCTCTACATCGTCGGCGTCTTCGTCTCCTTCACGCTCAGCCAGATCGGCATGGTCCGTCACTGGAACCGCCATCTGGTCACCGAGAAGGACCCGGCCAAGCGCCGCCGTATGCACCGCTCGCGCGCCATCAACGCCTTCGGTGCCTTCTTCACCGGCCTGGTGCTCGTGGTCGTCCTCCTGACGAAGTTCACCCACGGCGCCTGGGTCGCCCTGCTCGGCATGGTCATCTTCTTCGTGACGATGTCCGCGATCCGCCGCCACTACGACCGGGTCGCCGACGAGATCGCCGCCGAGGACACCCCCGACGACGACGTGGTCCGCCCCTCCCGGGTGCACTCCCTCGTCCTGGTCTCCAAGGTGCACAAGCCCACCCTGCGCGCCCTGAACTACGCCAAGCTGATGCGCTCCGACAGCCTCGAGGCGGTCAGCGTGGACGTGGACCAGGCCGACACCAAGGCCCTGCGGGAGGAGTGGGAACGCCGCGGCATCGAGGTGCCGCTGAAGGTCCTGGCCTCCCCGTACCGCGAGATCACCCGGCCGATCATCGACTACGTGAAGTCGCTGCGCCGGGAGAGCCCGCGCGACGCCGTCTCCGTCTACATCCCCGAGTACGTCGTCGGCCACTGGTACGAGCACCTGCTGCACAACCAGTCCGCACTGCGCCTCAAGGGACGCCTCCTCTTCACCCCCGGCGTCATGGTCACCTCCGTGCCCTGGCAGCTGGACTCCTCCGAGGCCGCCAAGAAGCGCGCCCGCAAGCGCGCCGAGTGGAACGCTCCCGGTGCGGTCCGCCGCGGCCCGGTCGCCCAGCCGAAGAAGGAAAAGGCCGCCACCAAGAAGTAGCGCGGGCTGTCTTCCGTGCCCCGGCGGCGGTCGTCCGCGCACGGGCCGGGGCACGGCCCACGGGACGTAGAATTGACGGCTGGCCTCCCTCCGGAGGCCGGCCCCGGTCCCCGCTCACCACCCACCTCAGGAGCCCTCCCGCCATGCAGGCAGAACCCAAGAAGTCGCTGGTCGGCGAGGAGTACGAGGTCGAGGTCGGCCCGGTGGCCCACGGTGGTCACTGCATCGCCCGCACCGACGAGGGCCAGGTCCTCTTCGTACGGCACGCCCTGCCCGGCGAGCGCGTCATCGCCCGCGTCACCGACGGCGAGGAGGGCGCCCGCTTCCTGCGCACCGACGCCGTCTCGATCCTGGAGGCCTCCAAGGACAGGGTCGAGGCCCCCTGCCCCTTCTCCGGCCCCGGCCGCTGCGGCGGCTGCGACTGGCAGCATGCCGCCCCCGGCGCCCAGCGCCGCCTGAAGTCCTCGGTCATTGCCGAACAGCTGGCCCGGCTGGCCGGCCTCTCGCCCGACGAGGCGGGCTGGGACGGCACCGTCGAGCCCGCCCCCGGCGACAAGGTCGCCAAGGGCGAGGTACCGGCCTGGCGCACCCGCGTCCAGTACGCGGTGGACGCCGACGGCCACGCGGGCCTGCGCAAGCACCGCTCCCACGACATCGAGCCGGTGGACCACTGCATGATCGCCGCCCCCGGTGTCTCCGAACTCGGCATCGAGCAGCGCGAATGGCCGCAGATCGCCACCGTCGAGGCGATCGCCGCCACCGGCTCCCACGACCGCCAGGTCATCCTCACCCCCCGCCCCGGCGGCCGCCTCCCCATCGTCGAACTCGACAAGCCGGTCTCGGTCATGAGGGTCGGGGAGAAGGACGGCGGCGTGCACCGCGTCCACGGCCGCCCCTTCGTCCGCGAACGGGCCGCCGACCGCACCTGGCGGGTCGGCAACGGCGGCTTCTGGCAGGTCCACCCGAAGGCCGCCGACCTCCTGGTCGAGGCCGTCATGCAGGGCCTGATGCCCAAGAAGGGCGACATGGCCCTCGACCTGTACTGCGGCGTCGGCCTCTTCGCCGGCGCCCTCGCCGAACGCGTCGGCGACAAGGGCGCGGTCCTCGGCATCGAATCCGGCAAGCGCGCCGTCGAGGACGCCCGCCACAACCTCCAGGACCTCGACCGCGTCCGCATCGAACACGGCAAGGTCGACCAGATCCTGCCCCGCACCGGCATCACCGACGTCGACCTCATCGTCCTCGACCCACCCCGCGCCGGCGCCGGCAAAACCACCGTCACCCACCTCGCCTCCCTCACCCCCCGCCGCATCGCCTACGTCGCGTGCGACCCGGCGGCCCTGGCCCGCGACCTCAAGTACTTCGCGGAGGCGGGGTATGTTCCGCGGCGGATGCGGGCGTTTGATTTGTTTCCGATGACGCATCATGTGGAGTGCGTCGTGGTGCTGGAGAAGGCGGCTAAGGGCGCCTGAGCTGCGGGTTTTGTGCGTGCGCGGGGGGACGGTGCCCGCCTCCGTAGGCGGGGCAGGGAGAGCGCCTCTGATCCGACGCAGCCGCCTGTGTTCGCGCCCGGGGTGGTGTCGGCGGCGGCCTTGCCGGGGGACGAGGCCCTTCGCGAGCTCGGTGTCGTCGTCGGGGGACTGGTAGCGACGAGGTTCTGCGACGCCGGGCGCCAATCGGCCCCAATGCGGTCGCTACGCACCGTGCCCGGGTATTCCCGCTGCTGTGCCCGCTCACCACTGCTCGGGCTGCACGGGGCTGACGCGGTGGCGGCCGCACGCTGGATCGCTGCTGGATTGCGCCTTCCGATGAGCGGTTTCCGCAGGTCGTAGCCGAGGCGTCGGTGTTCCGGTTCAACGTTGAGTCGCCGCCGTGGCATCGACGTAGCGATCCGCCAGATATGCAGGTCAGATGGGGTCGGCCCCGTTGCCGTGCCCGTTGCCGGATCCGTGCTGGATCTTCTGACGCTTCGTCACCTTTCGTAATCCCTGGTTATCCGCACCGCTGCTGGATGCGGCTGACGGTTCAGTTGGATGGGGACGCATCCGGCTGCGGATTTCGTCGTGGACGGGCGCTGCGGGGTGGTAGGAGCCGGGGTGAGGGTGCGGATGGTGCCCGTTGCCCACGGGCGCCGCACGCAGGCTGCGGTGCGGGCCCCTGGCGCCGCATGGCTGGCGGTCGGGGAACCACGTATGTGGTGGCCGCAGGTTCGAGGCCCCGGCAGGACTCGAACCTGCGGCCAAGTGCTTAGTAGGCACTTGGTGTGATCTGCGGGATAGAGTCCGTGACCTGCGTCTTCGGCGGTTCTCGCAGGTCCCGCGCTTGACCTTCCGGCCTTTTCGGGACGGTCCGCTAGCTGCGCTTCACTCGCTGACCAGGCAGCAGGCGGATGGCGAGGACGGACCCGTCGGCATGGACGGAGACGGGGCCATCCCACTTCTTGTCCCAGGCGAGCTTGGGACGGGCGTGTCGGGCCGCGTGTACGCGGACGCGGTACTCCTCGGCCTTCCCTGCCATGAGGAGTTCGAAGAGCTGTTCATCCATACCGGAGAAGGCTTCGACGCGAGGTCCGTTCAGCCGGAACACGTGGTCGGTGCCGGCGTAGGCGCGTCCGAGGAGCCGGTGGCTGATGTCCTGGACGCTGCCCACAGCGGCGTGTTCGAAATCGTCGAAGCGGTCGTTGCCCTGCCGCTCGGTGAGGTAGCGGGCGGTGCCCTGGCCGGAGCCGGTGAAGGCCGTGAGCCCGGCCGCCGCCGTATGCCCGAGGACTTGTTGGAACCACCCGAAGTACTCGGGGGTCACGTGGCAGCCGGGCACGGGCTCGCGGGCCATGCCCCCGTCCCGGGGCGGCTGGATTCCCGGAAAGGGGTTCTCCTGCACCGGATCGGAGTCCAGGTCGGCCCTGCTCCCGCCAGAGGGGACGGCAAGCAGGCCGTCACGGCCCGCTGCCTGCAGCGCGTGGACGGTCAGGGTGCCGCCTGCGGGCAGCTCCGTGCTAAACAGCAGGCTCGGGGTCTCGTTCCACGCCCCGATGTGCACGGCCTCGGCGTGTGCCGATGCGGACGCCAACTGTCCGGCCAAGATGGCCGCGTTGCTGTGGTTGCCCTTAGTGGCGATGGGGATCACGAGGGACGGCTCCTCGGGGCGCCAGACCTCCGCGAAGTATTGCGGCCGAAAGCCGGTCGCCGAGCTCTCAAGGGCAGTGCGTTCACCAGCCCGTTCGCCCTGGCCGACCCGGCTTCCTTCAATGACGCGTTCGAGACGATGAGCGACAACGACACGGGATTTCGCTGCGTCACCACCCCGTTCGATCTGGGGCTCCGCTGATCAACGCGACCGCCCCCGGAGCACCCGACAGTCCGGGCCGCCGTCGCTTGGCCTACCTTGACGCCGCCTACGAAGCGAGCTGGCCGCAGGTCGAGCTGGGTGGCAGTCTTGCCTTGGCCGATTCAGGCGCTTTCGATGTAGGCGATATGCGCCCGGAGATCCTCCTCGATCTCTTCCTGACTTCCAGCGGCCGGCAGTTCCCAGTGGGTCTCGTCACCGATTTCCATCGCCCCCTCGCTGCTGAACCGGATGAGTTCGGGGGAGGGACTGAACTCATCGCGCAGCCACTTCGCGAGAGGAGCTGCCTCGCCTGGCGAGACACCGATAAGCGTGATGCAGCCGCACTCCTCGACGGGGAGGGTGGCCATGCCCTGGACGTCGGCTCCCGGCCCCACTGTCACCTCGAAGTCCAGGTAGGTCCCGCCCCGGAACATCGTGGGCATCATCTGCGTGACGGCATCGGGAAACTGGCGCTTGAGAGCCTCTTCGAACCCTTCGAAGGTCATGTGCCACGAGTTCGCATTGTCCACCGGCGGGTAGAAGAGGAGGGTCGCGCGGTCTTCGTTGTCAGTCATGGGGGAGTCCGTAGTCTCAGGGTTCGTAGCGGGTTGTGCCCTTTACGCCGGTCATGGCCATCATGCTCTGCCAGTACGCGGAGCCTTCCTTGTCATTGGTGATGATCTCGAACCCCTTGATCTTGGCGTTTCGCGGGTCCGACATAGCCGCGTGGTAGCGCGTGAGTTCCCGCTCGTCTGCCGGGAACATGCCGTCCCGGCGCGGGTCGAACTTGACGGTCGTCCCGTCCTGCTTGAGCTGGACCGGCGTGCCCAGCGTCTTGTCCACTTCGCTCAGACGCCGGAAGGTGTTCCGGCATCCGGGCTCCCGCACGTACTTGGCCTCCACGGCGTAGCCGTCCGCAGGCCGCATCCCGTCGACGCTCAGCCCTCGTTTGGACGATCCAGGCGCTCCGGCGGGGAGCGGCACTTCTCGTTCGGGGTAGCCGGCCACCCGCTTCTGATAGGCGTTCTCCGGCTTGCTGGCGTCACCACCACCGGCAAAGCCGTGAGCGGGGAGCGAGTTCCGCCAGGTCCGGAACGCGGCTTGATCAGCTGGGGAGAGCAGGTTGGGGTGGTTGGGCGGCAACGGGTCACTGTGTGCGAGGCCCGGGTCAACCGCTTGTCCCATAGGCACCAGGGTTGGTGCCGTGGAGGCGAGCATGATCGGTACGGGCACCCTGATGCCCCCGCCCGGCATCAGCGGTGGACGGGGCACCGTGTCCCCGCCGGGCAGCCTGATCCGTGCTTGCGAGGAGTCCAGGCTGTGCGCGATGTCGCCGAGCTGACGTATGCGGGGATCGCCGCGGACCGCATCGTGGAGACCGCCGTCGAAGCCGTTGCCGCCCAGCATCGGCTGCTCCCACGGAAGGTCGAGACGGAAGAAGTCGGCCTTGTGAACATCGATGGCAGCCAGCGCGGTTTCGATGTGGTCGGCATAGCTGTCGCAGGCATTGGCCAACTGGGTACATGCGCCGACAAGGTTGGCCATCAGAGGCTCGTCACCATGCGCCTGTGAGGGCGGGGTGCCTGTGCCGATGCACCGCTTGAAGTAGTCCTGGAACGTATCGGCCGCGGCTCCGGTGTGATGGCGTCGAGCGGTCGAAGCGCAAACCTGGGCTTCCCCATAGAACCGCTCCATGAGCTTTCCAGCATGCCGCCAGGACCCGGCGACATCCCGCGCCTTCTGCGCAGAGCCGCGGTAAAGATCGCCGCCGCCCGGCGCGTACTGGTCGTACCAGGCGGTGTCACCGACGGCGTCGGGCAACTCCTCGCCCAGTCCGATGAAACGGGACGAACAGTCGGCTCCCGGGTCTCCCATATTGGCCGAGAGGTCTTCCTGCTTGCCGAGAAGCCCGGCACTCACCTGGCTTTCGGCCGCCATGTACTCCCGGGCGGACTGCATGATGCCCGAACCCGTCGCCCCCATGATGTACGAGCCGAAGCCGATCTGGTCGAGCGTGGTCCCAGCTGCCGACTTGTACACCGAGGCGAACGCCCTGCCGGCATCATCGTCTCCAGCCATCCCGCGCTGGTCCTGCAACTCACCCGCGAGACCGATAGCCGTGTCCCGGACACCCCTCATGACGTCCATCATCGCCATGGATGCTCGGATCATCTGGCCGGCATCAACTTCGAAACCGCTCAATGTCATCCCCCCGGTTGGCAGTATGGCAACCGACCCCTGTCTACCGCACAGCGATCACTGGCCGATGAACGGGGGCCGGAACCAGACATGATGACCGGCACAGCACCATGCTGCTGCAAAGCCCCTGTCTGCTTCCCGTGCTGAGACCGTGATCACCCCGCCGGTCCGTTTCTCCGCCTGGTGGGCGATGACGGCTGCGGCGGGGACCGGATTGGGCGGGGTCTGAGGACGCTGGGGACGGGGCGCGGACGCAGGCGGGGTGACGTAGCCGAGATGCTGCAACCGCCAGACGAGGACTTCGCTGATCGAGTCGGCGCTGTCCAGTTCGCGTTGCGCAGTGGCCTTGGCCAGCAGGGTTCTGGTGTCGTGGCCGGCGCGTTCGGCCTGGCCGAGCACGGCGGCCAGGGCACCCCAGCCGGGCTCGGCCTCGAGGCGTTCGGCGAGGTGGGGGAGCGCTTTGTGGATCGTGGTGACGTGGTGCCACCGGACTGGGTCGGGAAGGCGCTGACCGTAGGCGCGCATGGCGGCCAGCGGTGCCGCGGCGGTGGCCTGGTAGGCGGCGCGCAGGTGGTCGGCGGCGCGCTGCGCGGCCTCGGCTTGCTGGGTGTGGCCTCGGGCGGAGTGCCAGCGGGCAGCGCAACGACGGTCAAGATCATGATCTCCAGGCAGGTCTGGTGCAAGCTCGGATCCGGAGAACCAGATGGGCTCGCGTGCCTTGTTGCGCTCGCGGACCAAGGCGACCTTGTAGCCGAGCGCGTCTCCGGGGGCGCGATGCGCTTGTTGATGCGTACGCCTTCGGCGGCGAGCCGGTCGAAGAACTCAGTCTCGTCCACGGCGCCGGCCAGGGCGCGGCGGACGTGGTCGCGCAGCAGCTCACGCGAGGCAGCTTCCTGGCCGCGTTCGGCCTTGTGGCGCTCGGCAGTGGTGGGGCGCTTGGCGGCAGTGCCGTCGCCGGGGGTGACGCGGCGCAGCCCATAGTCGGCTTCGATGCTGCGCGCCTCGGTCTGGGCGCGGCGGGCTTCGTTGGGGCGGCGGGGGCGGCGGCCATCGTCGCGCACGAGGGTGGCGATGATGTGGATGTGGTCGTCGGCGTGCCGTACGGCCCCACCGGCATGCCGCCTCGTCGTCGGGGGCGATGCTCGTGGCGGCGACCATGCGGCGGGCGATGACCGCCCAGTCCTCGTCCGACAGGACCGGGTCTTCGTGATTGCGACGGCGATCCGTCGGCGCCCCGGCAGGACTCGAACCTGCGGCCAAGTGCTTGGAAGGCACCTGTTCTGTTCCTTGCCACCGAAGGCAGGCGGGCGCGTTGGTGGCGGCGTGCCTTCGTGCACTCAACACGGCCGCACCACCGTGTCACCAGGGGATTGGATCTATCTCCTGGCACAAGGCCCTCGCGTGATGTCCCAGACGCGTCATCGGGGCGTCACGCACTCAACGGGACCGGATTCAGCCACCACCTCGTTATTCGCATATTCTTCCGGTCGCCATTCTCTGGGCGCCTGGGGATTACCAGAGGATCCCCATGGATTCCAGGGTTCTGCTGGTGGCGGCGAGACTCCAGCGCATAGAATATCGCGCGCTGCTCGCGATGGCGGTCGGCGAGGTGGGCGAGGTCGGCGGTGGGGGCGGGGATACCGTGATTGATCTGCGAAAACACTCACTGCAGGGCGGCGCTGCCCGGGGTTCTGAACGCATGTTCGCTTTTTCTGGCCTGTGGCACTTACGGCTCGTCCACAATATCGCTGAAAGATCATGAAAAGGCGGTCCACGCAGTAGCAGTGGGCCGCCCTTTTCCTTTTCCGTGGCGTTCGCGACGGGCTTCCGCTCCTGGGGCCAGGAAGCGGACGTCAGCGAGCAGCGGTCGTTTCGATTTCACGACAAGAGAAGTGTGGAGTGTGATGCCATGAACCGACTCGGCAGAGACTCGCGCCGGTTAGTCCGGAGGCTTGTGGAGCCGCCGGCACGCATCGCGTTATCTGTTCTTTTGCTGGCGGGCGGCGCCGTGGGAGCGACGGCTGGACCGGCCGCCGCTTCGACCGCCGACGGCACGCTGACGGTTGAGGTGCTGCGCGACTTCTTCGGCACCGGCGTGATCAACGCGACGATGGACGTGCCGCAGCGGGGCATGAAGGTGGAGATCTCCGACCCCGCTGGGCACATTGTCACCGGCGTCACGGATGCCACCGGAAAGGTCGTGGTGGCGCAGTCGACCGTGCTGAGCGGCGGCCAGTACCGCGTCGACGTCAGCATCCCGGCACCGTACAGCGGCTATCTGCGGGCGGCGCCTGCGTCGACGGCGGAGAACCACTTCGACAGCTTCACGTCGTTCGTGGATGTGTCGGACGAAAAGAACGCCTCGGTGGTGACGGGGGTGTGGGATCCGGCCGACTACACGCTGCCGGACTCGCGGTACTTCGTGCCGATCCACAACGGCGCCAACGGGAGCGACAACCGGGCGTTGGTGGCGTTCGGGACGAAGACCCGGGGCACGTGTCCCACCGATGTGGCGTGCCCGACCACGCTGGCCACGCAGGACCAGGTGGGCACGACGTTCGGGGTGGCGTACGACAAGCACCGGACCCGGCTGTTCCAGAGCGCGTTCGCCCGCCGGTACGCCCCGTACGGGCCGCAGGGCGGGGGCGCGATCTACACGGTGCCGGTCAACGGCTCGGGTGCGCCGGAGCTGTTCGCGCGGGTGCCGGACGCCGCGGTGACGCGGCACGACACCGCCAACATGATCAAGGATCCCGGGTTCACCGACGCGCCGGGCAAGGAGAGCATCGGTGGCCTGGCCCTGTCGGAGGACGGCTCCACGCTGTACGCGGTGAACCTGCGGACCCGCAGCCTGGTGAGCTTCGACGCGACAGGGGCCACCGCCGCGGCGCCCAAGTCGACGGTCCCGATCCCGGACCCGGGGTGCGCGAGCCCCGACGACTGGCGGCCGTCCGGTCTCCAGATCCACAACAACACGCTGCACGTCGGCGGCGTGTGCAGCGCGGAGAGCACGCAGCAGCGCGCGGACCTGAAAGCCTTCGTCTCCACCTACGACGGCAAGCGGTTCACCACGGTGCTGAGCCACCCGCTCACGGACGAACGCGGCAGCGTCTTCGGTTCCGGCGACAAGGCCACCCACTGGAACCCGTGGAACACCAGCCTGGACACGTGGGACGACCGGAAGGCGGGCAGCGTTTTCATCGATCCGCAGCCGGAGCTGGCCTCCCTCGCCTTCGCCCGCGACGGCTCGATGATCCTGGGTTTCCGTGACCGGTTCATGGACGTGGTCAGTTGGGGAGGGCTGGACCCCCGCCCGGGGAACGACACGGCGGAAAACGGCATGTCCGGTGGTGACATCACCATGGTCTGCGCCACTCCCACCGGTGAATACCAGTGGGAAGGCACCGGGAGCTGCCCCAACCACGCCACCCCCGCCAACAATGGCGGCCAGGCCGCCGGTGTCGTCGAATACTTCCCGGGCGACTTTTACGCCAACGCGCACCAGGAGACCGCGCTGGGGTCGGTGGCCTATATCCCGCAGCAGCAGTGGGTCGTCAGCACGGAGTTCGACCCGGTCGTCAACGTCGCGACCTCAGGGACCGGTTACCACGACATCACGACCGGTCAGGGCCCGGGCAACAACCCGACCGCCAACGGGTTCCAGTTCGTCAGCCAGGCACAAGGCGGGTTCGGCAAGGCCGGCGGGCTCGGTGACATCGCGTACGCGGCGGCGAACGCGCCGATCCAGATCGGCAACGTCGTGTGGTTCGACGGCGACCACAACGGGATCCAGGACCCGGGGCACGTGCTGCTGCCGGGGGCGACGATCAACCTGCTGGACGCGGACGGCAAACAGGTCGCCACGACCAGGACCAATGCCGCCGGCGAGTACTACTTCGGTGGTGTCGGCGCCGCGTACGAGCTCACGCCGGGCGCGAAGTACACGGTGCAGTTCGATGTGTGCACCGCGGACACCAGCCAGGTGCCCGAGCAGCCCCCGGCGAGCGAGCTGAGGTTCACGCTCCCGCGGGCCGGTGCCAACCGTGCGCACGACTCCAATGTGACCCCGCCGACCACCGGACCGTTGTGCAACGGCCACGCGGCTGTCACGGCGCCGGACAAGCCGGGCGGGGTCGATCACACGATCGACGCCGGGGTGTACATCCCGAAGGAAACGCCGACCCCGACCCCGACTCCCACACCGACCCCGACTCCCACACCGACCCCGACACCCACACCGACTCCCACACCGACACCGGCTCCGACGCCGCCCGCGGCCTCCACGCCGCCGTCGCCCGCGCCGTCTGCCAACCATCCGGCCCCGGCCGGTGGAGGCGGGGGTTCGCTGGCGAACACCGGTACGCCCGGGCTGGCGGAGATGATCGGCATCGTCGGTCTGCTGGTGGGTGCGGGCCTGGTCATCGTGTTCGTGACCCGGAATCGTCGCGCCCGGCAACGCTGAACGAACCGCACAACGGTGATCTGCCCGTCCGCGATCCGGACGGCGCGGACGGGCAGATCACCTCTCGGCCGGTCCATGAGGGCCGGCCTTGGCGTGGTCTGCCACCGGACTGCCGAGCGCTGCCGCGAGCCCGCGGCGCCGGACGGTGTGGTGATCGAAAGGATGAATCGGAGAGTGTCAGCGTCGAACCGCGTGCGGAGCGTGAGAATCCGGCAAGCCCCACCGGGTCGTCCGGCTGACCGGCGCCGGTGGCCGCGGTCGCGCCGGGCCGCGGCCGTCATCGGCATCGGGGCCATCGCGGTGGCCGCGTTCCTGGTCGCCGACGGCGGCTCCGGCGCCGGCGGTCCGCGCCCGCTGACGACGGATGAGGCGAGCCGGCTGGCGATCACGCGATTCCGTAACTACCAGACGCAGGGCCGCGCGGTGACGATCACCGTGCCGGGCACGGCCGGCGGGCTGACCGTCACCGGGTCCGTCGACTATCGGCGCAAGGCCGGTTACGGCGTGGTGCACGGCACCGGGCGCGACAAGTCCAGCGACGGGCTGATCCACTGGACGCCCACCTCGGTGCACGTCCGCCCGATGACGGACGCCCCGGCGCAGGCGCCCGCCTCGCCGCCCCGTTCGGGCTGGTACGACCGTCCGCTGCTGTCGTCCGGCAGCGCGCTGGACACCTCCCTGTCCATCGCGCTCGGTCTCGGCGGCGACCGGCCGGACAACGCCGAACTGCTGCCGCAGAACGGCGCTGCTTGGTGGGGGCGGGAGCAGGTGGACGGGCACTGGGGGGACGTCATGACCGGACCGTCCTCCCCTGACCGCTCCGGTACGGCGGGCAACGTGCGCTACTGGATCGGCTCCGACGGCACCATGTACCGGGTCCGCGTCAGCGTGGGTTCGCAGCCGGAGCCGGTAGTCATCGGTTTCGACACCCACAAGTACGTTCCGGTCAAGCCGGTACCCGGAACCACCCCGACCCGTTAGCCGCTGTTCAGGACGTCTGCACCCGCGCGTTCGCGGCGAGCAGGGACGCCGGCGGCAGCTGGATGCCGTCCGTCTTCGGCAGGGCCGGGACGGACGGGACAGCGCTGGCGCCCGCGGTGGCGGCGTCGGGGAACTGCGGCTGCGGAGCAGGCGCCGCGACCTCGGTGAACGGGATGCCACCGGGTACCGTCGGCGCCGCCCACGTGCTGGCCGGCGAGGACGACCCGGCCGGAAGCGGGCAGGCCGCAGTCGTCGCGAGCCGGGCGGGCACGGTGGTGCGCAGATCGTTGCCGCGCAGGCAGTTGCCGCGTCCCCGCGTGGCGGTGGGGAACGTCCAGCCGACGTCGACGCCGTTGCCGGTGAACGTGTTGTCCACGATCTGGTTGCCGACCGGAGGTAGGTCGGCGGTCGCGGTGATCACCAGCCCGGCGTTGCGGTTGCCGGCGATGCGGTTGCGGATGAACCGGTTGTCGCTGCCGCCGTCGATGCCGATGCCGGTGCCCCACCCGCCGTCGGCCTGCTCCGGGGTGGCCGTCTGCTGGTTGGCGGCGATCAGATTGCCCGCGATGACGGAGCCCTTCTGCGGGAGCAGTTTCTCCTGGTGGTCGGAGTTGGTGGTGAGTCCGACCCGGTTGCCGACCAAGCGGTTGCCGACCACGTACATGTCCTCGCTGGCGTTGGTGCCTTCGTAACCGACCGCGTTGAGTTCGGCGACGTTGTCCCGCACCACGATGTTGCAGGGCTTGCACTGGCCGACATAGATCCCCGAGTCGGCGCTGCCCGACGCGTACGAGTGCTCGATGACACCGTTCTGCGCGGAGAACGCGTAGATGCCGTACAGACCGTTGCGGGTCGCGGTCACATACGAGACCAGGAACGACTTCAGGAAGGTGACGGGCTCATCGCCGGTGTCGTAGCCGCCGCCTTGCCCCGGCAGCCCGGCGGCCGCCTTCGCCGAACCGGTGACCAGCACGCCGTTCTGCGTGTTGTTCTCCACGGTCAGGTTCTCCACGGCCACCCCGGGCGCCGCGACGACGACACCGTTCGGCTGCTGCAACCGCCCGTCGATGACGACCTTGTCCCGGGACGCACCGCGAAGAGTGATGCGCGCCGTGCCGATCTTCACCGACTCGTGGTACACGCCCGGTGCGACCAGCACCAGGTCACCGGGCCGGGCCAACGACACCGCATCCGAGATCGTCGGGGCATCGGCAGGCACTCGGATCGTCACCTCTGCACCGGCCGGTCGCCGGCCCTTGCCCGATCCGCCATCGCCGCTGCTGCAGCCGACCACAAGCGCCAGCGTGCCCAGTACCGCCGCCACCACGCGAAGAGCTAATCGAGGCATGATCCCAGTCTGGCATGACGCGCCCAAGTCCAAGCCAGAATCGGGAGGTTGACCGGCACGTACGATGCGGCTGTGGCACTCTGCACACCATGCACCGAGCCGATCACCATCCGTCGCGCCGCAGGTTCCTCGATGTCACCGGCGCCGTGGTGGCCGCCGGTCTGGCCGCCGGGTGCACATCGGACGCCGCCCAGTCAGGCCGGCACGCCCTTACCCCAGCGGCCACGCCGGCGCCGGTTGCGGCGATGGGCCGGTATCAGGCAGGCATCACGCTTCCCCAGCCGGCCCAGGGCAACCTGCTGGCCGTGGTGGCCGACCTCTGCACCGCCGTGGCTCCCGGCCCGCTACTGGCCGAACTCGGCCAGGCCATCCGCACACTGACCACGGGGACCGACCCGCGGCTGCTTGGCTTGCCGCCGGGCGACCTCACCGTGACCGTCGGCGTGGGTCCCCGGCTGGTGCGCACGGCCGGTGCCTCGCTGCCCGGTGCGACCGACCTCCCGCGATTCTCCCGCGAACGGATCGCCCCACGGGCACGCGGCGGAGACCTGCTGCTGCAGATCTGCGCCGGCGACGCACTGCTCTTACCGGTCGTCGCCGCCGCTCTCTTGGACCAGGCCGGCGACCGCATCCGCGAACGCTGGCGGCAGTCCGCACGCCGCGGTACGAACGTGTCCGTCGGCAACGGCCTTACCGCGCCACGAAACCCGCTCGGATTCATCGACGGCATCGTGGGCCCGCACACGACCGCCGAACAACAACGCGACCTGTGGCTGGCCGGGCCCCCGACGGTCGCCGGCGGCACCCTTGCCGTGCTGCGGCGCATGGAACTCGACCTGCCACGGTTCGCCGCCCTGTCCGTAGCCGAGCAGGAAGCAGCCTTCGGGCGGCGCCGGGCCAGCGGCGTCCCCCTCTCCGGCGGCACCGCTGCCTCGGGCCCGGAACTCGGCGCCAAGACACCGGACGGGCGCTATCTCGTCCCCGCGGACGCCCATGTGCGCAGAGCGCACGCCACCGTGGTCGGGGTCGGGCTCATGCTCCGCCGCTCCTACAGCACCGACGAGCCCGCCCCCGGCCTGCTCTTCATCAGCTTCCAGAACGACCTGCGGACCTTCACCGCCACCCTCACCCACATGGACACCTCCGACGCACTGCTGCAGTTCACCACCACAACCGCCAGCGCGACATTCCTGATCCTCCCTGGTTTCGACCGGCAACATCCGCTCGGTTCCCAGCTGTTCGGCTGAGCCGCCGCACCCGTGGCTTCACCTGATCAGACAGCTGACCGGCAGTGGCCCAGACCAGGAGGGAGCCGGGAGCGGGCCCCCGAATGTCACCAAGAGCACCGTGAGGGTCGGGGAAAACGCACAATCCGCCCCGTGCAGTTCCTGCGGTCTGGCTTCGTGGAAGCCCGGCAGGGCACCGCCCACAGCCGTCCCCATGGAGCGTGCCGCAAGTCGTGGTTCGACGTAGTTCCGCGGTCCGGTTCCGGGTGCCCCAGCGCCCAGGTGTTCCGGCAAGCTAGCGGTCCGGCATAGCTCGGATCACCGTGGACGTACCTCCGAGTCGTGCCGCAGTCATAGGATCGTGTAAGTTGTTCGAGTTGCCACGGAGCCGACAGGCCCGACGGCAGCCATCCCGCCGCTTCGCGGCACACCACTACTGCACGGCCCCTCAACGGGAACAATTTCGGCATGCCGAAATTCGGACCGCGACGTGATTATGCGTCAACGAGGAATTCCGCTAACGTAGTGATCACGCCGAAAGGCGCGGCAACGCAAATTGCCGCACCACGGCGGAACCCCCTCCGACGGGCAATCGGAAACGAATTCGGACCGGCAACGGACCGAAACGGATCTGGTAGAGTCGGAAAGGCCGGAAAGCGAAAGCGAAACGGCCGACCCGCTCCAACAGGGCGCCAGAGACGGAAACGGATCTGGTAAGGTTGGAAACGCGAAGAAGCCGAAAGGCGGAAACGC